>DATATI010000020.1 GCA_036268875.1 Polyangia bacterium | reverse complement strand
TCCGTCACCAGGAACCACTTCTACACGCGCAGCCGGAATCAGACCGGTCTGCGTGCTACTGTCCGACCAACTGAAACCGACCCCTGGGGTGGATCAGTTTCCGAGCGGCGAAGTGGATCAGTTTCCGACCGGCGCCAGCAGAGGGCACAGCCCATCCCGACCGGAACGCTCAGTTCGGGTTCATCAATGATCGGGTTGACGCCTGCCATGCCCGCGGCGCACCGGTGATCTCGGTCGACACGAAAAAGAAGGAACTCGTCGGTGATTTCAAGAACGACGGTCGCGAGTGGCAGCCGCAGGGCGAGCCGGTTCCGGTGCGCGTGCACGACTTCATCGACAAGAAGCTCGGCAAAGCGATTCCTTACGGGGTCTACGACGTCGGGCTCAACAACGCCTGGGTCAGCGTCGGCGTGGACCACGACACGGCTGAGTTCGCCGTCGAGTCCATCGCCAGATGGTGGCGTCACATGGGAAAGAAGGCCTACCCCGACGCGACCGAATTGCTCATCACCGCCGACGGCGGCGGGAGCAACGGCTACCGCTCGCGATTGTGGAAGAGCGAGCTTCAACGCCTCGCCGATCGCACGGGTCTGACCATCGGCGTTTCGCATTTTCCGCCTGGCACGTCCAAGTGGAACAAGATCGAGCATCGGCTCTTCTGCCACATCACCGAAAACTGGAGAGGCCGTCCCCTGATCGACCATGAAACCATCGTTCAGCTGATTGGCAGCGTCCGTACAGCGAACGGGCTCTTCGTCAACGCCAAGCTCGACACGCGAACCTACGAGACCGGACTCAAAGTGGACGACGCAGAGATGGAGGGTCTCAACATCGTCTACGAGTCCTTCCACGGCGACTGGAATTACACGATCAGGCCGAACGATATTTCAACAGAACGATCAAGTTGTTCCTGATCGGGGCCTTAGGCACCGGAGACAAAGTAGACGCTCTCAAACCGGTGCCGGTGAAATGGTGAGACGGGCTGGGTTAAATTAGCGTTGTCCGAACTTCCTGCGCCAAGGTCTCAAAGCGTCGAGTGGCAACTTTTTTGGGGAAGGCCGACGCCACCGTTCTCGCGGAAGAGGGCGAATACCTCGACGATCCGCACGTTCAACTTCCCAACGACGTTGTCTGCCCAGTCCCGCCTCCTTAGCTGACTGCTGCTTTTTGACAGACAGGGACTACACTGGCAAGTCGCGTGAGGATTCGATCCGCTGTCGCTGGGGACGAGATGACGTTGGCGGTCTTGAACGGGTTCGTTCAACAACCGCACGTGGCGGCGGACCCGGAACACTTTCGCGCCACGCGGCTGCGCGACGTGGCCAATTGGTTCGCGTCATTGCTGCAGCAGCCGACGGCAGCGGTGTGGATCGCGCAAGCCGATGACGTGCCGATTGGTTATGCGGCGGCGCTATTTCACGAGCAGGCAGAGAATCCCTTCTGCTTGGCCCGGCGCTGGTGCGAGGTCGATCAGCTGGCGGTGGATCCCGCGCACCAGCGGCGCGGAGTGGCGCGCGCGCTGGTGGACGCCATCGTGGCCGATGCCGAGGCCAACGGCATCCGGGACATCGAGCTGAACGCCTGGTCGTTCAACGAAGAGGCGACGGCCGCTTTCCGCCGGATGGGTTTTCAGCCGCGCATCGTGCGCCTGCGCCGGCAAAACCGCGGACCTGACTCGTCGTCGAATGCGGCGAAATAATTCGGCCGCCTGACCCGACTGAGTGCTGGAAAACGAAGGAGCAAACGCGGTCGAAATGCGGGCGGCCATCAGGATTCTGAGGACGCGCCCCCGGCGGTGGCGGCGGCGAGCCGAGAAGTCGGGCCTTTCCGCTGCCCGACCGCCAGGCCCGAACGTTGCTTGTTTTTACCGATGCTCTGGCGGATCGCCCGCGGATGCCTTCCGACTTTCCTAGGAGAACTGTTCATGAGATCAGTGTTGGCCCTGTTCACTGTTTCCTTGTTGATTGGCTCGGCGGTCGGCTGCGGTAAGGATGAAACGCTACCCGCCGGTGGCGGCAGCGGCGGCAGCGTGGGAGCCGGCGGCTCGGGCGTGGGCACCGGCGGCCAGGCCAACCCAGGCTCGGGCGGCAGCGGTCCAGGGTCCACGCCGTGCGCCGCGTCGGATTGCCAGAACCAGCCGGTACCGGCAATCGGCTGTGCGGACGCCGAGGCTCCAGTCTTCACCTGCGACCTTGGCGCGGACGGCGCGTGTCACTGGTCAGGGCCCAACTGTCCGGTCCCCCCGACCAAACCCGACGCGGCAGCCGACACCGGGTCGAACCCGCCGGTCGACGCTGGCACCGATGCAGTCGGCGTGGCGTGCGGTCCGAAGACCTGCCCGATCGGCGAATACTGCTGCAATGCCGGCTGCGGCCTCTGCGCGCCGAAGAACGCTGCGTGCATCGCGGCCGTCTGCGAGCCGCCACCGCCCGACGCCGGGCAACCCGGCGAGCCGTGCGGCACGAAGACCTGCAACCCCGGCGACGTTTGCTGCAGTCCTAGCTGCGGGATCTGCGGCCGCAAAGGCGGCGCGTGTCCGGCCATCGCCTGCGGACCGGGGCCGGTGATCACCAACCCGTGCAAGGTCGACGACGATTGCCGTCTCTTCGACGACTACTGCACCGGCTGCGATTGTCGGGCGCTGGCCAAGACGACGAAGGATCCCGTGTGTTCCGGTCCGGGCGTGCGCTGCCTGGTCGAGCCGTGCGCCAGCAAGAAAGCGGCTTGCGTGAACAACGTCTGCGTGGCGCGCTAGCAGCGGCGCACCACGCAGACCATTTGGCGGCCAAGCAGTTCTAGCCGCCGGTCTCGTCGCCCGCGTCGGTGACGGTGTCGGTTCCCGCGTCATCTGTTTCGGGCGCCGTCTCCGTGGCCGGCACGTCGCTGGTGTCGGTCGTCGTGTCGCCCTCCGTCTCGGTGGAGGCCATGTCCGTAGCCATATCCGCCGCCGCGTCGCCGGCGTCTTCCGGTGGGCTGGCGTCGCTGCCGCCTGTGCCACCGCCTCCGTCCTCACCGGCCGCGCCGTCCGCCTTACCGCCGCCGCCGCCGACACCGTCTGCTTTTGCGTCGGTGGGCGTGCTGCTGCTGGAACAGCCGACGAAAGGCGCCGCTCCCAGCGACAGAACGAAGACGGAGATCGAAAGCTTCTTGAACATTAGTCTCTCCTGGCTGTTGTGGTTGGGGAGTCCTCCGGACGATCCCCTCGTTTGTGGTCGTCATCTTTGCGCAACCTTGTTTCGCCAAGATTTCGACCAGCCAGATTCGCGGTTAATTCGCCTAGTTTCTCGCCCGACGGTGCGACTTGATTTCCGTCGCGGGGTGGCGTAAGCCGAGTCACCGCGATGCCCGAGATGAACATCATTCAGGCTGTGAACGACGCTCTTCGACTGGAGATGCGGCGCGATCCGCGCGTGGTGGTGCTGGGCGAAGACGTCGGTCGTTTCGGCGGCGTCTTCCGGGCCACCACCGGCCTGCAAGAAGAGTTCGGCCCCGAGCGTTGCATCGACACGCCGCTGGCCGAATCGGGGATCGTCGGCACGGCCATCGGCATGGCGCTTTACGGGATGCGGCCGGTGCCGGAGATCCAGTTCGCCGACTTCATCTATCCCGCTTACGATCAGATCGTCAGCGAGCTGGCCAAGATGCGCTATCGCTCGGGCGGCGAGTATCCGGCGCCGGTGGTCATTCGCACGCCCGTCGGTGGTGGCATCAAGGGCGGGCACTACCATTCGCAGTCGCCCGAGGCGCTGTTCATTCATGTGCCGGGGTTGAAGGTGGTCTGTCCGTCGAACCCCATCGACGCCAAAGGTCTACTGACGACCTGCATCCGCGGCGAAGATCCGGTGATCTTCATGGAGCCAAAACGCGTCTACCGCGCCGCCAAGGGCAATGTTCCCGACGGCGAGTACACCATTCCGCTGGGTGAAGCGAAGATCGTGCGCGAGGGCCGTCAGGTCACGGTGCTGGCCTGGGGCGCGATGGTCCACACCGCCATCGAAGCCGGTGAGAAGGGCGAGGCCCTGGGCTTCGATCTGGAGATCATCGACCTGCGCACGCTGCTGCCGTTCGACATCGACGCGATTCTAAAGTCGGTGCAGAAGACCGGCCGCGTGGTGGTGGCGCACGAAGCTCCGCGCACCTGTGGTTTCGGAGCCGAGCTGGCCGCCTCGATCCAAGAGAGAGCGATCCTGCACTTGGAGGCGCCGATCTTGCGCGTCACTGGATTCGATACGCCGTTTCCCTATACGCTCGAACATGAATACCTGCCCGACGCCAACCGCATCCTGGACGCCGTCAAGCGGGTGGTGAACTTCTAGAGTTGGTGGTCGGGGTTCTCGGCCCCGGGGAAAGCGCGCTGCATGACGTACGAGTTCAGGCTGCCCGACATCGGTGAAGGCGTCGTCGAGGGCGAGGTCGTTCGCTGGCTGGTCAAGGAAGGCGATCCGCTGCGCGAAGATCAACCGATGGTCGAGATCATGACCGACAAGGCCACGGTGGAGATCCCCTCCCCGCGCGCCGGACGCGTGGGCAAGCGCATGTTCGCCGAAGGCCAGGTGTGCCCGGTCGGCAAGGTGCTGATTACCATCGAGCTTGCCGACGGCGACAGCGCGGGCGCCGCCACGAACCGCGCGCCGGGGAAGACGGCGGACGCGCTATCGGTGCCAGCCGTTGCAGCGGTTGGTGCTGCCGCCCGTGTCGTCGCCGCCTCCACCAGCAGCAACGGCGCCGGCGACACGCGGCCGGTGCTGGCCACGCCGGCCACGCGCAAGCTGGCGCGCGACATCGGGGTCGACATTGGCCAGATCGCCGGCAGCGGACCCAACGGCCGGATTACCTCGGACGACGTGCGCGAACACCAGACGCTCGGCGCGACTGTCGGTGCGGCGGCGACCGCACGCCAGGTGGGCGACGTGCGCCTGCCGTTTCGCGGCGTGCGCCGCAAGATCGCCGAACATCTGGTCCACTCCAAGCACACCGCCGCCCATTTCACTTACGTCGAAGAGGTCGACTGCACCGACCTGGTGCTCTTCCGCCGGCGCGCCAACGAACGCCTCGAAGGCCGCGGCATCAAGCTGTCGTTCCTGCCGTTCATCATCAAGGCCACGGTGGCGGCGCTGCAGAAATTTCCCGCGCTGAACGCCACCCTCGACGAAGCCGCCGGCGAGATCGTCCAGCGCCGCAGCTATCACATCGGCCTGGCCACGGCCACCGACGCCGGTTTGATCGTTCCGGTGGTACGCGACGCCGATCGGCGGTCGCTGGTGGATCTGGCCCAGGAGATCGAGCGATTGGCCGAGGCCACTCGCACCAACAGAGCCTCGCGCGCCGAGTTGTCGGGATCGACCTTCACCATCAGCAGCCTGGGACCGCTGGGCGGCGTGATGGCCACGCCGATCATCAATTTTCCCGAGGTGGCGATCATGGCGCCGGCCAAGATCGCCAAGCGCCCGGCGGTGCGCGACGGCGAGATCGTGGTGCGCGATCTGATGAACCTTTCGATCTCAGTCGATCACCGGTTGGTCGACGGTTACGAAGCGGCGCAGTTTCTGGCCGAGGTGAAGGCGTCGCTGGAGACGCCGGGTCTGCTGTTCTTGGAGTCGATCTGAACATGGCTGCCTCCAAGCCCACGCCGCCGCCCCCGCCCGGCAAGCTGGTGACGCCGCCGCCTCTGCCGGCGTCCGTGCCAGCGGCGAAGATTCGCGCCGGCATGGGCGACGTGGAGGCAGAGACAGTCGAAGTCTGGTCCGATCGCGACCACCGCCGGGCCACCGAGCTTTGGACCATCCTGTCTCCGGACGGCGTCGCCGAGCGGGCCCAGGTCCCGGCGCTGCAGCCGGAACAGTTGATCGCCATTTATCGGTCGATGTTGCGCATCCGCATCATCGACGAGCGCCTGCTGAACTTGCAGCGCCAGGGCCGGGTCGGTTTTTACGCCGAGGCGCGCGGCCAGGAAGCGTCGATCATCGGCGCGGTGGCCGCGATCGGTCCCGACGATTTCGTGGTGCCGGCCCACCGCGAGTACGGCGCGGCTTTGCACCGCGGCCTGCCGCTGCGCGCGTTGCTGGCCCAGCTGTTCGGCAACGCCAACGACATCTCGCACGGCCGGCAGATGCCCGGCCATGTGGCGACGCCGCGATCGCTGAATTTTCTGACCCCCTCGTCGTGTGTGGCCACCCAGCTGCCGCACGCCACCGGCATCGCCTGGGCGGCGAAAAAGCGCGGCAAGCCGATCGTCGTGCTGGCCTATCTGGGCGAAGGGGCCACCAGCGCCGAGGATTTTCACGCCGGTCTGAACTTCGCCGCCGTCTATCGCACGCCGGTGGTGTTCCTGTGCGAGAACAACCAGTGGGCCATTTCCACGCCGGCGTCGCAGCAGACGGCGTCGGTGACGTTCGCGGTGAAGGCGCTGGCTTACGGGATGCCCGGCGTGCGCGTCGACGGCAACGACGCGCTGGTGGTTTACGCCGCGACCAAAGAAGCGGTCGATCGGGCGCGTGGCGGCGGCGGTCCGACGCTGATCGAAGCGGTGACGTTTCGCATGGGCCCGCACAGTACGTCCGACGATCCCGCGCGTTACCGGCAAGAAAGCGCCTTGGGCGAATGGACGCGCAAAGATCCGCTCAGCCGGCTGCGGACCTGGTTGGCGACCGAGAACATTCTGGACGGCCAGGCCGAGGCGGCGTTGCGTGAGACCATCGACCGCGAGTTGCAAGAGGCGATCGCCGCCGAGGAATCCGTCGGACCGCCAGCGCGAGAGAGCCTGTTCACCGACGTCTATGCCCAGCCGACGGCGGCGCTGCAAGAGCAGCAAGCCGAGCTTTTGCGCCTGCGCACGATCGACGAGGATTAATCATGGCCGACAACATGATCCGGGTGGAGGCGTTGGTGATCGGGGCTGGCCCCGGTGGTTACGTGGCTGGCATTCGCCTCGGCCAGTTGAAGAAGAAGGCGCTGGTGGTCGAGCGCGACAAGGCGGGCGGCATCTGCCTGAACGTCGGCTGCATTCCGTCCAAGGCGTTGATCAACGCCTCCAAGTTCTACGACAAGCTTCGCCACGGCGGTGACATCGGGATCTTCGCCGACAACATCCGCGTCGACATGGGCAAGCTGCAGTCGTGGAAGGGCGAGGTGGTCGGCAAGCTGACCGGCGGTGTGAAGCAACTGTTGAAAGCGAACGGCTGCGACTACCGCACCGGCACGGCCCGGCTGACGTCGCGCAACACCGTCGAGCTGACCGACGCCACCGGCAAGATCCTGATCCAGGCGGACAGCATCGTGCTGGCCACCGGGTCGCGGCCGATCGAAATTCCCGGGTTCAAGTTCGACGGCCAGCGCGTCGTCGATTCGACCGGCGCACTGGATTTCGCGGCGGTGCCTCAACGCCTGGTGGTGATCGGCGGCGGCTACATCGGCCTGGAAATCGGCACGCTTTACGCGAAGCTGGGCGCCAAGGTCACGGTGGTCGAAGCGCTGCCGGCGATTCTGCCCGGCACCGATCCCGAGTTGGCCCAGGTGGTGGCGCGCAAGCTGAAGAAGATGGGCGTCGAGGTGATGACTTCCGCCAAGGCCAAATCGTGGAGCGAGGCTGGCACGCACGCCGCGGTCACCGTCGACGCCGGCGGCAAGGACGTCGTCATCGAAGCGGACAAGGTGCTGGTGGCCGTCGGGCGCCGTCCAAACTCCGAGGGTCTGGGTCTGGAAGAAGTGGGCGTGAAGATCGAGCGCGGCTTCGTCCCCGTCGACAAACGCTTGCGCACCAACGTGCCCGGCATTTACGCCATCGGCGATCTGGTGGGGCAGCCGATGCTGGCGCACAAGGCTTCGCACGAGGCCGAGGTGGTCGCCGAGGTGATCGCCGGTCACAAGGCGGAGATGGACGTGCGGACCATCCCGGCGGTCATCTTCACCGATCCGGAGATCGCCTCGGCCGGCATCACCGCCGAGGAGGCGAAGAAGCGCGGCCACAAGGTGAAGGTCGGCAAGTTCCCGTTCGCGGCGCTGGGGCGCGCCTTAGCCAACGCCGACAGCGACGGTTTCGTGAAGGCGGTCATCGACGCTGAATCGAAAGAGGTGCTGGGCATCCACGTGGTCGGCAACGGCGCGTCCGACATGATCGCCGAGGCGGCACTGGCCATCGAGATGGGCGCCGTCGCCGACGACATCAGCCTGACCATCCACGCCCACCCGACGATGCCGGAGGCGCTGATGGAAGCGGCCAAGGCGGCGCTGGGCGAAGCGATCCATATTCAAAATCGGTGACCGCCGCGCGCTATGCTCAGCGGGTGAGTGACTTGATCGACGCGCGGGTGCTGGATCTCGGCCGGCGTGATTTCGGCGAGGTGTGGTCCCTGCAGCGCGAGCTGGTGGCGGCGCGCCAGCGCGACGAGATTCCCGACACGTTGATTCTCGTCGAGCATCCCGACGTCATCACCCTCGGGCGCGGCACCCACAAAGAGAACCTGGTGGCGCCGGGCGATCTGCCCATCTTCGAGATCGAACGCGGCGGCGACGTCACCTATCACGGGCCCGGGCAGCTGGTCGGCTATCCGATCTTTCTGCTGCGCCAGTCGGAGCGCGATCTGCACGTGTACCTGCGCAACCTGGAAGAAAGCTTGATCGTCGCGGTGGCCGCCCACGGCATCGACGGCGGCCGCAAGCAAGGATGGACCGGCGTATGGAGCGGCGAGCGCAAGCTGGCCTCGATCGGCGTGGCCGTCAAACGCTGGGTGACGCTGCACGGGTTCGCGCTGAACGTCGCCACCGACCTGTCGCGCTTCGCCACCATCAATCCCTGCGGCCTGGAGGCAACGGTGATGGGATCGATGTCCAGCGTCCTCGGGCGGCCGATCGCCCTTGCCGACGTGAAGACCACCGTCCAGCGGGCGGTGGGCGAAGTTTTTCGCCGCCGGTTCAGTTGACGTCGTCGGCCGCGTCGCTGACCGCCGCGTCGTCGCCCGCGCCGGTTTCGGGCGCGCCGGCATCCTTGTGGGTTCCCTTGGTGACGAACGACGCGCTGGCGCCGGTGCCCAAGGGCGCGCCGAAAATGTCCGGCAACCCGGCGCTCACCGCCAGCTCCAGTCGCGCGCCCGGCGGCCACAAGGTTCCGAGCTGCGGCGGTCCCAGGTACACGGTGGTCAGATCACTGTCGCCGTTGATCACCAAGGCGAAATCCGCCGCGGCGCCGTCGACGGTCAGGGAGACGAACGGTTTGACCGCGGCCGTCGCGGCGGTGCGGTTGCTGAACACCAGCGGGATTTGATAGTCGGTCGCGATCATCGCCGCCGGGCCGCCGTCGCCGCCAGCCGGAACGGCGATCGACACCGTGAACGGTCCGGTGGTCACCGAGACAGCGTCCGGGCCGATCATGGGCAGATGATTGCTGCCGGTGAGGAATGCCTTGTCAAAATGAAAGGTCAGCGTCGTCGACGACGGAAAACCCACCAGCGGGTGCCCGAAAACATACGTCGTGCCGGGATCTTCGCCGGGCAGGTTCAGGCTGTTGTAGCTCACCGACAGGCCCACCACGCCTTGATCGGTTTGCAGCGGCATGCCGTCCCAGGTGACGGTCACCGGCGGCATGGCCTTGGGCACGGTGTACTCAATGCCGTTGCTGACCACTGTGTCCTCGATCTTGTCCCCGTCCAGGCTGCGGTCGTAGACCAGGTCGAACTCCAGCGGGTTCGGCGTGACGGTGGCGGGCGGCGCGCCGGCGTCGGGATTGGCGGACCAGATCAGCGCCTGCCCGCTGACGGTGTGGGCCTGGGTCCACCACATCTTCAGCAGCGTCGGAGCGATGCCACCGTCGTTGTTGCTGCTGCAAGCGGCGCCACCGGCCAGCAGCGAAGTCGTCAGCAGCAGCAGCCAGCGCCGGCGCAGAGGGCGGCGCTTCAAATTCACAGCCCGCATCTGCCGCCATCTTCTAACATGGCGACCGGTCATGGTCCCGATCTCGATCAGCGACGCGGACGATCCGCGCTTGTCCGACTATCGCCAGCTCAAGGAGCGCCACTTGAACCTGCTGGGCGGTCGTTTCATCGCGGAGAGCGAGCGGGTGGTGCGGCGGCTGCTGGACAGCGGACTGCGCGTTCACTCGGTGCTGGTCACGCCGGTGCGGGCCGCGTCGCTGGCCGATGGGCTGGCAACCTGGATTGGCAAGCACGAACCCATTCCGATCTACGTGGTCGCGCAAAATTTGATGAACGTCATCGCCGGTTTCCACGTCCACCGTGGCTGTCTGGCCGTGGGCGAGCGTCCGGCCCGCGCGGCTTTGCCACCCGGCGCCCGCACCATCGTGGTCCTGGAAGATCTGGTCGACGTCGAAAACCTGGGCGCCATCGTCCGCAACGCCGCCGCGCTGGGCGCCGATGCCATCTGCTTGAGCCCAGCCTGCGCCGATCCGTTTTATCGCCAGGCGATCCGCGTGTCGCTGGGAGGCGTTTTCTTTTTGCCGCTGATTCGCTTTGTGTCGTGGCCTGACGATTTACTGGCGCTGCGAACGGCCGGCTTCACGCTGGTGGCTGCCACCCCTCGCCCGGGCGCCACGCCGCTGCCAGACTTTCGGCGCCCCGAGCGCCTGGCGCTGCTGCTGGGCAGCGAAGGCCCGGGGCTGTCGGAGGCCGTGCTGTCGCTGGCCGATCACCGGGTCGCCATTCCGATGGCGCCGGCCGCCGATTCGCTGAACGTGGCCACCGCCGGGGCCGTGCTGCTGTATCAGCTGCGCGCGCCGCCGACGGCTAATCCCAGTCGCTGACCCCTTCCAGCGGTTCGTCGCGTTCCCAGTGGCGCAGGTTGCGCTTGCGGCGGCGCAGCGACTGCACCTGATACGCCAGGAACACGATCGACCCCACGACGGTGAGGATGACGAAGACCAACGCGGGCAACGGCATACCGTGAGTTTGGACCGGACCGGTTTTGAATGCCAGAGTTGCGCTTGGTCCGATGCCCGAGTTGCCTGATCTGGCCCACGTCGAATCCGTGCTGCGCCCGGCCCTGGGTGGCCGGCGCGTCGTCGGCGCGCGCACCGGCGATCCGCTGGTGCTACGGGTGATGGTGACCGAGCCGTTTCCCGCCCTGCTGATCGGGCGGACCTTCACCGATGTGTCGCGGCGCGGGCATTTCATGCGCTTTGCGCTGGACAACGATCTGGTGCTGGTGGTGAACGCCATGCTGGTGGGCCGCTATCGGTTGCTGCCGCCGGTGGCCGCTGGCGGCGGTGACGGGAACGGCCGCAAGCGCGATCCGCGCGCGCTCGGTCTGGCGGTGACCCTCGACGACGACGTCGAGCTGCAGTACGTCGACGACAAACGCATGGGCAAGGTGTACGTCGTGCGGGCCGCCGACGAAAAACAGATCCCGGTCTACGGAAAACTGGGCCTGGACGTCCTGTCGCCGGCCTTCACGCGCGAAGCCTTCGGGCGCCTTTTTTCCAAGCGCCGCGATCAAGCGCGGATGTTCTTGATGGACAAAAGCGCGCTGGCCTCGATCGGCAATGCCTACGCCGACGAGATTCTCTTTGCTGCTCGCATTCACCCGAAGACCTTCTGCAACAAGCTTTCACCTGCCGACGCCGACGCGCTTTACGCCGCCATCCCGTCGGTGCTTCGCGCGGCCGTCGACGAGATCGCCCGCCGCGCGGAACCCATCGACGTCAAGGTGCGCGATTTTCTGAAAGTGCGCGGTCGCGACGGCAAGCCGTGCCCGAACTGCGGCACCACCTTGCGGGCGGTGCGGGTGGGCGACGGCGACGCCTGTTTTTGCCCGAGCTGCCAGCCCACCGGGCGCAAGCTGTTCGTCGACTTTCGCGGCCTGGTGCGTGGCGAAGCGCCGACGACAGCGCCCGGGTCCGCCGCTCAGCCGGTGACGCCGGCGCGGCGCAAGAAGTCGACGTAGTACCCGGCGTCGCGCCGCTCTTCCAGCTCGCCGCGTTCGATGGCGTCTTCGCACTGCTGGCGCAGATCGCCGATGCGGCGTGACGGCGGGAGGGCGAACGCCTCCATGATGGCGTTGCCCAGCCCCGGCGGTAGCGGCGGCACCCGGGCGTCCAGCTCGCGGATGATCAAGATGCGTTCTTTCAGGGCGTGGATGTTGGCCACGGCTTCCTGCCGCCGCCCCGGCCGGCGCGAAGTCACGTCGGCGCGCGACAGATCCAGCAAGTCTTCCAGCTCGTCACCCATCTCGTGGTCGAAGCGGCGCACGGCCGCGTCGGTCCAGCCTTGCTCGTACGCATTGCCGCGCAGGTGGTGCAGGATCAGAAATCGCACCTTGGCCCGGTCCGGGCGTTCGAAGCCGAGGCGCCGGGAAACAGCGTCGAACATGCGCGCGCCCACTTCGGCGTGGCGATGAAACGTCACCCGCCCGTCGGGCAGCATCACGCGCGTCGGCACCTTGCCGATGTCGTGCAGCAACGCCGCCCAACGCACGGTCGGGCGCGGCACGGACTGGCGAACGACCTGCTTGGTGTGTTCCCAGACGTCTTTGTGGCGGCGGCCGGCCTCCTGCGAAAACGCCACGGTGGCGGCCAGTTCGGGCAAGAGCACGCGCAGGACGCCGCTGTCTTGCAGCCACTGCAGGCTCAGATCCAGCGAGCGCCCCAGGATCACCGACTCCATCAGGGCCCGGGCGCGCGGCGCCGGGATCGACGCCGCCTGCGCCGCCGCCTCGCGCGCGGCTTCGGTGACGGCGGGCGGTGGCAGCTCGCCGCTGTCGGCGATGCGGGCGGCGACCCCCAGCAACGCCTCCGGAGCGGCGCCAAACGCCGTGGCGGATGAAGCGAACGACATACGATGCGACCCCTTACGGAAACTGCGCGGACGAAATCCGTCCTACGACGTGATCTTCTTTCGGTCCTGATCGCGCTTGCGCGCCAGGTGGTCAACGAAAGGCTGAACCTGCTTCACCCGCCCGGCCAGCGATTTCTCCGTGATGGGATATTCGGTGCCGAAGCGCAGACCCTCGTCGTAAAGGAAGGTCCCCACCTCTTCGTCGTCGACGAACATCGGGATCTTCTTCTTGGCGTAGACCGCCTTCAGCATGGAGGGGAAACGTCCGTCCAGCCATTCGACGACGTCAGCCCCGAAAGCGCTGCGAAACAAGGTCAGGTCTTGCTCCAGGCGATCGTAGAGCTCGGCGAACCGCTCGCGAAAGGCGGGCACGCCTTCGCCGCCGCCGCTTTCGATGCGGCGGAGGGCCAGGCGCAGCAGCACCACGTCCTCGGCATGCCGCACCGGCGCTTCCAGGTTGCCCTCTTTCGGCGAAATCACATGGACCACAGTGGCCGCGGCGATCTCGCGCACGCCGTGCTCCAGGTCCGGATTGGCGACCGCCTCTAACAGCACCTTGACGTCGAAGGGGAGGGAGACCAGCGCTCGGGCCAGCGTGTCGAGAAAGGTGCGCTCCAGATCCTTGTCCATAAGAACGGCCGGGTTTCGTGGGTCGGGGGTTTGTCGTTCCTCAGCCCCAACCGGGAACGGATACTACCTGATTCGCACCCGATTCATAGCGTTTCCCCGGTGCTAAGCGCCAGCACAATCGCCGGCGGTGGTGGCGCCGACCGCCGCCGCCAGCGCCGCCCGACAGTTCGCGGCAAATCCGGTGAACGGTCCGGGCGGCAATTCCAGGGTCAGGATCGGCCAGCCGCGATCGTGTCCCAGCCAGCTTCCCAGCGATCCCGGCGTGGGGTATCCGATGTCGGCGCGCACCGGCCAGCCGCAAGCGCGCGAGACGTCCTCTGCCCAGTCCGCCGCCGGGCCATCAAAATTCACACAAGCAAACGGCGCGTGCACCGCCAGCGCTCGGTTGATGGTCGGCTCGGCGGCGAGAAAATCCGCCAGGGCCCGCGTCTCCGGTTCACTGAGCGGGGTTTCACCAGGAAAATAACCGGGCTCGTAGGCGACGGAAAAATTGGCGGCGGCGAAGTTCCGGTTCAGATCGACGTTCCGCGCGGAGTTCTTCTGCCCCCGGACCAAGCCGTCCGGATTGACCACCGGAATCAAACAGAACGGCTGCGGCGCAATCAGCTCGCCCATCGTCAATCGTTCGATCAAATCCATGACCGCTTCGACCGAGCTGCCCTCGTCACCATGCACACCCGCCACTACCAGCAGCGCCGCCGGGCCGGTACCGGCGCCGAATCGAACGAGGCGGATCGGACGGCGCTCCGTCGAATGCCCGATGACCTGCGCGAGCGGCAATTTATCCAGGCGGCGCCAGATGTCCCCGTCGGCCACGCTGGATCCTACGCTGCGATAAGGCTAACGTTCCACCCGATCTTATGGGTTCCAAGCTGCGCGATCTGAAGAGCCAGGCCCGCGCGCTGGCCGCCGGCGGCGACGCCGTCAGAGCGTTGGCGGCTTACGATCACCTGCTGGCCACCAACCCGCTGGACAATGACAGCCGGCTCAAGATCGCCGACCTGCTTTTTGTTTCAGGCGACAAGGCCTCCGCCGCCGAGGTTTACCGCGCCGTCGCGGTGCACGACATTCGTTCCGGCCATCCCTTGCCGGCGATCATCGGCATGCGGGCGCTGGAATCGCTGGGACAGTCGGTCGAGGACATCGTCACGCTGATGGCCGACCTTTATGCCCGCGACGCACCGTCGCTGGCCAAGTTCGCCGCCCGGCCGGCGCCCGTCGATCTCGACGCCGAGCTGACGCCGCCCGATCTGTCGCGCGCCGGCACGCCGGAGAAAGTCGCCACCCGGGCCCGCGATCGAGCTCTGGATTTCTCGGCCTTCGTCAAATACCCGGAGCAGTTCTTGCCGCTGGCTTTTTTTTCCGAGCTGCCGCGCGAGGTGTTCGAACCGGTGGTGCGCGCGCTGAAGGTCAAACGTCTCGGTGACGGCCAGCTGGTCATCCGCGAAGGCGAACCAGGGGTGGCGTTCTATCTGGTCGCCGCCGGTCAGCTCAGCGTCTTTGCCACCGACAGCTTTGGCCGCCGCAACGAGCTCACCCGTCTGCACGAAGGCGCGCTGTTCGGCGAGATGGCGCTTTTGGCGGTGCAGCCCCGCACGGCGTCCGTACAGGTGATCGACGAGGCCGATGTGCTGGAGCTGTCGCGCGAGGCGTTGGCGCGCCTCGAAGGCGAGGTGCCGACGCTGGCCGAGACGCTGGGGCGATTCGCCCGCGAGCGCCTGCTGAAAAATCTTCTCGCCACCTCGCCGTTGTTCCGCCCGTTCACCCGCCAGCAGAAGATGGATCTGATCCGCCGCTTCGACGGTCACGAAGTGGCGACCGGTACCGAGATCATCCGTGAAGGTGAGGTCGGCCTGGGACTGTTCGTGGTCCTGGCCGGCGAGGTCGAGGTCAGCAAGCGTCCGCCTGACGGCGGCGCCGAGGTCACGCTGGCCCGCCTGCGCGCCGGCGACATCTTCGGCGAGATGTCGCTGATCAAGAACCAGCCCACCAGCGCCAGTGTGCGCGCCGCTCGTCATTCGACCATTCTATTTTTGGCCCGCGAATACTTCCAACGCCTGATCGAAGCGCTGCCCGAGCTGCGCAGCTACTTCGAAGAGCTGTCCGAACGCCGCGACATCGACACCCGGCGCGTGCTCAGCAGTGACAGCGCGCGCAACACCGATTCCGGCTTGCGCGTGCTGTTCTAGGCGCCGAAAGCGCGCCAGCCGGTCGATTGCGGAGGGGGTGTTTGCCGCATAGACTTCGTTCGTCATCATGAAAACCACACGGCGTTCCCCCTGGCTGGTGCTGGTTGTCGCCGCCCTGTCGCTGCTGATCTTGCCGGCGGTGGCGTTGGCCGGCCCGCGCTCGGGCGGCAGCTTCGGCGGACGGCTGGGCTTTCGTTCGGGCGGCGGATCGTCGATGCCGCGTTCGTATTCGGGAGGCGGCTACGGCAACGGCTATGGCGGTGGCTCGCACTTTTTCTTTCTGCCTGGTTGGGGCTGGGGCGGCGGCTATGGCTACGGCGGCGGGATGGGATTGTTCGGCACGCTGATGCTGGTGGCGGTGGTGGGCGTGGCGTTTTATTCGGTCTCGCGCGCGCTGCGCCGCTACCGCGCCAGTGGCGCTGGTCCCAGTTGGATGGGTGGCAATGGCTACGACGACGAAGAGGCCGTGGCCGCGGGCCGCGCCTATGTTTACAAGTTGCAGGTGGGTCTTGGCCGTTCCGCCCGGGGCATCCAAGATCGCCTGGAAAGCTTTGCCTCCGCCGGCGACACCAACAGCGAGGCCGGCCTGGCCAGCCTGCTGCAGCAGACGGCGCTTGAACTTCTACGCGAAAAAGACAGCGTCCGTTACGCCGGCAGCGACGCCGCCGGACCGATGAATCTGACCAACGCCGAAACGCGTATGAACAGCCTGACCCTGGCCGAGCGTTCGCGTTTTCAGGTCGAGCGCGTGCGTGCGGTCGACGGCCAGGTCCGCCGATCCCAGACCGCCGCGGATGAGGGAAAAGAAGCGCTGGAGTACGTCATGGTCACCGTCATCGTGGCCACGCGAAGCCCATTTGCTGGCTGGAAACCGATCCAGACTGCCGAAGATCTGGGGACTGTCCTTACCGAACTCGGCGGCGTATCGCCGGGCGGGATCTTGGGCCTGGAGGTGGTCTGGACCCCGGCCGATCCCAACGATTCGATGACCGAGACTGACGTCATGACCACCTATCCCGACCTGCGCAGCCTGTAAAACAGGCGGTTTGGTGGTTCCGAGGCCCCTCCCGGTCGTAATCTCGTGCGCGCGCCGTTGACCGGCTGACGAGCCACGGATAGAGTCAGAAGGGCAGCAAAATTGAGGCCCTTGGCGTGTTCAAGCTGACCATCGAAGACGATGAGGGGAAGACCACGGTCGTTCCCGTCATCCGCGATGAGATGACGATCGGCCGCGACGAAGGCAACACCATTCGTCTGACCGAGCGAAACGTCTCGCGCAAACACGCGCGCTTGATGCGCCAGGACGGATCGATCTTCGTTGAAGATCTGAAAAGCTTTACAGGCGTTCGCGTCAACGGCGACAAGATCGGCGCGCTGACCGCGGTGAACGAGGGCGATCAACTTCAGATCGGCGACTACAAGATTCGAGTGAAGAGCGATCGCCCGTCTGACTCGGTGGTCGATCGACCCACGCGCCAGGTGATGCAGGCGGTGAACGGCAGCGAACCGACGCCGCCACTTTCGCCTCCGCCGCCCACGCGCACGCCGATCGCCTCGTCGTCGCCGAACACCTCGGTGACGTCGATGGGGCGCGCGGTGACGCCGCGCCCATTGCCCACGCATCCGGTGCCGGATCTGATGCCGGTCCCCGATCCGATCGAGGCGCAGCCGACGATTCCGCTGCGCATGCTGGCTGACATGGATCCGGCCATCTCCGGCGCGGCGCCGGTGACGCCGGCGCGGCTGGTGGTGTTGACCACCGAGCTTGCCGGGAATGAATTCAATCTGGATCGCGCGTCGCTGGTGATCGGGCGGACCAACGAGAACGACGTCGTGCTGAACCACCGGTCGATCTCGCGCCACCACGCCAAGATCGTGCAGGATCGCGACCACTTCACCATCGTCGATCTGCAAAGCGCCAATGGCGTGCGCGTCAACGGCGAAGACTACGAACGCATCGAACTGCACGCCGGTGACGTCGTCGAGCTGGGTCACGTGCGCATCCGTTTCGTCGGGCCGGCCGAACATTACGTCTTCGATCCGTTGTCGCGATCCAACCGCGGGCGTTCGAAGGTGGTGTTTGCCCTGGTGGGCGTGGGTTTGGCCGCCGCCATCGGGTTGGTTTTTCAGCGCGCCCTGGCCACGCACGACGACGGCGGCGCGTCCGCGCTGGCCGCCCGGCCCGCGGCGCCACCGCCGCCAGTCGCGCCACCCGGGGCGGTCGTCGCGCCGCCGCCGGCAGCGCCCGCTGGGTCGGGCGGCGATGACCTGCTGGCCCTGGCTGCCTCGCAAGCGAAGAGCGAATCGTGGGACACCTCCCTTGGCACACTAGAGCGATTGAACGCCGTCATCGCCGCCGCGCCACCCACTGACGCCAGCGCGGCGCTGCACAAACAAGCGGTCGATCTACGCCAGCAGATCGAGCTGGAACGGCGCAACGCCATCGCCTTCGCAAAATTCGAAGAGTCGGCGGAGCAAAAAAATTACGCCGCCGCGATCGATTGGTACGGCGAGCTAGGCGAAGACAGCGTCTACAAAGGCCGGGCTCGCCCGCACTTTGAAGAGGCGCGGACGGTGCTGGTCGCGCAGTACCTGGCCGCCTCGGAAAAACTGCGCCAGGTGGGAAAATGTGCCGATCTACGCCAGGAGGTCGATCTGATCGACAAACTGGATCCGCACAACTCGGCGGCCGCCGAAAAGCTGCGCCAGTGTCGGCCGAAATTGGATGGAGCCGTCACCGTCGCTGCCAGCGCGCGGGTGGCGGCGCCTGCCCCGTCACGCCATGCGGCTACGATTGTGGCCGGCGACGCCGGCAAACGCGTCGCCAGCACTGAAAACACCCCCCTCGCGCCGACAAAACGGGTCGCTGAAACAGCGGCTGCGGCCGGCGGCGACACCGATGCCGACAGCTTGCTGAAGCAGGCGCGCGACGCCTGGCTGCACCAGCAGTGCGGGTCAGCGATTGATCTTTCACGCAAGGCAATTCGCGCTCGGCCCGGCATGGTCGACGCGTACCAGGTGATCGCGGTCTGTTCGTGCTCGCTGAAGGACGCCGAGGGCGCCACGCGCGCCTATACCAAGCTGGACGACAAAAGCCGCACCCTGGTGCGGACCTTGTGCCAGCGCAACGGCATCACCGTCAGCACCGAATAAGATCGCGCCGGCGCTACTTCGTTTTTGTGGCGAGGACGGCGTAGGTTTTTTCGGGATCGGCTGTGGTGTTGGTCGGCAGACCGGATTCCAGCCAGCCGGCGCAGGCGACCCGGCCCATGGGGTCGCGTTCACCGTGAAAACCGCCGCGCATGTCGACGACGGTGGTGTAGCCCGCGGCGCCCAGCAGGGCCGCGGCCTGCAGCGATCGACCGCCGCTTTTGCACCCGACGACCAACCGCTCCCCTTTGGGGAAGGTCGCCTCCACCACCCGAACGAAGTCCGGGTTCGGAACCATTCGCCCGCCCTGGGCGTGCAAAAGCGGAATATTCAGCGCGCCGGTCGGATGCCCCTGGTCGAACTCCGGGACTGACCGGACGTCAAGATAAGTCCAACCCTGATTCAAAAGATCGGCGGCCTCGGCTGGCAACACGCGCTTGCTCATGGGCCGTTCTTAGCACACCGATGGCGACCAGCGTTCGCAGCTGGAAAACCCCCTTGCGGTTAACAGTCGCCTCCCCTGGCAGGACGGTTTGGAGTTATCATCCGGGGATGGCCGCGCCCCATCTCCGGGTTGTCGCTGCAGTTATTTCGCGCGACGATCGCTACCTCATCACGCAGCGCCGCCCCAGCGCGGTGCTTCCAGGTCTGTGGGAATTTCCCGGCGGTCGCGTCGAGGACGGCGAGTCCGACGCGCAAGCGTTGAAGCGCGAGGTGCAAGAACGGGTGGGCGTGGACGTCGAGGTTGCCGCCTGCATTGGCCGCCGCACCCACGATTACGTCGGGTATTCGGTGGATCTGGCGCTGTATCAAGCGACCATCCCGGCCGCTGCCGAACCGCAGGCCGTGCGGGTCGCCGAGGTTCGCTGGGTGGCGTCCAGCGAGTTCGAGAAGTTTCGCTTTCCGGCCGCTGATCAAGCCACGATGGATCTGCTCCTCGGCATCAAGCGCGGGTGAAGAAGCGATCGTCTTTGGGGCGGGTGCGATCCGCGGCACGACGTTCGCCTGTCGCCGCGCGGCCGGCCGGCGGCGCCGGTGTGCCCACGCTGGGCGCGTTGCACCCGGCGGCGGCGCGCTGGATCGGCGCCCTGATTCGCATGACCGCGCCTCACCCGGCGATGACGCGCATCCTGGACGTTATCGAGAGGCTGCAAGACCGTCCGTTTCCCACCAACGTCGTGCTTTTGGGCGAGCCCGGCACCGGCAAGGAGGGCCTCGGTCGGGCGCTGCACCATTTGATCTCGCCGGGCGCGCCGCTGGTGCGTCTGGACATCGGCGGTTTTCCCGAGCACGAGGCGCTGATTCGTCTGTGCGGTGACGGCAAGCATCCGGGCGCCGCGCAGCGGGCCGACGGCGGCGCGTTGCTGATCGAAGAGGTGGCGGGGATCGGGCCGCAGGTGCAGGAGGCGCTGCTGCGGATCTTGAAGACGGGCGCCGTCGATCCCGTCGACGCGGGCAACGGCGTGGCGGCGGCGAAAGGCCGCCTGCGGGTGCGGGCCATCGTGATGTCGGACCGCGATCTCGGCGCCGAGGTGGGGGCCGGCCGCTTTCGCCACGACCTTTATTATCGGCTGGCGCGGGTGGTGTTGTGGTTGCCGCCGCTGCGTGAACGGCCGGAGGACATCGCGCCGGCCGCGCTGTGGATGGGCAACCGGATCTTGCGCGACGCCGGTTTGAAGCTGGAGCTGATGAGCGCCGAGCAGTTTCAGCGCGCCGCACCCGCCGAGCGGGCCGCCGCTTTGGAGATGGACGCCGGCGCCGTGCGCGCGCTGGAGGAACACGGCTGGCCCGGCAACCTGCGCGAGCTGGAGGCGGTGATCGAACGGGCGCTCTTGCTGTTTCGCAAGGGGACCATCCTGGGCGCGCCGGCCATCCGGGCGGCGCTGGGCAATGACGAGACGCCGCGGCCGGTGGGACACAGCTAGATGTCGCGCGCCAGATGGGCGATCACGCCGCGCAGCCAAGCATGCGCCGGCGAGGTGTGCGTGCGTTCGTGCCACACCTGACCGACGGTTCCGCGGGGCAGCGGCAGCGGCGGCGGCAGCAAACGGAGCGGGTACTGGCGGGCGGCGGTCTCGGCCACGCGGCGGCTGATGGCGGCGATGAAGTCGGTGGTGGCCACCACCGGCGGCACCATCAAGAAATGCGTCATGCGCAGACCGACGTGCCGGCTGAGGCCGCGCGCCGCCAGCGCCACGTCGGCGACGCCGGCGCTGCCCGATTCGGCGGTGACCAGGATGTGCTTGAGGCGAAGGTACGTCTTCAGCGTCAGGCGTTTGCCCACCTCGGGATGGTGGCGGCGCACGATGCAGACGAATTCGTCGTGGAACAGCTTCTGATCGCGGTGATTCGGCGGCACGTCCGCATAAAAACCAAGCCACAGATCCGCCTCCCCGTTTTCCAGCGCGGGCGGTGTGCGGTGATACGGCCAGGGACGGATCTGCAGTTGCACGCCCGGCGCCTCGCGCGCCAGCCGGGCCAGCAATTTGGGCAGCAGCACGAACTCGACGAAGTCGGTGGCGGCCACGACGAAGGTCTGCTGGACACTCGCTGGATCAAATGTCGGGCCGCCGCCGAGCGCCGCCTCAAGCGTGGTCAGCGCTTCCCGCAAGGGACCGATCATGGCCAGCGCCCGGGCCGTCGGCATCATGCCGCCGGCGGTGCGTATCAGCAGGGGATCGCCCAGGCGCCCGCGCAATTGCGCCAGGGCATTGCTGACCGCCGGCTGCGATAGCCCCAGGCGTTTGCCCGCCCGACTGACGTGACGCTCGGCCAAGAGTGCATCCAGCACCACCAGGAGGTTCAGGTTCAGTCCGGCGCTATTTGCCATCGTGATAGTGAATATCATAACAATCCATTGGATTGATAATCCTTGCGGGCGCATGGTCTTTGCAATGCCGGCCGCGGTGATTTTGTTGAAGGCGCGGCTCTAAAACTGGAGGATTTGCCATGTCTGCTACCAACGTCTCGAACCCGTCATCCGCCTCGAAACCGGTCGCGCCCGGCGGCGAAGCGATTTGGGATATCGATACCGCCCACTCGGCGGCGCACTTCAAAGTTCGTCACCTGATGGTTTCGTACGTGCGCGGAACCCTGGGCCCGGTGTCGGGCACGGTCACGTTGGATGAAAAAGACCTGACGCGTTCACGGGTGGACGTTCGTATCGACGCCCGGGCCATCGAGACCCGCGACGCCAAGCGCGACGAGCACCTGCGCAGCGCCGACTTTCTGGACGTCGCCAATCATCCGACGGTCACGTTCGTCTCCCGTCAGGTGCGCAAGGAGAACGACGGCAGCCTGCAGGTGGCGGGTGACCTGACCATTCGCAGCACCACCAAGCCGGTCACGCTGACCGTCGAAGCGCTGGAAGCCCCGGTGGCCGATCCGTGGGGCAACACCAAGCGCGGCGTCAACGCCCGCACCACCATCAACCGCAAGGACTGGGGCCTGGAATGGAACGTGGGCCTGGAAGCGGGCGGCGTGCTGGTCGGCGAGCAGGTGGCCATCGAGATCGAGGTGGAGCTGGCGCGCCGCAAAGCATAGCGCCGGCTGGCAACAAGAGCGTCGGTCGTGTGAGTATTGAACGGATCAGGGCAGCGTGAAGTCGACGTAGACCTGCATGCGGCTGACCTTTGGTTCCATGAACAGCGAGGAGTAGGCGGTGGTGGTCTCGCCGGCGGCCACGGTGACGGCGTCTTCGACTTGCAGGTACAGCCAGCCGGCGGGAACGCCGCTGTCGTCGATCAAGATCGCCGGGCTCAAGCTGTACGGTTGCAGCGCCACCTTGTCGGTGCCGGTGTTGGTCAAGATCACCTTCACGGCTTGCATGGTCGGGCACGTGCCGACGTCGTAGGACTGTGGCACCAGCTTGCCGGCCGGTGCGGTGCCGGCGCTGAAGGGCCCGCTCAATCCGAAGGCGACGGTGCCCACCTGGGAAAACAAGAGGCTGGCCTCGTCGGTGGTCTTCACATCGGTGAAATAACCTTGCTCGCCGGGGCCGAGGCAGCTGTCAGTGAAGTCGCCATCTGACAGCGTTCCGACGGAACCGTCGACGTAGATCAGATCGGTCGGATCAGGCATGGCCAGCGGGTTGCCAGCAGCGTCCAGCCAGCGATAGTTGCTGCCTTTGATCGAACACAACACGCTTGTGCCGATGTTGGTGACCGCGATGCTGAGGTACGCGCTTTCCGAGGTGGCGGTTGGTCGCCACAGGTAACCGTCGCCGACCATCAGATCGGGGATGATGCCTTCGGCGCGGACCTCGATCTTCTTGCGCTGGACAGCGGTGTCGATGGCCGAATCGCCCAGCGGCGCGCCGGTCATGTCCGCGGTGTTGTTCGCGGTCCGGGCCGCGCCGGGGGTCAGCGCCGACTTTGTGCCTTGCCAGACACAGGCGCTGAAATCACCGGCGTCAGCCGCGCCTCCACCGGCGCCGCCGCCTCCGTCCGGTGCGTTGTTCGCTCCGGCACCACCGCTGCACGCGCCGGAGAACAACAGCGACGCCGCCAGCGCGGCGCCGCAAGTCCGCGTTCCACCGCGGCCGTCTGGTCTTGCGCGCACGAAGCTTATTGTACGATGGTCGCGTCGCCCTTGGTGGGATCGGCGTCAACGGCGTAGCTGCCCTTGGCCAGGCGACGGACGGGCAAGGTCTTGCCGCCTTGCTGCACCTTCAGAGTCGTCGGGTCGCTGCCGTCGGTGGTGGTGACGAGATACGACAGCACAGTGTCGTAGGTCAGGCAGTTCGCCGGTTGAGTTCCGAACTTCAGCGTACTGCCGGTCAGCGTCGGCATCGTGCAGTACTGGCGCGCCCAGCGATAGCGCAGGACCGGCGTCGGTCCCTCCGCCCACAGCTGGCCGGCGTCCATCTTCATCTTCACGTAATCAAGGTGGGCCATGTATTCGTCCGGTGGCAACGCCTCCCAGACGTCGGGATCGCCGACGAACCCATGCACCTCGCGGATGCCCCACCCCTTGGCGGCGATGGTATCGTCGACCAGCTTTTGCAGAATCAGTTGGCGGCAGGCGACGGGTGACATGGCTGGCGTGCTCATGTACTGCACGACGCCAGCGCACCTGGGATCCGTGATGTACGTCGAATACGCCGGGCCCCACACGTCGAAGTTCAACTTGAAGGTGTCAGGAAAGTTGGCGGTGTTGGTGGTGGGGACATCAGTGCCGCAGCGAGCGCCGAGATAGTTCAAGCTCTTGAGGCGGGCGATGGCCGCCGGATCGCAGACGTCGTAGGGGAAGATGAAGAATTGGATGGGGATGCCCAGCTTGGTTTTCAACGTTGTCGTCGAATTGTCGATTTCGGTCATGAAGTCCGTCGACAGTGGCGCAGCCGGATCGCAGGCCCCAGCCAAGTTCTTGTCGTTGGTCATGCACGGATGGTCAGTCGAATGGTTGAATACGTCGTGGCCGTCGGCGATGACCTTTTTCACTTGGGCCCATTTGGCGTCGTCGCAGGCGCTGGTGATGACGCCGTAGCCGCCGTGGATGCCGCGCGACGTTTGGGCGGGCTCGGCGATGGCCAAGGCGCCACCCACGCTGTCCCAGCAGATGTCGTCGTGGATGATGCTGTACGCGGCGGTGGCGTTGCCATGCCAGGTGGCCACGGTGCCCAGCTTGAAGGCCGCGGTGGCGGGCATGCCGCTGTCGGTGGCGCTGGTGTCGCTGCCGGCGTCAGTGCTGCTGGTGTCGCTGCCGGCGTCGGTGACCGCGCCGCCCGAGCCGGTGCTGCCGCCCGTCGCCGCCGCGCCGCCCGAGCCGGTCGAGCCGCCGCTACCGGCGCCGGCGCCGCCTGTCCCCGCGCCGCCGCTGCCGCTGCCGGTCGCGCCGCCCGAGCCGGCGCCGCCGCTGCCAGACGAATTGCCGGGCGACGACGAACACGCCCCCGCCGCCAGGGCAAAACACGACGCCACAAATACCCGGCCCGAAACAGATCGAATCACGAAGGCCTCCTGCGGGATTAAGAGATAAGTATGCGCTCGGCCTTGTCGCTATTTCGAGTCAAACCAGCAGCCAGAACAGATCGTGCCCAGCGGTGCAACGGTCAACGACCGACAAGCGACGATTCGCGCAATCACCTCATACAGTTGATCGAGCGACGGTGATCAGATCAAACGCCGGGTGACCGCCGGTGATAAATTGTTCCGCCATGGCTGGATTCTGGCAGGACAAGCGGGTGGTCGTGACCGGCGGCGCGGGTTTTCTCGGCCGCTTTGTCGTCGAGCGGTTGCAGGCGGGCGGGGCCACCGTGGTGGTGCCGCGTTCGCGCGAATATGACCTGGTCGATCGCGCTGCCGGCGCGCGTCTGCTGCGCGACGCCCGACCCGACGTGGTCATTCACCTGGCCGCGCAGGTCGGCGGAATCGGCGCCAACCGCGACAACCCCGGCCGGTTCTTGTTCGAGAACCTGATGATGGGCACGCAGCTTTTCGAGGAATGCCGGCTGGCCAAGATTCCCAAGCTGATCGCCACCGGCACCATCTGCGCGTATCCAAAGTTCGCGCCCATTCCTTTCAAGGAAGACGACATCTGGAACGGCTATCCCGAAGAAACCAACGCGCCCTACGGACTGGCCAAAAAAATGATGCTGGCCCAGTCGCAGGCCTATCGCGACCAGTACGGCATGAACAGCGTGGTGGTTTTTCCGGTGAATTTGTACGGGCCGCGCGACAACTTTGATTTGCAGTCGTCGCACGTCATCCCGGCCATGATTCGCAAGTTCGTGTCGGCGCGCGCCGCCGGGCAGCGCGAGGTGGCGCTGTGGGGTGACGGCACGCCGACCCGCGAGTTCCTCTATGTCGAGGACGCCGCCGAGGGGATCCTGCTGGCCGCCGAGCGCTATGACTCCAGCGATCCGGTGAATCTGGGCAGCGGCGAGGAGATCTCGATTCGCGATCTGGCCACGCTGATCGCGCGCGCCACCGGCTTTGAAGGAAAATTCGTCTGGGACACCAGCAAGCCCAACGGCCAGCCGCGGCGCCGCCTGGACGTCAGCCGGGCCAAAGAACGGTTTGGCTTCGTGGCCCGCACGCCGTTTTCCGTCGGCATCCCCAAGACGGTGGCGTTCTATCAAGATCACCGCGCCGAAATCGACGGCCGCTGAACCGTCACTGTCGAGGTCTTGACCAAATCGGCCCACGCCCGAAATGCAGGACCCGGCGGCAATTAGCGGATCATTGTTCGACTAGAAACGCAGTCGAAATATGGCTTGCCTACCCTTGATTCATGGTCGAACGAAGGGACAAGGGACGATTGGCAAGGGCGGGCGGCAGACTGTCGCGCCGCGATTTCGTGAAGATTGGGGCGGCGGGGCTGGCGGTTCCGGCGCTGCTGCACAGCCGCCTCAGCTGGGCCAGCGACGCGCCCGAGACGGCGGATCTGAAGTTCGGGATCATCGCCCTGACCGATTGTTCGCCCATCGTCATCGCCCACGAAAAGGGGTTGTTCAAGAAGTACGGCATCAACTCGACGGTCAGCAAAGGGGCCAGCTGGGCGGCCATCCGGGACGCGCTGTCGAACGGCGACATCCAGGGCACGCACATGCTGATCGGGATGCCCATCGCGTCGACTATGGGTCTGCTTGGTTCGCCGAAAAAGCCGATGGTCATTCCCTGGTTGATGAGCCGCAACGGCCAGTCGATCTCGCTGCGGGCCGAGCTGAAAGGAAAGGTGCGGGCCGATCCCAAGGCGCTGAAGCCGTTCGTGATGGACGCCAAGGCCAAGGGCCAGCCGATGACGTTCGCCATGACCTTCCCGCCCGGCACGCACGCCATGTGGTTGCGTTACTGGCTGGGCGCGGGCGGCGTCAACCCGGACAAGGACGTGGGCCTGGTGGTCATTCCACCGGCGCAGATGGTGGCCAACATGAAGGTCGGCAAGATGGATGGCTTCTGCGTGGGCGAGCCGTGGAACGCCCGCACCATCACCGACGGCATCGGCTTCACCGCCATCAACAGCCAGGACATCTGGAAAGACCATCCGGAGAAGGTCTGCGCCTTCACCGCCGAGTTCGCCGACAAGAACCCGAAGACGGTCAAGGCGGTGTGCAAGGCGCTGAACGAGGCCAGCGTTTGGTTGGACGACATGAAGAACCGACCCGAACAGGCACAGATCGTCTCGCGCGCCACGTACATCAACTGTCCGCCCGAGACGATCCTGGGCCGCCTGCAGGGGCATTACGACTTTGGCGACGGGCGCAAGAAGGAAGATCCGAACTACATGATCTTCTCGTCGCGCAACTGCAATTACCCGCAGCCCAAGTACGCGGTGTGGTGGCTGACGCAGTTCCGCCGCTGGGGCATGGTGCCGTCGCCGCCCGACTACCACGGCGTGGCCAAAGAGGTCATGCGCGGCGACATCTACGAAGAAGCGATGAAAGAGATCGGCTACAAGCACGGCGGCCACAACGACAAGCCAGAGACGCTGTTCGACGGCGCGGTGTTCGATCCGGCCCACCCGGAGAAATTCGCCGCCGGTTTCGAGATCCACAACCTCAAGGCGTAGGCGATGACCATGACAACTTCCGCAACAGGCAAGCCGCGATCGATCCCGTTTTCGTCGCTGCTGCTGCCGCTTTTCGGCATCGGGATGGTGGTTGCCCTGTGGGCCATCTCCAGCGCGACGTGGTCGACGAATCTGCCGTCACCGGCGAAGACCTGGCAGGTCAGCAAGCCGTTCATCATGGCGCCCTTCGAAAAGCGCGGCGAACTGGACCAGGGCATCGCCCGCTTCGCCTGGTATTCGTTGTGGCTGGTGGCGCAGGGCTATGCGCTGGCCATTCTGGTTGGAACGCCGATCGGCTTTCTGCTCGGCCGATCAAAGCTGTTCGCCAAGAGCTTTGATCCGCTGATTCAGATCCTGCGCCCGGTGTCGCCGCTGGCCTGGTTGCCTCTCGGCCTGGTGCTGTTTCAAAAATCACAGCCGGCGGCTTTGTTCACCATCGCCATCTGCGCGATGTGGCCGACGGTCTTGAACACCGCGATGGGCGTGCGGGCCATTCCGCAGGATTATTTGAACGTGGCGCGGGTGCTGCAATTGTCGCCCAGCAAGACGTTCTTCAAGATCTTGCTGCCGGCGGCGCTGCCGTCGATGTTCACCGGCTATCGCTTGAGCCTGGGGATCGCCTGGCTGGTGATCGTCGCCGTCGAGATGCTGACCGGCAGCCCGGGCATCGGCGGCTTCCTGTGGCAGGAGTACAACAGCCTCATCTACGAACACATCATCCTCTGCATCGTCACCATCGGCGTCGTGGGCTTTGCCCTGGATCGCATGATGAGCCTGGTCGAGCGGCGTTTGCGGGCGGCCTAGCGGGACCCGCGGGAGATCATCGGCGTGGCTTTTCTCGAACTTCGCGGCATCAGCAAGGGCTACGGGCCTTCCGCCTCCGCCCAGCGCACCGAAGTCCTGCGCGACATCAACCTCAAGGTCGACGAAGGCGAGTTCGTGGCCATCGTCGGATATTCGGGCGCGGGCAAGACGACGTTGATCTCGCTGCTGGCCGGTCTGCTGCCGCCCGACGCCGGCACGCTGCTGCTGGACGGAAAACCGATCACCGGTCCGGGGCCGGATCGCGGCGTGGTCTTTCAATCCTACGCGCTGCTGCCGTGGATGACGGCCTTCGAAAATATTTTCCTCGCCGTCGAACCGCTGTTTCCGAAGCTGTCGCTGGCGGAAAAACGCGCCCATGCCCAGCGTTATCTGGAGATGGTGAATCTGGGACCGGCGCGCGACAAACGGCCCAGCGAATTGTCGGGCGGCATGCGCCAGCGGGTTTCGTTGGCCCGCGCGCTGGCCATGAACCCGCGCGTCCTGCTGATGGATGAACCGCTGTCGGCGCTGGACGCGCTGACCCGGGCGACGCTGCAAGGCGAGATCGAACGCATCTGGGCCCAGGACAAGAAGACCGTCGTGATGATCACCAACGACGTCGACGAAGGGATCTTGCTGGCCGATCGGATCGTCCCGCTGTCGGCGGGGCCGGCGGCGACCTTCGGCCCGGAGATTCGCGTCGACCTTTCACGGCCGCGCGATCGCAAGGCGCTGAACCGTGACCCGCGCTTTGCGCGCCTTCGCAATCAAGTGATCGAATATTTGCTGGGACCGGGCGGCCGCAAGCGCCCGGCCGCGCCGATCGTTGAGCCGGTGGTCGCGCCAGCCAAGCCGCAAGCTGATCCGACGCCGCTTGATCGCGCCGCCGCCGACGAGGGAGCCGCCGCTTGATCCCCGATGCGGACAACCCGCTGATTCAGAAGTACCTGGAGATCTCGTACCTGACGAAGACCTTCGCCACGCCGAAGGGCCCCGTGGCGGTGGTGCGGGAATTCAACCTGGTCATCAAAAAAGGCGAGTTCGTCTCGTTGATTGGTCATTCCGGCTGCGGCAAATCGACGGTGCTGGCGATCGTGGCCGGACTTTCCGATAGCACCGAGGGCGGCGTGTTGATCGAGAATCGGGAGATCACCGGCCCGGGCCCCGATCGCGGCGTGGTTTTTCAGGCGCCTTGCCTGCTGCCCTGGATGACCGCCTTCGACAACGTGCTTTTGGGCGTCGAGCAGGCGATGCCGAACGCCAGCCGCGCCGACCAGCGCGCGCTGGTGACGGAGACGCTGGAGCTGGTGGGCCTGGGCGATGCCCTGCTCAAGAAGCCCACCGAAATGTCGGGCGGCATGCAGCAGCGGGTGGGGATCGCCCGCGCCTTCGCCCTGCGGCCCAAGGTGCTGCTGCTGGACGAACCGTTCGGGATGCTGGACGCGCTCACGCGCTATGAACTGCAGCAGGCGTTGATCGATCTGTGGTCGCGGCACCGGACCACCGCCCTGATGGTCACCCACGACGTCGATGAGGCGCTGTTTCTCTCTGACCGCGTCGCGATGATGACCAACGGGCCCGAGGCGCGCATCGGGCGCATCATGGACGTGCCTTTCGCCCGCCCGCGCGAACGAACCGCGGTGATCGAGCACCCGGACTATTACGCCCGCCGCGAGGATCTCATCGCGTTTCTCGAGGAGTACGCCCACGGCGCCGGACGACCTGCCGACGCCGCGGCGACCGCTGCTGACGCCGCCTGAATGCACCGGGCTCCGGTTCGTGCCACAATGTTTGCCGTTTGATCACGATTCCGTTCGAGCGTCATGTATTGCCTAACGGCCTGACCGTCATCCTCCACGAGGATCACACCAGCCCTCTGGTGGTGGTCGATCTTTGGTACCACGTCGGGTCCAAGGACGAAGATCCGGGCCGCACCGGCTTCGCCCACCTGTTCGAACACCTGATGTTCATGGGTTCGAAGAACGCGCCCTATCCCTCGTTCGACGCGGTGATGGAGATGTGGGGCGGCCATAACAACGGCACCACCAGCAACGACCGCACGAACTATTACGAGGTCGGCCCGAAGAATCTTCTCGAGACCTTCCTGTGGCTGGAGGCCGATCGCATGGCCACCCTGGCCGAGGTGATCACCGACGACGAGCTGAACCGCCAGCGCAAGGTGGTGCAGAACGAACGCCGGCAATCGTACGAGAACCGCCCCTACGGCCGCGCCGAGCTGGTGATTCCCGAGGTGATGTACCCCGCCCAGCACCCGTACCACTGGCCGACCATCGGTTCGCACGAAGACCTGGAGGCGGCCAGCGTGGCCGACGTGCAGGCGTTCTTCGAACGGTTCTATCGCCCGTCGAACGCCAGCCTGGTCATCGGCGGTGACTTCGATCCGAAGGCGGCGCGCGCGATGGTCGACCGCTATTTCGGCTGGCAGGACAACCGCCCGGTCCCGCGCCGGGCGACGGCGGCGCCGGCCGTGCTGGCCGAGAATCACGCGGTCACCGAGACCGATCGCGTGCAGCTGCCGCGCCTGCGCCTGTGCTGGCACTCCCCGGCGCTGTATGCACCCGGCGACGCCGATCTGGATATGGCGGCGCACATTCTGGGCGGCGGAAAATCCAGCCGCCTTTACAAGACGCTGGTGTTCGACCGGCGCCTGGCCCAGGACGCCTTTGCCTACCAAGGCTCGCAGATGCTGGGCAGCCTGTTCCAGATCGGCGTCACCGCCAAACCCGGTTTGACCCTGGACGACATGCAACGCGCCGTCGACGAAGAGCTGGATCGGTTGGTCTCGCACGGGCCGACCGCTGAAGAGCTGGAGCGCGCCCGCAACAGCCACCTGGCGGATTTTTTCAAGGGCCTCGATCACCTGCAGACGCGGGCTGATCTGCTGAACCACTACGAACACCTGCTGGGCGATCCCGGCGCTTGCCAGCAGGACATCGGTCGCTATGAAGCGGCCACCGTCGCTTCCGTGCGCGACGCCCTGGCCAAGGTCGCCGCTGGCCGGCGCCTGGATCTGCGCGTGCTCCCCGGGGCAGCCGGCGGCGATTTGCCCGAAGACGATCAGGCGGGAGCCTCGTGATGGTCACGCCGACGCAAATGCAGGCGCCGCCCGCGGTGGGACCGCTGCCGCCGCTGCGCACGCCGGTGCTGGAGACGTTCGCGCTGTCGAACGGCTTGCAGGTGGTGGTGATTCCGCGCCACGCGGCGCCCATCGTTTCGCTGACGCTGATGTTTCGCGCCGGCTCCGACGCCGAGGCGCCGGGATTGACCGGCCTCGCCTCGCTGACCGCCGAGATGCTGGACGAAGGGGCCGGCGATCGCAGCGCGCTGGATCTGGCGGCCGATCTGGAACAGCTGGGCGCCGACCTGTGGCTCGGCGCCGGTCGCGACGGTTCACAGCTGAATCTACAGGTGCCGCGCAAGGGTTTTGAACCGACGCTGGCCATCGCCGCCGACGTGCTGTTGCGGCCGCGCCTCGGCGCCGCCGATTGGGAGCGCGTCCAGCACGATCGCCTCACCGCGCTGGGACAGCGGCGCGATCAACCCGAAGCGGTGGCCAACATCGTCGCCGACCGGGTCTTGTACAGCGACAATCATCCCTACGGCCAATCGTCGGAAGGGCGCGAGTCAACCGTCCAGCGAATCACCCTCGACGACATCGCGCGCTTTCACGCTGCGCACTGGCGTTGCAACCAGGCGTCGTTGATCGTGGCCGGCGACGTCGATCCGGTGGCGCTGCCCGCCCAGCTTGAACGCGCGTTCGGCGCCTGGACCGGCGGTCCCATTCCGGCCCTGGCGCTGGCCGGGGGCGCCCGGCAGCCGCCGCGTTTGGTGCTGGTGGATCGTCCGGACGCTCCGCAAAGCGTGATTCGTCTGGTGGCGCCCGGGCAGCCGCGCCTGTCGCCTGACCGGACCGCCTTGCGCATGGTCAACGCCATCCTGGGCGGCAGCTTCACCAGCCGGTTGAACTTCAATCTGCGCGAGCAGAAGGGTTACACCTACGGCGCCAGCTCGGGTTTCAATTTCATGCGCCACGCCGGCGCATTCTCGGCGCGCGCCTCCGTCTTCACCGACGTCACGGCCGCCTCGGTGACGGAGTTCTTGAACGAGCTGCGCGGCATTGGCGAACGGCCGATCACCGCCGACGAATTGATCAAGGCGCGCGCCACGCTGCTCGGCCGGGCGGCCGAAGCGCTGTCCACCACCGGCGGTCTGGCCGCCACCTTCGGCGAGATCAGCCTTTACGATCTGCCGCTCGACGAGCCGGGCCGTTTCGTCGCCCAGATGGACCAGCAAGACGCCGCCAGCCTGCAGGCGCTGGCCGCCCGTCACATCGACGCCGATCGGATGGGCATCGTCATCGTCGGCAACCGGTCGGCCATCGAACCCGGATTGCGCGCGCTCGGCTTGCCGGCACCCGAGCTGCGCGACGCCGACGGCGATCCGCTCTGAACCGCCGTCAGTTGTAGGTGGCCGAGAACAACACGTTGAAGGCGCCCACACCCCAGCTCGGATCGCTCGATGACGTGGCTTCGTTGCCAGAGGCGGTCAGCTGGGTGTCCTTGATCGATCCCAGCACCAGCTGCGCGCCGAGGCCCATCGCCCAGTTCTCGGAGATCCACCACTCCTTGCCGAATGTCACCTTCAGCGCCAGGCCCCAGTCGCTGTCGCCGTTGCTCCGGTTGAGGCCGTCGAGGAAGCTGTCGAAGTGCAGCTGGGAAAAAGCCAGCGCGCCGGAAGCGTAGAAGTTGTGCTCGCCGAAGTAGTAGGCGACGCCGGGACCGATCCCAAGCAACATGACGTCGCCCGAAGTGTTGCCGCCGTTGCCGTTGACCTTGAAGGTGGGAGTGGACGCGGAGTTGATCTCGTAAAGCGTGCCGAAGAGGATCAGGTGCGGCGTCAGCGCCGCGCCCACCGAGAATTCGAGGCTGATGCCGGTGCCGCTGAGCTCGCCCTTGTTGGCGACGTTGCTGGTGGTGTAGCTGAACCCGCCGAGGCCGGTGGCCATGTCCAGATAAAGACCGTCGTGCTTGTGCCAACCCGACCGCTTGGCCGGCGGCGCATACGCGTATGCGTTCGGGTACGGCTGATAGGGATAGCCGGGATAGACGTATCCGGGCGGCGGATAGCCATACGACGGATAGCCGGGATAGGCGTAGCCAGGCGGTGGATAGCCGGGCACTGGGTAGCCCGCCGGCGGCGCGCCGGGCGCCGCAGTTCCGGCGGGCGCCGATCCGGGCGGCGGCGCCGCATAGGTTCCCGGCGGCGGCCAAGTCCCGGGCGGCGGCCAAGTCCCGGGCGGCGGCCAAGCCGGCGGTGGCGGCGGGGTGGCCGATGGCGCCGCACCGTCGGTGGCGGGGGGACCGGGCGGATTGGCGGAGGCAGGGGCGGGCGGGCCGGCCGGCGCGGGTGGCGGTGGGTAGGCTTGCGACGTCGCTGGCAATGTATCGGGTGCCGGCGGGGGAGTCGGTGGGATCTTCGGCAGTGGGGGCGCCGACGTCGTGGGCGGCGCCGGGCCAATCTTGGCCGGGGCCGCAGAGGCGGAGCCGTTTTTTTTGGACGGCCGGTTGTCGCCGGGCGACGCAGCCGGCGGGGCCGGTTTGAACGTTGGGTTTCCGCCGCCGGGGGCCTGGGCCCACGCGGGTGCCGCCAGCGCGGCAATCAAGACCACCGCAGGAAGAGTCAGGCGAAGCATGTTTCGTCCTTTGATCCGCTGATCCGTTAACGGGTCCGGCGCCAATGCTTCGCCGGGGAAGGCAAACGCAACCGGCGAATCATATCAGCAACCCGGGATCGCCCGCAGGGACGGCGATCACATCGCGGAGCAAAGACGCATGCTCCCCTGCCTAGCTGTTGCCGCGGACGTCATTCATGGCGCGCGTCGCCTGGTGCTGGCAGCGTCGGCAGAAGGTGGCCGAGGAACGCGCGGTGCGGACCGGAACGCCGGTGCGCACGTGATGGCGGCTTTTGCAGGCCATGCAGGCCGGCGGAAGATCCTCGACGGTCAGGATGGATGCGCGCACCAGATCGCCCAGCGTCAGCATGCCGATCAGTCGCTGTTGCCAATCAACCACCGGCAGCGAGCCCACATCGTTGAGGCGCATGAGATTGGCCGCCTGAGCCAGCGTCTCTCTCGCGCCGACGGTGACCACTGGCAAGGACATGTGATGGATGACCAGCGCGTCCCGGTCCATCGGCCACAGATCGCAGACGCAGACCATGCCCAGAAGTTCGCTTTCCGGCCAGGCGACGGGCAAGTGCGAGATGCCGTGACGGTCGGCTAAAGCCAGGGCTCTTCCGGCAGTGAAAAGCGGATCGATGGTGATCACGGGGTGGGTCATCGCGCTGCTGACCCGCGGGATGCTTCCGGCGGCGCGTCCCCGCGAGGATTCGGCGACGGCTTCAGCGCCAGCGTGGCCCAGGCGCGCCTCCGAGGGTCCGTGGACCGCGGGCGCTCCCTCCGGCCAGGCAACGTCGGCGGTTATTTGCAGCGCGGGTTTCATCGGCAGTTCACTCAGCGAAGAGAGGATGTTGTTTGGTTTGTGATCGCAAGAGGTAGAAGAAGGCGCGGAGCTTTGATCGGACGCGCTAGCAGGCGGCGGCTTGCTGCTGGCTGAGCAAGGTCTGTTTCAATTTCTGGCGCGCCCGCATCAGGCGCGTGCCCACCGTCGAGCGCGGAATCAGCAGCTTCTCGGCGATCTCGTCGTACGAGCACTTGTCGATGAGGCGCAGCTGATAGACCTCGCGGAAGGGGCTTTCCAGGTCCGCCACCGCCGCCGCCACTTGTTCCTCCGAGACCAGGGCCCAGGCCGGCGCGGTCGTCGGTTCGGGGCTGGGGATCTCGTGCTCGTCGATCATCGCCACACCGGGCTCGCGCGCGCGCCGACGGCATCGGTCAATGAACAGGTGGTGCATGATGGTCAGCAGCCAAACGCGCAGGTTGCTGTCCGGTTGCAGCCGCGCATAAGCGCGCAGCGCGTGTTCAAAGGTGTCTTGAACCAGGTCCCAGGCGTCCGCCGGGCTGCGAACCAGGCGAATGGCCCGGCCGTAAAGCGCCGTTTCGTACTCGGTAATCATGTCTTCAGCAGTCATGCCTGTCTCTATTAGCAACAGACATGCCACCGTCGCATTGGCCAGTTAACGATCGAATATTTTTATATAATGTCTGAATTGTTTCGCGCTGGGGCCGCTTTTGGCAGCTTCCCGGCCAAGTTGTGCATGGCACAACTTGGTCCAGGCCGCACATGTTGTGCAAAGCCGAGCTTGCGGCGGTCCGACGCACTGGACATACTGCGGGCCGAGCGCGGAGGATCAGTTTGAAAGCGCAAACCACGATTGTGGGCGACGAGCAGGGGCCGATGGGCGCGGATGCGCTGGGCGCGTTTCTGCTGGTGGTGGGGCGCGATTCGTACAGCACGTACAACCTCCCGCAGAACGGCACGCTGACCATCGGCCGTGGCGACAGCAACGAGGTCCGCATCGACGACCCGCTGGCCTCGCGCAACCATGCCCGCCTTTACATCGACCTCGCCGCTGGGATGTACCTGGAAGACCTGGGCAGCGTGAACGGCACGCGCATCAAGGACCAGCCCGTCCAGCGCAACGAGCGCGTGCCGGTGTCCGCCGGCGATACGATCATGATTGGCACGTCGGTGTTGATCATCCAGCACCGCTCGAGGGTGCGGGCGCCGCTGGTGCGGCCCGAGACGTTGCGCGACGACGCGCTGTTGATCGCCAGCGGCGGCCCCGACGTGGCCATGCAGCGGATCTATCTGCTGGCCGAGCGCGCCGCCGCCGGTCCGATCAACGTCCTTATCACCGGCGAGACCGGCGTGGGCAAGGAGCTCCTGGCGGAGACCGTGCATCGGTTGTCGCCACGCAAGAACGGCCCGTACGTTTGCCTGAACTGCGCGGCGCTGGCGGAAAGCCTGCTGGAAAATGAATTGTTCGGCCACGAGCGCGGCGCCTTCACCGGCGCCTCGCAGGTCAAGCAAGGGCTTCTGGAGACCGCCGCCGGCGGGACGTTGTTTCTCGACGAGGTGGGCGAGCTGCCGCTGACCACGCAGGCCAAGCTGCTGCGCGTGCTGGAAACGCGCGAGGTCAGCCGCCTCGGCAGCTTGAAGCCCCGGCACATCGACGTCCGCTTCATCGCCGCCACCAACCGCGATCTGGAAGCCGAGGTGGCGCGCGGGACGTTTCGTCGCGATCTGTACTTCCGCCTCAACGGCATCACTCTGACGATTCCGCCACTGCGCGAACGCGTGTCGGAGATCCGTCGGCTGGCCGAGACGTTCGTGCGCCAGATCTGCCAGGAGATGGGCCGCGTCGAACCGGCCATCTCGTCGGCGTCGATCGCCTTGCTGGAAGGTTATGGCTGGCCCGGCAACATCCGCGAGCTGAAGAATTTCATGGAGCGCGCCGTCCTTTTGTGCACGAGCCGGGTGATCCTGCCCGTGCACCTGCCCGCCGACAAGATGCGCGAGAATTCTGTCTCCAGCGCCGGCGTCGTGGCCAGCGGCGCAAGCCCGGCGGCCGCTGTCGGCCACGTCGCCGTTCCGCAGGCCGAAGCGCCGACCGCCGTCGGCGACACCGCCCGGGCGTTTTCCACCGCCCAGGAAGACGAACGCCAGCGCATCATGGACGCGCTCGCTGCCTGCGCCGGCAACCAAAGCCGCGCCGCCAAGATGCTGAACATCCCGCGGCGCACGTTCGTCGCCAAGCTTGACCTCTATCGCATTCCGCGCCCGAAAAAAGATCTTCCTGACGATTAGGCGGGCGGCCGCGTCCAGCGAAAGAGAAAACGCGGCAAGCGAAACGGTGACAACGGGCTAGACACCGGCTGGGCGGTGACGGTGATGCCTTGCTCGGCGAACAGCGCCGCCTGGGCGTCGCGCTCGCTTTCGCCCTGGTTGACGACCAGCAAGCAACCGCCGGGCGCCAGCAGCGAAACCACCTGACCGCAGAGGCGCGCCGGTTCAAAACAGCGCGCCGGCAATCCCCACGCGCGCAGCGGTTTCAGGCGGACGAAGGGCAGAAACCAGGTGATGACGTTATATGGCCCGGGAAGATCGACGACCGAACCGGGGAGGTAACGGCAGCCGGGAAACGCGTGGGCCAAGCGCTGGCCGTGCGCGCGTCGGGTGGACAGGTCGAGATAGCGGCGATGAGCGTCCAGCTCGACCAGATCCCAGGCCGCCGGTCCGACGGCCACGCGCGCCGCCAGGGTCGCGCCGTCTTTCGCGCCCACGTCCAGGCCGCGCCCGCCGGTCGCCGTCCCGCCGCCGACGACGAATCGATCCAGCAGGTCGAGGACGTACAGATTCTCGTGCAGCTGGGCGCGGGCCAACAGGCGCGGCCAGGCGGCCAGATCATAGGCGGCCGCCAGCGTCGCCGCGCGCGCCTGGGCCTCGGGCGGCAAGCGGTCGGTGACCCGCGCCAGCTTGCGGGCCGGCCACTGCCACGCGGGCGCCGACCAGCGCAGACGCCCGCGCATTCGAAACGCCAGGTCGTCGAGGAAGTCGCGCGCGCCACTCACCGGTGCAGTTTACGTCGGTGGCGCCGTCGCTCAGAATTTCAGGCGCAGGGCCACGCCCAGGTCGATGAGCGGGGTGGGCACGTAACCGGCTAACTTGAAGCGCAGCTCGCCGCCCTCCTGACCGTAGTGCAAGGCGACGAAGGCCTGGAACGTCAGGTGGGTGAGAAAGTCGACCGAGTAATCCAGCCGCGACACGTACGATCGATCCGAAAGGTTGCCGAGCGTCGACAGCGTGAAGGTGGTGTAGTTCCACGAGTACGGCGCCGGCAGCGCCAGCGACAGCGCGGCGTAATGCCGGCCGAGATAAAAGAACGTCGCCATCGGCAGGTTCGGGTTGGCCAGCGTCTCGCCGATCAGCGCCGGGTAAAGGTTGCGATCGCTGTAGCCGAGCTGGTTATAGAAATACTCGCCACCGATGGTGAACAGATCGTTGTCGTTGTACTTGCGCGACCAGCTGATTCCGGTGACCAGCTGGGTCTTCACGCCGCTGATCGGCACCGGCGCGGGCAGCGAGCTGGCGTTGTTCGGATCGAAGACCGTGCCGGGCGCCACGCCGTAGTAATCGTTGCTGAGGTGAATGCCGGCGTCGGCGTACACATCGAAGTCGCCGATCCCGGTCGACAGATCGGCGCCAAATCGCGTCTTCTGGCCCTGCTTGGCGAAGACGTCGAGGCCAATCTCGGCGCCGAGAAGAATGAATTCGGCGCGGCCAGCGCCCGCCACTTGCTTGAGCTGGGTCGAGGCGCTGGTCGGATCTTCGAACACCGCGTACCCGTAAAGATTGGCGGCCTGATCCTCCCACGGCAGCTGCAGCCGCAACATGGTGACGCCGCCGCGCACGTCGAAGACGTCCAGCGGGTTGCGCTTGGTCGGGTGCAGGTAATCGGTCGGCGTCCAGATGTGGCCGGTGCCCCATTTGACGTGCTGTTTGCCAGCGGTGACGAACACCCGGTGCTCAAGATCAAAACCCAGCCACATCTGATCCAGCAGCGCCGTCGGTCCACGCGCGGTGGTGAAGGTGGAGAATCCGGTGCTGGGGTTGTTGATCATCGCCGCCGGCATGCCGTTCGGCGCGGCGGTGGGATCGAAGCCGATGCGGCCCAGGAGGTAGGCGCGCACGCGATCGTTGGGGCGGGCGTCGAAGAAGACGTCGATCAAGCTGGGCGCCGCCAGCGAAGCGGTGTGCGGCGTGCTGTAGGGGATACTTGACTGCGCGCGCAGATAAAGCTGGCCGCCGATGGTCAGCGGATTGTCGGGCGCGGCGTTGGCGCCCAGGTTGGTTTCGGCGTTGGGATCGCCGAGGACGAGCCGGTCGCGGTCGCTGTCGCCGGCTGTCTTCGTCGCTGCTGGCTGGTTAGCGGCGGCGGGCGGTGCGGATTGCCCTGTGTTGGTGACCTCGCCGGGCGGCGCCGCCCGCGTGCCCGGCGTCTTGCTGTCTGGCGCTGGCGAGGTCGGCGCCGTCGCTGGTTGCGGCGGTGCCGCCGCCGGCCCGCCGAACAGCGAGCCTTCGTCGGGCCGTGCCTGGCCGTACGCGGGCGCGTTTGAACCCAGCGCGCCGCAGACCAGCGCGGCGGAGAAAACAGCGGCGAGGCGCCCGCTCACCGGCTCTTGCTCTCGAGCCAAGCTTTCGTGAACAGGTTCGCCTCCAGCGGGCGCAGATCAACGGCGCGGATCTGGATCAGCGTCGAGTTCGCCTTCTCCACCTCGTCGTAAAAACGAATCTCCTCCGGATACCAGACGTCGGCTTTCTTTGATTCGCTGAAGACTTTTTTCCACTTCGGGTAATACGACGTGCGCAGCAAGCGCCCGGACAGCGCGTACTCCTGCCGTTTGAGGACGTTCTTGGTTTCCTTGTCGATCCAGATGCGGATCTCCGGGAAGGCCAGGTCCAGACCCGGCTTGCCCTTCAGCAAAAGCTTGTACGCCGTGTACACGCCCAGCTTGTCGTCGCCCTCGTCACTGGGCTCGTATTCCTCTGCCAGGCGTGATTCGTCGAAGTCCGACCGGCGCGAGTTGGTGCCGCCGATGCGTTCGCGTTCGGTGCGGCGCTCCCACTTGCCAACGCTGGGATCGTAAAACCAAAGGTTCTTGTCGATGCGCAGGTAACCCTGACCGGCCGACGCCTTGGGCTTCAGGAACAGGATCATGAACTTCTGATCGGCCGAGCGACGGAAGTACTCCGTCTCGTAGACCACGTCGACCTTGTCCTTCTCCTTCTGTTCCAGGTACGCGTTGGCGCGCCAATCGCCGTTGTTGCGCTGGCGATCGTCGACCACTTTCAAAAGCTCGACCATCTGCTCGTGCGACAGCGCCGCCAGCGCCAGCCGCGGCCGCGCCAGCAGCGCGCCGAGTCCGACCGACGTGGCGCCGATCGTGAACGTTCTTCGTCTCATCGTCATTCCTGGTGATCCCTTTCGTTCAACCAAAGTGCGACATGGCCGTCACCGGCGACAAACGCGCCGCGCGCAGCGACGGATACAGCGCCGCCAGGCCGGTGATGACCGTGATGCCGGCGATGACCTTGCTCAGCAGCGCGCCGTGCACGGCCAGGTGCAGGTGATCCGACATCAAGAAAAGCTGCACCGAGATCGGCACGTGCATCTTGAGGCCGTTCAGCACGCTGGCGATGGCCGTGCCGGCCAGCGATCCCACCACCGTGCCGATGAGGCCCAGCATCAGCGATTCCAGCAAGAACATCCACAGCACCGATCGGCGCTGCATGCCGATGGCCCGCAGCGTGCCGATCTCTCGCGTGCGTTCGCGGATGGCGATCCACATGGTGTTCATGATCCCGATGATCACGATGCCGAGAAGGATCGTGATGAGTACGACCGTCAAGCCCTGCAGCGCCTTGAGCGTCCACATGATGAAGGAGATCTCGTCTTCCCAGGTGGTGACGTCCAGCTTCTGTCCGGTCCAATCTTCACGCGCGACCGACTGAAACTTCATCCAGAAGGCGCGCGGGTCGGCGGTCATCATGCGGAAGCCGGCGTCTTCCAGGGTCTTGCGCAGGCGGGCGGCGATCTCGTTGAAGTGTTCGACCTCCGACGGCTTGAGGATGATCTCGATGACGCCGGTCGAATCCGACTTCAGCTGGTACAGCGCGCGCAAGGTCTCCATGGGCACGAAGGAATTCCAGGTGCTGAGCAAACCCAGGTTCTTGGCGATGGCCGCCACCCGCACGTCGATGGTGTTGTTGGTCCCGCGCGTGGTGGGAGCCGACAGCGTGATGGCGTCGCCGACCTTGACGTTCAGCTTCTCGGCCTGGCTTTCGAAGATCAGCATCGATCCCGGCTGCGTCAGGTCGTTCAGGTTGCCGCTGAGCACCTGCAACACCGACTGGAACTTCGGATCGTTGCGGATGTCGATGCCGGTGACGCCCATCTGCTGCGAGCCGGTGTCTGACACCGCCTTGGCCCAGCCGCGACCGCGCTGAACCGCGAAGGCCATCTCGGGCACGGATTTTTGCACCACGTCCAAGACCTTTTGATATTCGGTGACCACCGGCGCCGCTTGGCCGGCGGTGACCTTGAAGAAGCCGCCCACGTTGATGTGGCCGGTCGACAGGGTGGTGGCGGTGTCGATCATGGTCTCGCGGATGCCTGTCGACAGGCCGACCAGTAACACCAGCAACGCGGTCACCGACCCGATGGCCGCGCCCAGGAACAACGTGCGCCGCTTGTGTTGCAGCAGGCTGCGCAGCGCGATGATGAAATCGACGAAGAGCTTCGACATGGTGACTCCCCTTTGTCCTATTCGTCTTCGGCCATCGCCTGACGAGGCGTGACCCGCATGGCCAGCCAGGCGGGATAGAAGCTGGAGACCGCGCTGACCAGCAGCACGATGACGAACGCGCCGATGATGTTGGTGATGCCCAGGAACGGGTGCAGGCGCGGCCCCGAGAAGAAGAAGAACCAGATGTCCGACGTCGCCGGGATGCCGATCTTGCCGATGATCTTCACCACCCCGGCGCCGACCACGGCGCCCGCCCCGCCGAAGATGAGGCCCACCACCAGCGCCTCGATCACCAGCATGCCCAGGATGAACCGGCGCTGGGCGCCGATGGCGCGCAGGGTGCCGATCTCCTTCACCCGCTCCAGCGTGGCCATCACCAGCGCGTTGTTGATGATGACCAGGGCGATGGTGAAGATGATCAAGATGGCCACGTAAAGAACGATGCGCGCCATGATGATGAACTGACCGACGATCCCCGACGCCTTTTGCCAGGAGATCGCCTTCAGCGGCAGGCCGTCGGCCTTGCCCTGCGCTTCGATGGCCTCGATGGTCTGCGGAATCTTCTTCGGGTCTTTCAGGATGACGGCGGCGTTCAGGACCACGCCGCGCTTGACCTCGTCGGGGTTGAAGACCCGGCCGCGCACCTCGTCGCGGCGCAATTTCTCGGCCAGGATGCCGCCCGGCTCATTCGACGGCGGCAGGATGCCGGGGGTGGCGGTGGCGGTGATGTGGCGAGGGGCGGTTTTTTCGGTGCCGCCCTTGCCGCTGGCGGTGGTGTCGTCGGTCTGCCGGGTGCCGAACAGCTCGGCCTCGGCCTTCTCGCGCGGGATCTCCTTGGCGCCGGAGGCGGCCCGCATGGCGTTGATCTCCGCCATCCGCTCCCCGGTAAGAAACCCGTAAAGATCGCGGAAGGAGACCAGGTCCATGATGTTCAGGCCGCCGGCCAGCGTGGATTTTTCCAGGCCCTGGAACTGGAATGTTCCGTAGACCGGCACGTTCACCGACTGCACATAGCCGCTGCGGGTGAAGGCCTTGATGGTCAGGACGTCGCCGATGCGCACCCGATAAAGCTCCAGCGCCGGCGCCAGCTCTTTATAGAAGAAATCGTAGCGGGCGGCGAAGTTGGCGTCGTCGGTGGCGAAGAACTTTGCCAGCAGCACCGACACGTCCTGATCGGTCGCGCCCAGAAAGGTCTGCAGCTTTTGCCGGAAGGTGGCGGTCTGGGGCGCGTCCAGCTGCAATTGCACCTCGCGCACCTGGGCCACGTTTTCGCGCACCATGCGCTGCAGATCCAGATCCTTGGCGATGGTCTCGCCGCGCAGCTCGCGGCCCTCCTTGATCAGATCCAGGCGGCGGGCACTCTTCAGTTTCAGCTGGTCTTCGTAGACGTATTTGGAGAACAAAAAGCCGCGCTTGCCGGGCGGGATCATCTGTCCGTCGATGATCTTCATGCGGTCGAAGGATTTCTCGAACGTCTGCACGTCGGTGCCGACGTAGCGCAGGAAGATCAGATCCGAATCGGCCGCCAGCGAGGCGATGCGGTTCTCCAGGAACTCCAGGGCGTCCAGGGGCTTTTGATCGAACGCGGCCCAGAAGGCGTCAGACGACGCGCGGTTGATGGCGGCGATGTCCTCCGGGTCGATGGCCTTTTCATCCAGCAGCACGTGGGCGTTCTTCAGATCACCTTGCAGCAGCGAGATGATCTGCCGGACGTGGCCCTTCTCCGCGGCCACCAGGCTGGCGGCCTTGGCGCGATCGGCGTCGTTGGTGGCGGCCAGCTGCTTTTTCACCAAGCCGCGCAGTTTTTCCAGGGCCAGATCGATGGTATTGCCGGACGTCACCAGCGCGCCGCTGATCCCCATCGGCACCACCGACTTGACGTTGGGCACCTTCAGCAGCGAATCGCGCACCTTGGCGAAATCGTCCAGCTGGCTGATGTCGGGATCGCCCATGGACATGCTGCCCATGACCTCCAGCGGATCCTTGGAATTGCTGTTGTAGACCTGGATGTGGCCGGCCACGCTGCCGATCACGCTGCGGCTCATCGACGCGTCCACGCTGTCCAGCAGTGAATTGCCGACCACCACGATCAGCGCGCCGAAGAAGATGATCCCGCCGACGATGAAGGTCTTGAGGCGGCTGGCGAAGAGGTTGCGAAAGGCGATCTGAGCGACGACGCCGATGGTCTCGAGGCGCCCGCTCATGACTGGGCCCCCACCGCGTGCGCGCCGACCTCCTTGGCCGTGACCCGATCGACCAGCTTGCCGTCGGCCAGCCGCACGATCGAGTTGGCGTACGACATCACCTTTTGATCGTGGGTCGAGAAGATGAACGTGGTCCCGTCGGTGCGGTTCAGCTCTTTCATCAGATCCAGAATGTGCTGGCCGGTGACCGAGTCGAGGTTGGCCGTCGGTTCGTCGGCCAGCACCAGCTGGGGTTTGGTCACCAGGGCGCGGGCGATGGCCACGCGCTGGCGCTGGCCGCCGGACAGCTCGCTCGGGCGGTGGTTGGCGTATTCGCGGATGCCGACGCGGTCAAGCAGGCCCAGCACCGCCTTCTTGCGCTCGGCGGAGCCCAGGCCCCGTTGCAACAACAGCGGCAGCTCGCAGTTCTGGAACACGCTGAGCACCGAGACCAGGTTGAAGCTTTGGAAGATGAACCCGATGGTGTGCAGGCGCAGGCGGGTCAGCTCGCGCTCGGACAGCAGGCGGGTGTCCTTGCCAGCCACCTCGACGGTGCCGGAGGTGGGCGTGTCGACGCAGCCGATCAAGTTCAGCAGCGTGGTCTTGCCGCTACCCGACGGGCCGGCGATGGAGATGAAATCCCCCGACACCACGTCCAAAGTCACGCCGCGCAAGGCGGGCACGACCACCTTCCCCAGGGTGTAGTTCTTGACCGCATCCTTGACCGAGACGATGGGCTTCATGGTGGCGTTGCCATTCCTTTCCAGGCTGGATTCGGGACCCCACTACAGTGTTGGTAGAACCGTCGGTGTCAAGGTACTTTTGAGGTTCGGCGGCTGCCGGATCCGACGATCCGGTCTCCGTGCTACAACGTACAAGAGGTCATGGAAGCGAGCGGCTACGGGCGGGGGCACCGATTTTTGGAAATCGCGAGCATCGGTATATTCCTAACCGGAATTGCCTGCTTGGCTTTTCGTGCCGCCCACAGTGTTCATGGCGCGTTGGATCTTCTGTGGCTAAGTCTGACCGCCCTGGCCGGGTATCTGATCGCCGACTTCTTCTCGGGCTTCATCCATTGGGCCGGCGATACCCTGGGCGACGAGAGCACGCCGATGTTCGGCCCCAACTTCGTTCGTCCTTTCCGCGAGCATCACACCGATCAGAAGGGGATCACCCGCCATGATTTCATCGAGACCAACGGCAACAACTGCATCGTCTCGGTGCCGGTGGTGCTGCTGCTGGACTTCGAGATGCCGGCCGCGCCCGGGCTATGGTTTTACGCCTCCGCGGTGATGGCTTTTTGTACCTGGTTCGTCTTCTGCACCAACCAGTTTCACAAGTGGGCGCATGATGATCACGTGCCGCGCTGGGTGCGCCGTCTGCAGGACTGGGGGCTGATTCTCTCGCCCGAGCATCACGCGATTCACCACGCGGCGCCGCACGACAAGTACTATTGCATCACCGTCGGCTGGATGGATCCGGTGCTGTTTCGGCTAAGATTTTTCCGCGGCTGCGAGGCGATCGTGGCCCGACTGTTCCCCGGCTTCCTGCACCTCGGCGATCGCGAGCGCCCCAGCCGCTCCTGATCGCAGGTTTTGCCGGGCGACCGGGATGACGATCTTCAGTGGCAGAACCGCTGCCCAGGTTGACCAGTTTGTGCCATCCTTCGCGCACAACATCATGAGCACGCTGCCAACCAACATTCTCGCTTCTGCCGCCACCATGGCCCGCGGGCTGGCCATTGACGCCGTCGTCGCCAGCCAAAGCGGCCACCTGGGTCTGCCGCTCGGTTGCGCCGAGATTGGCGCCGTGCTTTACGGCCACGCCTTGAGCCAATGCCCCAGCCACCCTGAGTGGATCAACCGCGATCGCTTCGTGCTGTCAGCCGGTCACGGGTCGATGTTCCTTTACGCCTGGCTGCACCTGTCCGGGTATGCGGACATGACCATCGACGAGATCAAACGCTTCCGGCAGCTCAATTCGAAGACGCCCGGCCACCCCGAGTTAACCCACGCCGCCAGCGGCGTGGAAACCACCACCGGGCCGCTGGGCCAGGGCGTCGCCAACGCCGTGGGCATGGCCATGGCGGCAAAGATGGCTGAGGCGCGTTTTAACACCGCCGAGTACACCATCTTTGATCACCACATCGTCTGCCTGGCCGGCGACGGTTGCATGCAGGAAGGCGTGGCGATGGAGGCGGTGGCGTTTGCGGGCCATCAGAAGCTGGACAACCTGATCCTTATCTATGACTCGAACGCCGTCACCCTGGACGCGATGGCGAGAGAGACGCAAAGCGAGGACACCGCCAAACGATTCGAGGCGCTGGGCTTCGACGTCGAGACCATCGACGGCAACGAGATGGAGGTTTTTCTGGCGGCATACACCCGCGCCAAACAAGCGGGCAGCGGCAAGCCGCAGCTCATCATCGCCAAGACCCTCATCGGCAAAGGCATACCCGAAGTGGCCGGCACGCAGAAAGCGCACGGCGAAGCGGGCGCCAAGTTCGGCGCGGCGGCGCGCAAGGCGCTGGGCCTGCCTGACGCCTCTTACTACGTCGCGCCCGAGGTCCGGGCGTTCTTCGACCAGCGTGGGAAAAGCCAGACAGCAGCATACGACGCCTGGACCAAAATCTACGCCGCCTGGAAGACGAAGAACCCGGCGCTGGCGAAGCAGCTGGAATCCGCGCACACCCCGGTCGACGCCGCCGCGTTGAACGCGGCCATTCCGGAGTTCGCCGCCGACACCAAGATCGCCACCCGCAAAGCCGGCCAGGACGTGTTGCAACCGCTGGCCGAAAAAATGCCGCTGCTGATCGGCGGCAGCGCGGATCTTTACGGGTCGACGCTGAACTACATCGGCGATCTGAAGACCGGCAACGATGATTTCAATGCTGCCCGCCGCGGCGGCCGCAACATTCGCTTCGGCATCCGCGAGCACGGCATGTGTTCCATCCTGAACGGCGTGGCCGCCCACGGCGTGTTCCGGCCCAGCGGCGCCACGTTCCTGGTCTTCGCCGATTATTGTCGGCCGTCGATTCGATTGGCGGCGCTGAGCCATTTGCCCGTGTTGTACATCTTCACCCACGACAGCGTCGGCGTCGGTGAGGACGGCCCCACCCACGAACCGGTGGAGACCGTTCCCGGTCTTCGGGTCATTCCCAATCTCGACGTCATCCGCCCGGCCGATCCGGAAGAGACCGCGGGCGCGTTCGTCGCCGCGCTGGAGCGCACGTCGGGTCCGACCTTGCTGGCGTTGACCCGGCAAAACGTGCCTTTGTTGAAAGAGATCCCGGTGCAGACCCGGCGCGAGGGCGTCGCCAAAGGTGGCTACATCGCCAGGAAAGAAACCGCGGCGCTGGAGATGATCCTGCTGTCCGCGGGCAGCGAACTGCAGCACGCGTTGGCCGCCGCCGTCACCTTGGGCCCTGGCGTGCGCGTGGTCAGCCTGCCGTGCTTTGCCCGCTTCGACCGCCAGCCGGCGGACTATCGCGAGTCGGTGCTGCCCACGTCGTGCCGCCGCCGGGTGGCCATCGAGGCCACGGTTCCGTCGACCTGGGCGCCGTACGTCGGCCTGGACGGCGTTGCCATCGGCATCAATCGTTTTGGTTTGTCCGCCCCGGGCGCCAGCGTGATGAAAGAGCTGGGCATCACTGCCGACCACGTGGTCGAAGCGGCGCAACAGCTGCGCGCCCGATAGAGCGAACTCAGCGCCCGCAAGGTTCCCGGCCTCGCGCACCAGGTGGGAATGTTTTTTTCAGCGGCGATTGCCGATTCTCTCGAACGACTGTGACGATCTTCGTTGCGGCTCCCTGTCGAAAAGCAGCAGTGAAAATTCATTGCTCATTGACCAACGTTCAATAGCGAGCTGACCTGTAAGGTCCCACGCATTGTCGTCCACATCGTTTTGATCGCCCTATTGTGCCGGTGCAAGGGGCCGAACACCCCGTATTGGCGGACGCGATAGCGCCAGCCGTTCGCAAGTATTGGGAAGTGCGTGCGGGCGTGACGCCAGAACCTACAGGCACGCATGTTGCGTAGGGAACGGCAGCAGCAAACGGGAGCGGCGGGGTCCAGGGGCGTCAGCAAAGCAACCGCCGAGTTGCAGAAAGGTTCACTCGTGACGAATTCATCAAACGCTAGAAGGACAGAACATTGGTTGGGGTACCGGCCATTGGTCGGGCTTGCAGCCGCATCGGCCATCGGACTGATTGCCTGCGGTGACATCAACCAGACTGCGGACGAGGGGCAATCGGGGGCACTGGCCACCGAGAACGACACCAACAACTTCGGAACCCTGGAGGTCTTCTCCACCACGGGCAACATCGATCGCAACAACGGGTTCTTCCAGAACCTGGGAACCAACGGCCGTACCTGCAACAGTTGCCACCTCTTGCGCGACGGCATGGGCATCAACACCGCCGCCATCAAGAGCATCTTCAGCAACACGCAGGGCAACGACCCGCTGTTTCGCATCGTCGACGGATCGAACGCCCCGAAGGGGACCTTCGCCAACACGTCGACCCTGGCCGCAAAGCAGAAATCGTTCAGCATGTTGCTGAACCACGGCACCATCCGCGTGGGCATGGGAATGCCGGCCAACGCCGACTTCACGACGGCGACCATCAAGGATCCGTACGGGTTCGCCAGCACCACGGAGTTCTCGCTGTTCCGTCGACCACTGCCCGACGGCAACCTGGCCTTCAGTACGCTGACGATGTGGGACGGGCGCGAGAGCGAAGGTCGTCCGGCCATCCGCGACTCCCTGAAGAACCAGGCGAACGACGCCACGCTGGGACACGCTCAAGGGGCCAAGCCGCTGACCGACGCACAGCAATCGTCCATCGCTGACTTCCAGTTGGCGTTGTTCGTCGGTCAGGTCTCCAGCAATGTCGGCAGCCCGCAGGTCGGCTCGCTGAATGTCCTCGGGTGCACCCTCGCGCAGGCCGCGGACGACCTTGGGCAGCCGTGCGAAGTCGCTCGCGGCGGCGGCCAGGCGCTGGCCAAGGTGTTCAGCATGGGTAGCGACGACTTCCCGAAGTTCACCCCCGGCATCAATGATCCGCTGGCCGAAGGCTTCAACAACGTCTCGTTCGTCATCTTTGATCCGTGGGAGTCGGACGAGCTCGGCGCGGCGCCCAAGGTCAACGGCAAGGCGGTCAACGCGGTCCTCACCAAGAACCGCGGTGAGATCGGCGACGGCGAGAACCTGTTCTACACCAAGCCCATCGCCATCACCGGCGTGCCGGGATTGAACGATCTCCCCGGCGCACCGGCGACGATCATGGGCACCTGCACCACCTGCCACAACACGCCCGACGTCGGCAACCACTCGTTGCCGCGGTTCTTCAACACTGGCGTCTCCGACGTCGCTGGTGCCTCGTCGATGTTCACGGCTGACTACCCGGTCTACACGTTCAAGCAGACCAGCACCGGCAAGACCGTCTCCACCTCCGATCCGGGTCTGGCTCTGCGCACCGGCAAGTTCGCCGACATCGGCAAGTTCAAGACGCCGCAGCTGCGCACCCTGGGCAACCGGGCGCCGTACTTCCACAACGGCCAGGCCAACACGCTGCAGGACGTCCTGAACTTCTACAACAAGCGCTTCAACATCGGCTTCACCGCCGAGGAGATGCGCAAGATCATCGTCTTCTTGAACCAGACGTAAATCTTCCCGTCAGAGAAATAGGGGCCAAAGCGGCCGCCCTCGCGTGGTGCGGGGGCGGCCGTTTTGACGTTTGGGGTCCACCGACTGCGACAGTCTCGCCGGCGCGGCCGCGCAGCTTCCAACAGCCGGGCGCCGCCTGAAGCTGTCGGTCGTGCGCTGGCGCAGGCGTACGGTTTCGCTTGGCGCCGATTTTTGTTTTCGCGTCCGAACGAGGCGAGGGAGCACCGCCGAGCCAATTGACAGCGTGAGAAAATCGAGACATACATCGGCTCGTTCGCGGGCTTAGCTCAGTTGGTAGAGCGTCAGCTTCCCAAGCTGAATGTCGCCGGTTCGACCCCGGTAGCCCGCTCCGCGGTAAGCGGCGGCAATCCTTCGCACTCCAGCGAGTCGCCGAGATGCCCCGAAGCATCGATCGCTTGGCCCTTTAGCAAGGGTGTAACAAACGGCGCGTTGCCGACCGCGGCGACAGCTTCTGAACGCCACTGGTGTGGGGCCCCAGTCTGCCCAAACACGAGGCGATCGATCTCGCGCTTCAGGTAGTCGGGCGCAAGGTGACCATACGTACCCATGGTGAGGCGCGGATCGCTGTGGCGCATGATTCGCTGGACCGCTGCGGGGTTCGCCCCAGACATGAGCAGGAGGCTTGCGGTGGTGTGCCGTAGGGCGTGAAAGCGAATGGGACGGCACTCGGCGACGACCCACAGGCGACGGTTGTCCTTCGGGCAGCGGCGAAGGACAGCATCCGACGCTGGCTCACGGTGGCCGCAATCTTTCCGACGACAAACGTGGCGATAGCCCGTCACGATCCCAGCCTTGCGAAGGGCTCGCCGGAGAACCAGCTCAGGCTGTACGCCTTCAGACATCATCGACCCGTCCGGGCGGGGAAAAACCAATTCGGACGGAGAAGCATTGATCGCATCCTGAAGATACGGCACCAGCTCCGCCGCGATCGGAATGACCTCGGTTCGTCCGCCCTTGGTCGTTTCACGATCGTAGGATCGCGCGACGGTCAGAAGCCGGGACGTGAGATCCACGTCCACCTTGCGAAGGCCGATCAGCTCGCCTTTTCGCAGGCCCGAATAGACCGCCGTCGCAAAGAGCGCGCGCCAGTGGTCAGGGACTGCCTTGAGGACGGGTGCCACCTCATGCGCCCTGAGGTAGTCCGGCAACCGCTGCGGGATCTTCCGCTTCTGAACGTCAGTAGCTGGATTCAATCCTAAGCGCGGGTCAGCGTGAGGCGCGCGCGGCTTGCGGCCAGAGCGCCGGCCGCCCCAGACTCGCGATCGGGCAACCAGACGCTGACCGACATGCCACCGCCCTCGCGACGGCCAAAGCCCAGGCGTCCCTGGTGCAGTTCGACGATCTCGCGGGACAGCGCCAGGCCGAGGCCGTCGCCGCTTGGTTTTGTGGTGAAGAACGGGAGAAACACATTCTGCATCACCTCGTCTGAAATGCCGGGCCCGCGGTCCTGCACCGAGATCCGGCAGCCGCCTTCCGCGCTGGTCTCGATGACGACCTTGACCTCGCTGGGCGGTCCTCCCGCTTCGTGCGCATTCTTGACCAGGTTGATCAGCACCTGCTGAATCTGCGCGCTGTCGAAGAAGCCCGGGCGGGTGGGCGCATCGGCGACTTCAAGTCCGGGCCAGAATCCGCGCAAGCTGTCGAGGAAAGGTCCCCACGCAACGGAGACGGGTTGGGGCTTGGGGATCTTGGCCAGGGTGGCGTATCCGTCGAGGAAGCTTTGCAAGTGCAGCGCGCGCTCTTGAATGGTGTCGAAGACGATCGACAGCCTGGGCAAGTGTTCGGGCCGTTGCAGGATGATCTTCGCCGAGCCGATCAGCGACGAGATGGGACCAAGCGAGTTGTTGATCTCGTGACTGATGATGCGAATGACCTTCTTGAGATTGACCACCTCGTGCCGGTTGATCTCCTGGGTGACGCTTCTGACCGCGATCAACGTCTGGCCATCTTCGAGGTGCCGCCGCGACAGGTGAAACGTCTCGCGGCCGGCGACTCCGTCCACGCTGAAAAGCTCGTCCCCTTCCGAGAGCACGGCCCGGCGCAGGGATTCCGGCGCCCGCTCGATCATCGATAGAAAATTCTGCCCTTCGACCGTCATCCCTTCGAAGAAAAGGTCGCGCGCGGAACGATTGGTGAAGGTGATGTCTCCCGCGTCGCCGAACAGCACCATCGCCACCGGCGTGGTCTCGACCACCGTTCGCAGCAGGCCCTCGCGCCGCTCGGCGCTGCGCCGCTCCTCGCCGAGCTGCGCTTGCAGCGCCACGGCCCGTTTCGCCGCCGCGCTTCGCCCCCGCCAGGCCCAGATCGCGAAGGCCAGCGCCGCTGCCAGCGCCACGCTCTCGAGAACCGCTGCGAGAGTCGACATGCCCACCGAGCCAGCCAGGGTAACTGACCCTGCTCGCCAGCACCAACGTTCACGCTGGCAACCTTCACGGTTTCGGCTCGCGCTGACCGGACAGCTGTCCGCGCTTGTCCGCGGACAGGTGTCAGCGCCTTGAAAATAACCGCGGATTGTCCGGGGTTTTCCTCGGCACGGCGGCTGCACAAGGCCGGCTCGACTTTCGACTGCAGAAACAAGGAGCCGCCGATGATCTCGAGATTCCAAACTTCCTTTCGCGTCGCCCTCGCCCTGACGGCGACGGTGTTTGCCCACGCGGCGTACGGACAGGACGCGACGTCCAACGCCACCACGCTGAGCCCACCAAAACTGGTGACCTTCGTCGACGCGACCTATCCCGCGGCGGCCAAGGCCGCTGGGTTACAGGCGGACGTCGATCTCGATTTGACCATCGACGCCAAGGGCGCGGTCACCGATGCGCGCGTCGTCGCGCCGATGGGCAACGGATTCGACGAGGCCGCGCTGGACGCGGCCCGGCGGTTCGTGTTCGCGCCGGCCACGCGCGGCGACAAGGCCATCGCCGCCCGCATCAGATACCGCTATGTGTTCGCGCTGGCCGCCGAGGCAGCGCCTGCGCCCACCACCGGGCAGCTGGAGGGCACGGTGCTGTCGCGACGGGACGGCCAGATCGTCGTCGGCGCGCTGGTCACGCTGAGCGCGGCCAACGGCCAGCCCACGGGCACGGCCCTCACCGATTCGTCGGGCGCGTTCCATTTCTCCGCGCTGCCGTCAGGACGATTTCACGTCCAGCTCGCCGCGTCCGAGCTGGCGCCGCTGGCGGCCGACGAGGAGGTCGCCGCGGGCGAGCTGACGTCGGTGACCTATCGGATGGAGGCCGCCGGGGAGGCGAACCAGGCGGCCACGGCAAATTACGGCGCGACCGCCACCATCGAGGCGCCGCCCCGCGAGGTGACCAAACGCAGCCTCAGCGGCGACGAGCTGCTGCGAATGGCGGGCACGCGCGGCGATCCGCTGAAGGCCATCGAATACATGCCCGGCGTCGGGCGCTCGCCGCAGGCCGAGGCCATCATCATTCGTGGCTCGTCGCCGGCTGACTCCGAGGTGCAGTTCGAAGGCGCCCCGGTCTATCGCCTGTACCACTTCGGCGGCCTCACCAGCTTCGTGCAGCCGCGCTTGCTCGACAAGATCGACCTTTACCCGGGGAATTTCTCGGCCCGCTTCGGTCGAAAGATGGGCGGCATCATCGACGTCGGGGTTCGGGATCCGAAGACCGACGGCCTGCACGGCGTGGTCGACGTCAACCTGGTCGACAGCTCGTTCCTCCTCGAAGGACCGATCGCCAAGAACTGGTCCTTCGCGGTGGCGGCCAAGCGCAGCTACTTCGATCTCTTCATCGACAAGGTGATCCCCAGGGACGAAGCGTCGATCACGGCGGCGCCGGTGTACTGGGACTATCAAGCGATCGTCGCCTACAAGCCCAGCGACAACGATCGCTTCCGGGCCATGGTTTACGGGTCGTACGACGATCTCAAGTTGATCCTGGCCCACCCCGCCGACAGCGATCCGTCCATTCGCGGTGGCGTCAGCTCCAGCAGCAGCTTTCACCGCGCGCAGCTCACCTGGCAGCACCACTACAACGCCGCGGTCGAGCACGAGATCAACGTGTCCACCGGACCGTTCTCGTTCACCACGGACGTCGGGCCTGGTCTGGCCGCGCATATCCCGGGATACGAAGGCTTCCTGCGCTCGGAGTGGCGCGCGCGGTTGGCTGACCAGCTGCGGCTGATTGCCGGGCTGGACGTCACGTACAACTGGTTCAACTTCGCCTATGACGGGCCGCGCGCCACGCAGGTCGACGGCGATCCGGACACCTTCGGGCCCCTCAGCGGCCGGCAGAACGTGCAGCTGCACAACACTTACGGTTTCCTGCGACCGGCCGCTTACGTCGAAGGCATCTGGCAGATCGGCGCGCGGCTGATCCTCGTTCCCGGCGGGCGCGTCGATTACCTCGGCGACGTTCATCGCTGGACCTTCGATCCGCGGCTGACCGGGCGCTATCAGCTCACCGCGACCACTGTCATCAAGGGTGGCGTCGGACTTTTTTCTCAGGCGCCAAGCGGTGCGGAGAGCTTGCCCGTGGTCGGCAATCCCCACCTGCGACCGGGGCAAGCCCAGCACTACAGCCTGGGCGTCGAGCAGGAAATCGGCCCGCGTTTGAAGGTGACCGCCGAGGGCTTCTACAAACGCCTCGGTCAATTGACGGTCGATAGCCCGGTTCCGGGCGAGAACCTGAACAACGACGGCATCGGTCGGATCTACGGCGGCGAGGCGTCGGCGAAGCTGCGGCCGACCGCGAAGTCGAGCGGGTTTCTCTCGTACACGTTGTCGCGCAGCGAGCGCAACGATCACAACACCGAGTGGCGGCTGTTCAGCTGGGACCAAACCCACATCCTGACTGTCGCCGGGGCCTATCGCCTGGGCCGCAACTGGGATCTGTCGGGAACGTTCCGTTACGTCACCGGCAACCCGATCACGCCGGTAGCAGGCAGCATCTACAACGCCAACACCGACACGTACAAACCGATCTACGGCGCCATCAACAGCGAGCGCAGCAACGCCTTCCATCGCCTGGATCTGCGCGTGGAAAAGAGCTGGCACATCAGAAGCGGCAGCATCGCCGCGTATCTGGACGTGCAGAACGTTTACGACCGACACAACGAAGAGGGCCGCACCTACAACTTCAACTTCACCCAGGCCGGGGTGATTTCGGGCCTGCCGATCATCCCGACCTTCGGCGTCCGCGGCGAGATCTGAAGAGGCAATGACTCATGAACTCCAACGAAGCGAGAACCACCATGACCAACACGACGACAACCACCTTGGGTTTGCTGCTGCTGGGATTTGCCGGCGGCATCTTGCTGGCAGGATGCGGTCCCACGTTCGATCCGGCCTCGCTCATCACCACCACGCGGGTGCTCGGGGCCCAGGTCGCCGTCGAGGGCGCGCCGGATCGGGCGTCGCCTCGGCCCGGCGAAACCGCCAACGTGACCTGGCTGATCACGGCGCCCGACGCCACGCCGCCGCTCGGCTGGGCGTTCGCGCTGTGCACGCCGGGAACAGTCGAGGGCAAGACTGCCCTCGGTTGCGAAAGCGCGCCGCTGGCGTTGTTCCAGGGGACCGCCACACCGCCGCGGATCGCGATTGCGGTGCCTGCCGCGGACGCGCTGGGCAGCGCGACCAGCGTGATCCTTTACGGCGAGATCTGCGCGGGCCCAGGTTCGATGCCGATGTTCGATCCGCAAAGCGGCATCCCCGGTTGCACCGGCGGCGGTGGCACCACGGCATCGCTGGTCATCTCGCTGCAACAGGGAGACGACGCCAACCACAACCCCACCGCCGATCGCGCGTTCACCTTCGACGGTCAGGCGTGGCCTGTCGCTGCCGGCGGCGATCCCTGCGCGATGGGGCCGCGGGTCTCGGCGGGCACCACCGACCACGTCATCGGCAACACGACCGAGGGAAGCGATCGTGAACCCTACACAGTGATGGCGGGCAACCCGCCCCTGTCGACGGCGACGCCGGCGCGCGAGAGCCTGCAGATCTCGCAGTTCACCACGGCCGGCAAGCTGAAGAGCCAGTACGCGTTCGTCGAGAGCACGGACGCCAATGCAGCGACCACCGTCGACGTGACCTGGGAGGCGCCCAAGGCCGCCGAGGTCCCGGCGGCTGGATTGCCGGTGACGTTCACCTTCGTCGTTCGCGACAACCGCGGCGGCATCGACTGGACCACCCGGGCGGCCTGCGTCGGTCCGTAATCAATTGACTCACAAACCAACTCAACAAGGAGACACGCCATGAAAATCGTCACTGTCGGATTTGCACTGTCAGTCGTCATCAGCGTCGCCAGCATCGCCAGCACCTCGGCCTTCGCCCAGGCCGTCGCGCCGGCGGCGGCGCCCGGCGGCAACGAGGAACCGCAAACCATCGTCGGCGGCAAAGGCGAAGGGCCGTCCATCGTCAGCGGGTGGTTCGTGGCACCGACCTTCGCCACCACGGGCTATGGAGGCACGCTGATGTACAGCCCCGGCCTCCGTGGCGGCATCTACCTGAACCGGCGCCTGGCCATCGGTCTGGCCATCAACGGCGTTGGCAACGGCGAATCGCACCTCGGCACGAACGACGCGCGCAACTTCGGAACCTACGGCGGCCTGCTGCTTCAGTACGTCGTTCAATCGAACCGGCTGGTTCACACCAGCTTCGAATCGACCATCGGCGACGGCAGCTGGTGCGCGAACAACGATCAAAGTCAAAACTGTGCCGCCAAGCGGTTCATCGTCTTCGAGCCCGCCGCCAACCTCGAGCTGAACGTCGCCCGCCACGTTCGCTTCACGACCGGGGTTGGTTATCGTTTCGCCGTCGCCGGCCGTGGCGAAGGACCGTCCAGCGCCGACATGAGCAGCCTGGTGGTTCGCTCGGGCCTGGTCTTCGGAAGCTTTTGATCCGGACGGCTGCTAGGGTCGCCAAGTGAAACCATCACCCGCCACCGAAGACAGCGAAGAGACCCGCGCCTTCCTGCAGACCCGGTTGGCGTTGTTCTGGAAAGTGTTGTTCTGCTTCAACCTGGCGGGCGGTGTCCTTGGTCTGGCCGGGGGCGGGATGGTGAAGCCCGGCCCCGACACAGTGATCACGTTCGGCGCGATCATTCTGGCCGGCGCCCTGTGGTGGCTGTCCCGGCGGGGAAAACGGTCGATCCGGTTCTGTCGGGTGGTGGATGCCGGCGGCATGCTGCTGGTCGCCTTCGTCGGGGCCTTCCTCACGCGCTACATCCTGGTCGGGTTCGTCCGCGAGCATTCGGTGCTGACGGCAGAGGGCTCGCTCATGGCCGATGCCTACATCGTCATGATCGATCTGTTTCCCGCGGCGATGTTCCTGGCGATTCGGGCGGCGCTGATTCCGTCGTCTCCTCGTCGCACCGTCATCGTCACCGCCATGGTCGGGGTCCCGAAGATCGTGCTGTCCAGCCTCCTCGTACCGGCCGTGGGAGGAGGATTGGCCTGGCGGGCGGCCAATTCGGGCGCTTTTCCCTGGCTGCCGACCACGTCGATCATGGAGTGGACCATCGCCACCATCACCTGCACCGTCATCTCGCGGGTCATCTACGGCCTGCGGGCCGAGGTCCGCGAGGCGCGCCGGTTCGGTCAGTACGTGCTGGAGCGGAAGATCGGCGAGGGGGCGATGGGCGTCGTCTATCGCGCCACCCACGCCATGCTCCGCCGGCCGGCGGCGATCAAGCTGCTGCTCAAGGACCGCGCCAGCGAGGCCGACCTGGTGCGCTTCGAGCGCGAGGTGCAGCTGACCAGCCGCCTCGGGCACCCGAACACGATCTCCATCTTCGATTACGGACGAACGGTCGAAGGCGTCTTCTATTATGTCATGGAGTATCTCGACGGCCTGGACCTGCAGCGTCTGGTCGATCAATACGGGCCCGTCGAGCCCGCGCGCGCCATCCACATTCTCGGGCAGGTCAGCGGCGCTCTCGGCGAGGCGCACGCGCTGGGCCTCATCCACCGCGACATCAAGCCGGCCAACATCGTGCTGACCGAGCGGCCCGACGAGCCCGATGTCGTCAAGGTGGTCGACTTCGGTCTGGTGAGAAAGTTCGGTGGCAGCCTGGCCGAGTCGGCGGCCGGCGACGCCATCATCGGCACGCCGCTTTACATGGCGCCCGAGGCCATCTCCCAGCCCGACCACGTCGACGGACGCTCCGATCTTTATGCGGTGGGCGCCGTCGCCTACTTCCTGCTCACGGGACAGCACGTGTTCGAGGGCGCCTCGGTCCTGGAGGTTTGCAGCAAGCACATGCTGGAGGCGCCGGTGCCTCCGTCGCAACGGCTGGGCAGGGCTCTTCCGGCGGATCTCGAAGCCCTTGTCCTTGCGTGTCTGGCCAAGGATCGCAACGCCCGTCCCGCGTCGGCCGCGCTGCTGCGAGACGCCCTGCTTGCCTGCGCCGACGCCGGACGCATCGACCTGCCGGCGGCGCGCGCCTGGTGGAAAGCCCGCCGCGCCTCCCAGAAGAACAGCCCGAGTCCGATCGACTTGATCGACGACGTGGGCTCGCGTCCAGCCACGATGGCCATTGATCTGGGCGGCCGAAGCACCGAAGCTCTGCGCCCGGTCGCCTGAGGGAACGGTCCGGCTTCTCAGCGCACACACGTTCAAGGTGAGGGCGGCGCGGGAACCAGCCGTCAATTGTGACGGGTGGTCGTCTCTGCGCCGAGTGGAGTTGACGACCGACCGAGGCTGCGGTCCGTTCTTTCCTGAATCGGCACGCGGCAACGGTCATCCGTTGTCGGTTGGCCCGGCGTGTGGGGGTGAAATTCCAGGCTCACGAAGCCTGACGGAACGCCCGCGCGGACAGATGTCCGCACCGTGAGGCGGACACTTGTCGCGTTTTCACGCGCGAACGTCCGCTCGCCGTCTCAACTGACCGGAATCAAGCGGCTCTGCTCATGGCACGGCGGCTGCTTAGACAAGGCCCGAGGTCAGCGCGGGGCCGACCGAGAACGACGAACGTTTTTCAAAACGAAAGAGAGACACGACCATGGACATTCAAGCCAAGTTGACCGGGTTCGCGATGCTGGGAGCCACCTGGGTGATGTGGGTGCTGGTTGGGCTTTCGGTGGGTGGGCTGATGGTCGCCCTCGATCGCGCCATCTACCTGATTCGCACCAGCGACAACGTTCGGCGCTTGAAGAAGGAGATCCTCACCTTCCTCAAGCGCGGGCAAATCGACGCCGCTCGCCAGCGATTGGCGAAGTCGCGATCGTTCGAGGCGCGCATCGTGGCCAGCGCCCTGGAATCGCCGGAGGACGGCGCGGCTTCGGCCGAAGAGCGGATGGCCGGCGCCACCCAGGCGGCCAAGATCCGCATGGAACGGCGACTGGCCTTCCTCGGCACCCTGGGCGCCAACGCGCCCTTCGTGGGACTGCTGGGCACGGTCATCGGCATCATTCGCGCGTTCGCCGCGCTGAACAGCGCCGCCGGCCAGGTGACGTCGGGCCTGATGACCGAGGTGGGCGAAGCGCTGGTGGCGACGGCCATCGGCATCATGGTCGCTCTGCCCGCGATCGCTTTTTTCAATGGCTTCCAGCGCGTGATCAAGACGCGCCTCTCGCGCGCCGAGAGCTTCGGGCGCGAGGTGATGGCCTACCTCAAAGCAGAGCGCAGCTCGTCCTGAACGTAGCCCTTCATCCCTCGGTCCCTTCATCCCTTCGACACAGGAGAAACACATGGCCGCCACAGCAAGCAACGACGACGACATGATCACCGGCATCAACGTCACCCCTCTGGTCGACATCACCCTGGTGCTGCTGGTCATCCTCATGGTGACCGCCAGCTACGTCGCCTCCAAGGCGATCCCGATGGAGCTTCCCCGCGGCGCCACCGGCGAAGCGACGCCGACCACGCTGTCGGTGTCCATCGATCGCGACGGAAAAACCTATCTCGACGCGACCGCCATCGACGAGCCGGCGCTGCGCCAGCGCATCAAGGCCGCGCACGCCGCCGACCCCGAGGTGCGGGCAGTGATCGCCGCTGACGGGCGCACCAGTCACGCCAACGTCGTCCACGTCATCGATCTGCTGAGGCGCGAAGAGGTGACGAGGTTCGCGATCAACATCGATCCGGAAGATCTCAAACCCAACGTCGAAGCAAAAGCACGGTGACGGTATGGACACCCAATATGCATCGGCGGCCACGCAGGTTCCGACCATCGGGCCGGGACAAAGCGAGATCCCCTGGTTGACGGCGCTGTTGCTGATCAGCGTCGCGGTTCACGTCGGCGCGGTGGTCTCGATCAGCAAAGGACGCGCGGAGCCGCGACGGAAGGCGAAGGCGCCGACCCTGGTGACCATGACGGTGGAACCAGCCAGGCCCGCTTCGCCGGCGGTAGCGGAGATGGAGACGGCGCCAGCACGAGCAGCCCAGCGGAGCGCGCCGAAACGGCTCGCGGTGCGGCCGGCGAAGGCGCTGGTCGCGGCGCCGCGGCCGTCCGCACCTGCGCCACAAGCCGAGACGCCCGCCGACTTCACCGGTGTCACGCTGACCAACGACGGATCCGGGGCGGCCTGGGCGTCGGCGACCGGAAACGGCGGCGCGATGAAGGGCCCCGTCGGCACGCCGGGCGCGCGGATCACCGGTCGCAGCGGCGCGGGCACCGCCGGCGGCGCGGGTCCCTCGCCGCAGTCCGATGGTCCTCCCGTCGTCAACGCGGCGGATCTCTCCAAGCTGCCCGGCGCGCCGGTCTTGACCGACATGCTGGAGCGCAATTATCCCGACCAAGCCCGAAAGCGCGGCGTGGCCGGCAAGGCCGTCATGCGCCTGCGCGTGATGCCCGACGGCCATCTGCGCGACCTGATCGTCGTCGCCGAAAGTCAGGGCGGTTTCGGCGAAGCCTGCCGGCGAACCCTGCGCGATTCGCGCTGGTCGCCGCCGCTCGATCGGCAGGCGCGTCCGGTGTCGACCTTCGTGAACTACACCTGCACCTTCGCCGTCCGCTAGCGTAGGGTTGGCATGTTGAAAGTTCTCATCGTCGACGATCAGCCCGCGGTCCGCACCGCGCTGGAAGTCCTGTTCGCCTTGCACGGCCTCGAGACCGTGACGGCGACCAGTCCCGAGGAGGCGCTGGACCTGGTGGCCAGCGAAGACCTCGGGGCTGTCGTCCAGGACATGAACTTCACCCAGCACGACACCACCGGTGACAGCGGCGTGGCCCTCTTTCGCGCCGTGAAACAGCTGGATGGCGATCTGCCGATCGTCATTCTCACCGCCTGGGGCTCGTTCGAAACGGCGGTGCAGCTGGTGAAGGAGGGGGCCAACGACTATATGGCCAAGCCCTGGGACGACGAGAAGCTGGTGCGGATCGTCCGCAAGCTGCTGCAGCTGCGCGGCTTGCAGCAAGAGAACATTCGCTTCCGAGCCCAGGGCTTGCGCATGCGACGCACCTTGGCCGCGCGCTATGACCTGTGCGGATTGATTTATGCCAGCGCCCAGATGCAAAGCGTGGTCAGTCTGGCGGTCACGGTGGCCGCTTCCGACGTCCCGATCTTGATCACCGGCGCGAACGGCGCCGGCAAAGAAAAACTGGCCGAGATCATCCAGGCGAATTCGCGCCGCCAGGCCGGCCCCTTTGTCAAAGTCAACGCGGGCGCGCTGCCGGATCAGCTGCTGGAGGCTGAGCTATTCGGCGCAGAGGCCGGCGCGTTCACCGGCGCCACCAAGCTGCGCATCGGTCGATTCGAAGCCGCCGCCGGCGGAACGTTGTTTCTCGACGAGATCGGTAACCTGTCGCCGTCCGGTCAGGCCAAGCTGCTGCGCGTGCTGCAGACCGGCGAATTCGAGCGGCTGGGCTCCAGCGTCACCCGCAAGGTCGACGTCCGCATCGTCAGCGCGACCAACGTCGATCTGAACCGCGCCATCGCCGACGGAACGTTCCGCGAAGATCTCTTCTTCCGCTTGAACGTCATCGAATTGCAGATCCCGCCGCTCGCCGATCGCCCCGACGACATCCTGCCGCTGGCCGAGCACTTTTTAGCCACCTTGCCCGGCCAGGACAAGGTCGCGGCCGCGTTTCGTCTGGGCGAGCCGGCCCGCGAAGCTCTCTTGCAGCATGAATGGCCGGGGAACGTTCGTGAGCTCCAGAATCGGATCCAGCGGGCCACGCTGGTCTGCGGCGGCGAGGTGATCACGCCGGAGCACCTCGGCCTCAACATTGGGAACGTCTCATCACACCAACCCAGCCGAGCGACAGTGGCGATCTCGGCGGCCGTGCGCGGCGCCGCCGCCTCCGAGTCTCCGACCCGAGCGCCGACCGCCAGTTCCGATCCTGCCGATCCGGATCGAGCGGTGGTCGAAGACGCCCTCATGAGAGCGGGCGGGATCGTCTCGAAAGCGGCGGCCGAAATGGGGGTCTCAAGGCAGGCCCTCTATCGCCGCATGGAGCGAGCCGGCATCGTCCTCGAACGACGACCGAAGATCTGACGCCCGACGGCCGTCCTTGACCATGCCCGTGGACGACGTCAGAACGTCCGGACGGGATCTCACCCTCGCTGTCGAGGCGCTCAGCGCCACTCAGAACCAGCCGGCCAGCATCGCCACCGCGCCCGCGCGGTCGGGTGTCACGCCCAGCCGAAGGGCGGTGTGGCGCCGGGCGGTTGCTTCTTCCGGTTCGGATGGCGCGGAGGTGGCGAATACCAAGATCGCGCCCAGCAGAGCGACGCCGCCCACCACGCCCGCGATGTTGGCCGTACGGTACAGCTTGGCGATGTGATCGACGCTGGCCTGCGGGCAGTGTGGCGTGCATTGCGACAGTTGCGCGTTGTCTTTGCGGCCCCAATAAGTGAGCACACCGAAACCCGCGCCGCCGGCCGCGGCGATGGTGGCCAGCGCCACTGATCCGAAAGAGAGGTGAAGGCCAGGTGGCGGGGCCGGATGTGTCGCTGGCGCTTCTTCCGCGCTGGCGTCGTCGGCGGTGCCCTCTCTTTTTGTCTTGCGAGCCGCTACCGGGGCGCTGTCGCTGTCGTCGTCGTCTTTCAGATTGTCCTTCGCTTTGCCCGGCGACGGCTCGGCGTCGTGTCCAGCGGCGGCGCTGGTGGGCGCTTCATCGCCGTCCTTCGGCGGCAATGCCACCATGATGCGGCGGTTGTGCTGGCCTTGCGCCACCACCAGCGACTGCGTGGCAAGGACGGTCTTCCCTTGTTTGAAGACGAACTCGTGCATGCCCGGATCGATCGACACCGCCAACCCGTCGGCGCGGGCGGCCAGGACCTGGCCGTCCATCATCACCTGGACATCGATCACCGGCTCTCCGGCCGCCGTCTTCACCAGGGGGATGACCGACGGAATGTCCGTTTCCAGGCGAGAATGGCGAAACAAGCACTCTCGGCGGAGAAAGCCGTGACGGACGCCTGCACAGGTGGGCTGGGCGCACACCAGCATCATCGCCTTGGCGTCGCGCAACCGCCCACCGCGCTCGAACTTGCTGGCGTTGTCGTAGGCTTCCACGCACTGTTGACGAACCCGCGGGCTGACGGCGGGTGGTCGGTCAGCCCCGGGCTCCTTTTTCTTGGCGGTCCGCCCCTCGGCGAAGGCGGCCGATGAACACAGCACGGCGGCGGCGACGATCAGCCGAGACCAGCCCTTCGCGTACTGGTTATGGCTGGGCATGGGCCGCCTCGTACTCCTCCAACAGGAATTGAGAGATGATATGGCTGACGTTCAGGAACCCCGGATCAATCAGCTTGACCGGCGCGCCTGCCTTGTCGCGGTTCAAGGGGATGCCGTTGGCGGTGATGGCCTGGGTGTTGTGACAGGTGAAGCAGTTGTTGAACGAGCTTGGCCCCTGGGTGAATGACTCCATCGCCGTGCTGGACAGGCGATCCTCGCCGGCCAGGATGGAAAACTCCGAATCGGAGCCGTCGGCGACGATGGCGGCGCCCAGCTGATCCTGGCTGATGGCCGGCACACTGACGATCATCGTCCCTTGCCGTTCCTGGTGATCAACCAGGAACGGGCTGCTGGCGTCGTTCTGCAGCGGACTGTCGACTTTGAAAAACCGCGGCTTGTCCATCCACTGGGCGCCGACCAATCGATAGTGACCACGCTTGTCGGCGGGATCCAGGCTGCCCGCCTTCTGGGCGAACAATGCCTCGACGTTGTGATTCAAAGACGTGATGGCATCATCGGGATCAGTGGTATTGGATTTGGCGGCGGGAAACATCCGATAGATCGAAGTCTGTTGTCCGGGAAATGACTGTCCCACCAAATTCAGTTTGGTCTCTTCAATGGCCACGTTGCCGGCATTGGCGGCCGTGCCGCCTTTGTAAAGCAGGTGATCGTCGGGGCTGACCACTGTGGTGTTCATCAGGTTGTTTGGATCGTCCTGGGTGGGATTTTCTCCGCTGATGGTGGGGGCGACGTCCCGCTTCAAATCGGCGGCCTTGGTGTCCGGCGTTCCCGTGCTGTGCTCGAAGCTGGCCCAGATGAATTCGGGATGGCCGGTCAGGGTGAACACCACGTGAATGGCCAGGAGGCGCACCACCACCGTGCGGGGGTGGGCCCGATCTTCGATGATGCGATGGCTGACCGGATCCTGGCTCAGCGTCGGAACCGTGGATGTCATGCTGATAAAGTCAGCCGTCTGCCGGGCGATGGACGCCGGATCTCCTTGCACCACTTGCCAGGCGGTCTTGAACTCGACCACGCCGGGGGGGAAGATCAAAGTCTTCTGGAGAGGATCGGCCGGATAGGCGCGCAATGCCTCGGCGGTGACCAGACCGTTGTTGACGATGAAGTCCTTGTATTGCTGATTGACGTGAATGCCGTAATAAAGACTGTTACCGTTTTGATCGATCGCAATCTCGCGTCCGCCCGCCTGTTTGATGTCTCCCAGAAATGATCGATTGGCGGGGTAGGGCACCTTGGGCTGGAACACGGTGGCGATGGTCGGATAGGCGGCAAGCGCCGGCGTGCCTGCGGCATCAACCGGTTGGGTGGCGATGAGGAAGTTCTGCCAGCCGCCGCGATAAAACGGACACTCGCTGGCGGGATGAGGCAGGGGCAGGTACTGATCGACGTCGGGCGTGTTCGGCAGCCAGTCAGCACTGGCTTCGCAGATCTCCTCGACGAGCGGCGACAACGGGGTGGTGTCGATGGGTCGCGGGTCGTTGCAGGCCGCGGTCGCGACCAGCAGCGCGCCGCCCCAAGCCACGACTATTCCATGACCAGCGGCGTGCACGTCGAGCCTCCTTCGCAATCGTCACTGTCCGAGGAACCATCGAGCGCGCCGCCATCTGCTGGGTTGGCGGGCGTGTCGCCACCATCTCCATCACCGGCGGAAACGCCCCGCGGCAACGAGCCCGGCAAGCAGTGCTCGATCCAATCGCGCAGGACGGAAAAATCGCTGAGAGTAGGGGCGGGGTTGCGCGGCGTTCCCAGATCTGTCGGTTGCGGCGGCATGTCGCCGATGACGGCCACGCGCATATAAAGGACGGAATGGCTGGGATCGCCCGGAACAACGTAGCGCTGCGGAGGCTGTTGCTCGCGGGTGAATTGTTCGTGGATCAGCTTGTTGTCATCGAGAACGAAGTTCCAGGGGGGCAAACCTTGGGCCTGCTCGGCGGGGCCCGAATGGCAACGGGCGCAATACGTGGTCAAGATCTCGGTCTTGTCTTGCGTGGTCTTCACGCAGGGATCAGTGGTGGTCGCCGTCTCGTCATCAATGCTGAGGCCGATCGGTCGGTCGGACGCCAGGATGGCGGTGGTGGGCGTGGTGTTAGGGTCGGGGGCCGCCTGCGGGGTGGCCGCGCCGCGATCCAAAGGTTGAAGGTTGTTGCACGCGGCTACCGACGATCCGACCAACAAAATTAAGCAACCGAACCTTCGGTTTTTTTTCGGGACTGGCCGTGGGCGGCCACCGAAGCATCGATCGTTGGAGGCAGAAACAACAGCGCATTCCATCGATTGTTCCTTCTCGCTGTTGGGGGAACAGCAGAAATTGGAGACGAGCGGCGCAAGCCGCAAACAACTCGCTCCGAGCGGGAGCGAATATTCGGAACCCTGTTTAATCGCGGAGCGAAAAGCTCAATGAAGCAACGCGACCACCACCGGCGACCTTCGGCGGCGCTCTCTTTCGAAATCGCGCCCAGGTCACCGCCGCCCAGAACGAAGCTACACTACCAGCTGCGTGACGCTATTTGCTAGTAGCGAGGACACCCAAAAATCAATCAAGAATCCCGCGTTTTTCTGGGGGGTTGGTCGGCGACCGGTCGACAAAAGTTCCCGACTTCGTTAGGTCGGACCAACAGATTCATCGCGCAGCCGTCTCGTCACAATGTCGCGATTGCCCGTGTGTACGAATTCTTCGTGACGGCTCTTTCCGGCTCGCCAATAGATATTTTCGATTTACTTCGTCACTTTCGCGGGCTTCACGCCAAACCCGTTCACCTCTTTCCGCTAACGGTTCTCTAACGCAGGCGGCGACAAGCGGCGGTGTTCTCGGTAGAGGCGCAGCGCGAAAGCGCCGGCGGGCGTGCGACGGAAGGCATCGACGGCTCGAGCCATTTCCGGGGGCAAGTCCCCGATGGCAGGCATTGATGCGCCGGTTTCATCGGGAAACAGGACCGGGGCCGACAGCGCCGCGAAGGTCAGATCCGCCGCCGAGATGCGGTCGCCGGCCAAGAACGACCGCCCATCTTCAAGCAAGCTGTTGACCCGCTGGAAGACGGTCTGGATGCGCTGGAGCGACGACGCACCCGCGTCCGCGTGAATGCGGTACCCGGCGCGGATCAATCGCCGCACCAACGGAAAGAAGACCGGCAATGATGCCCGGCCCAGCGGACCGGTCGTGCGCCGGAGGACAGGCAAGGTGACCGACTTCTCGGGCAACAAATGAAAATAGGCCCATCGTCGGGTGGCCGGTCCCAATTGCTGATCGAAGATCTCTTCCAGCTCTTCCACTGTCGTTCGCAGAGCGGGCTCGATCGGGAACAGTCGTTGATCGGCAGGCAGAAGACTGTCGATGTGTTTGAGAATGGCCGTCGAATCGGGGATTGGTTTCTTTCCATCGATCAAAAGCGGCACCATGTGTCCGCCTCCGGCCAGCCAAACCGGCAGCACATGCGCCAGCGGCAGATAGCGCCGCTCGACGTAGTCCACGCCAGCGCGATCCAGGGCCCAGCGCGCCTTCTCACAAAAGTGACTGACCGCGATGGTGAGAAGCCGGACCGGCGGCATGCGCTTGCCGTCCCTCTTATCACGGCATCGCCGACTGATCAGACCCTGTTCGACAAGTTCGCAGTCATTCAGGTCCGAGCCGCGCAAATCCATTTGATTGTGTCCCGGTCGCTGAACTATGTTCGACGCCAGCGACGGTTCCTGCCCCCCGGCGGAAAATGCGCCTTCCGCGCGGGTCCCCCTTGACCGTCAGGAAACATTTATTCGCCGGGAGCTGACTGTGACCAAATTATTTTGCAGTGAGTTCTTTGGCCGTTCGATGTTTCTCTTTGCGGCTGTCGCGGTGCTGGCTTCCTGCGCCAACGTCAGCCATGGCGGCGAGCCGACCGGCAATGGCGCTGGCGGAACCGGAGGAACGTCGTCGTCGGTGGACGCCGCGCCAGACAGCAACAACACCGATACCCGGCCCGCCATAGTCGACGTACCACCGGTCGACGTACCGCCGCCGTGCCTGAACCTGCAATGCCAGCAGGTGGTCTGCCCCACCGGCAGCCCTACCACGATCAGCGGAACGACCTTCGCTCCGAACGGGACCCTGCCGCTTTACAACGTGCAGGTCTACGTGCCGAACGCGCCGCTGCCGCCGTTCAAGGACGGCATCAGCTGCGATCGATGCGGCGGCTCCTCGGTCCGCAGCGTCACCTCGGCGGTCAGCAACGAACAAGGAAAGTTTCAGCTGACCGACGCGCCGGTCGGCAAGAACATTCCCCTGGTGGTCCAGGTCGGTAAATGGCGGCGCCAGGTGATGCTGCCCGAGGTGACGGCATGCCAGGACAATCCCGTCAGCGATCCCAATCTCAGCCGGCTGCCGCGCAACCGCCAAGAAGGAGACATGCCGCGCATCGCGGTCACCACCGGCGGTTGTGACAACCTGGCCTGCCTGCTGACCAAGGTGGGCGTCGACGCCGCCGAGCTGGGCGTGGACGGGCAGAACCGGGCGGTGACCTATTTCCAGGGCGCCGGAGACGATTTCCTTTTCGGACGGTCATCGCAGCCGCCGAACACCACATCGGCGACGCCGCTGTGGCGCAACGAAACCGAACTTTCCAAGTACGACATGCTGTTGCTGTCATGCGAGTGCAGCGAGGAACAAGACGGAAAAGGCGGGCCGGCCTACGACGCGATGACGCACTACCTGGCCGCTGGTGGCCGCATCTTCGGCTCTGACTTCATGTACGTCTGGTATCGCTACAGCACGGATCCCATGCTGGCCGGCGCGATGACCATCAAGGGTGGCGCGCCGCCTGGCAGAGATCCGATGGTCATCGACACCACGTTCCCCAAGGGCAAGGCGATGGCGGATTGGATGATGGTCGTCGATCCCACGGTCACCTATGGACAGATCGACGCCGAGGAGGTCTTTGACAACATCACCGCGGCGATGATGCCGACCGCGCAGGTCTGGGCTTCGTCGCCAGGATTTGCGTCGAAGGCGATTCACCCCCGCATCATCACGGTGAACACGCCCGCCGGTTCGACCGCCGATCAGGCCTGCGGTCGAGCGGTCCACCTGGACGCCCACATCTCGTCGCTGGCGGACAGTTTTGACGACGACAACGCGGACCTGCCGTTCCCGCAGTCCTGCGGCACCAAGCTGAACAAAGGTGAGCAGGCGCTGGCCTTCCTGTTTTTCGATCTGTCGGCGTGCATTCAGGACGACACCAAGCCCATCGCTCCGCCGCGGATCATCCCGTAAGCCTGCGGCGGAAGGCCGCGGCGGTGGTAATCTGCGGCGGTGCCATGGGCGATTCGGCTGACGTGCGCCGCGCTCTTGGTGGTCGGGTGCGCCAGCGCGCCGCCAAAAGCGAAAGCGCCGCGCGCGGCGTCGGAAAGCGCCGCGCCACCGACCAGCGCGGCCTTGCCGACCGTGGTTCCCAAGGCCGGAACCCCTGCCCCCGAATCGGGCATTCGGGAAGCCACGCCGGCCCCCGCCACCGAGACCTGGGGCGGGGTCGGAATGCAGGAGGTGAACGAAAAAGATTGGCTGAAAGGCGTTCGGCAAACCATCGCCATGCAGTGGCAGGTCCCGCCGGCGGCGGTGATCTTCTCGCCGGGAAAGCTGCGCGCGGTCTTCGTGCAAGGCCCGCCCGAACCGGCCCCGCCGCCCCCCGCGCCGGCGAAGAAACCAGCCCGCCGGCCACCGCCGCGGCGGTTCAAGATCGTGGTCGTCGACAACCAGGCGAAAAAAGTCGCCGCCTTTCGTCCGGTCACCGTCCGTGGCGGCGACGAGCCGCCCAAGGATGTGAAGTTTCTGGGCGAGGATCAGGTGATTTACGAAGTGGTCGCCGCGCCGCCGCCCGCGGTCGAACCGTCGTCGCCGCCATCCCCCACCAAGTCGCGCGCCGTCGCCCGGACCAAGGCGCGGAAAAAGAAAGCCACCACCAAGGCCGGGCCGGCGGCGTCGCGCGTGACCGCCGGCAAGACTGCCCACGTCGCTCCCAAATCGTCGCCGCCAGCGGGGGCAGTGGCCGTCGGGACTGACGGTTCGCTGTCCCCGCCGCGTCTGTTCATCATTCAGTCACTGCAGGCGCATGCGCGCCCGGTTCGTTGCGAGGGGCGTTTCTTCGCTTTCACCGCCGAGAGGGATCACGTCGCTTTCGTCGGCGGCTCGTCCGATGCCGCCTTCGTCGCTGTCGACGGGGCGCCGGTTTATCCGCGCCGCGGTCGCAGCGTCATCTCCAGCGCGGTGGCCTGGTCCAAAGATGGCCACAGCCTGGCGTTCATCGAGACGCCAACCGCCGGTCCGCCGCGCCTGGTGTTGCTGGCGGAGTACGACAACGCCACCGGCGACACGACGTGGGATCTGCCGGCGTCGACGTCGATCGACGGCGCGCGGGTCTTCTGGGCGGGCACCGGCCGCTTGGTGGTCGGCAAGACCATCGGGCATCCTCTCTTCTCGACGTCGTTTCAAAAGCAGACTTCGGGCGCGCGGTAGAGCGCCCCGCTCATGGCCTGACAGCGGCGGCGACTCATGATATGGTCCGGCGGGAAGCGGAGGTGCCCATGGCATTTACCAACATCAACTTCAGCCGTTTGGCGCCCCAGGCGGTGATGACGGTACGTCGGTTGCTCCGGCGCGCCGGCTACGATGTCGTGCGGTACCACCACACCGTTCATCCGGTCGCGCGCATGCTGCGGCTGTTCGACCAGTACCACGTGCGGCAGCTCTTCGATGTTGGGGCGAACGTCGGGCAATTCGGCAGTTTCATCCGCAAGAGTGGCTATCAAGGCAAACTGGTGTCTTTCGAGCCGCTGTCGGCGGCGTTCAGCCATTTGAAAGAGCGGGCGGTCGGCGACCGTGACTGGACCGTGGTGCAAATGGGCCTGGGCGATTTCAGCGGCCAGGCCACCATCAACATCGCCGGCAATTCAGAGAGCAGCTCGTTCCTGAAGATGCTGCCCCGGCACGCCGTCGCCGCGCCGAACTCGACCTACGTGGGAACAGAGACGGTGCAGATCCGGACCTTGGACGACGTACTGGAGCAATACGCCGATCCCAATCAGCCGCTGTTCGTCAAACTGGACACGCAGGGGTTCGAGAAAAAGATCGTCGAGGGCGCGCGCCGCTCGCTGGGCCGCATCTGCGGTTTCAAGCTGGAAGTCTCCGTCGATCCGCTGTACGAAGGCGAACCCATCCTGCCGGAGATGGTCGAGTTCATGGCCGACCACGGCTACCAGTTGATGGGCGTCGAACCCGGCTGGAGCCACGAAGCGACCGGCCAGATGCTGCAGCTGGAAGGCGTCTTCTTTCGCCCGATGCTCACCTTGCCGGTCAGCGCGGCCGGCAAATGGCTGCTGCCGTCGCCCGATAAACCCTGAGCGCGTGGCGCCGGCGGCGACCGCGTCGTCAGTCGCCGGTGCCGTAGACGCGAAAGTCGCGCAGGCTGCGCCAGTACGAGCGCAGGATCGGCCGCACGCCCAGATTCGGCACCTTGGTGGCCGCCGGCTGTCGCAGACACTGCAGCACGTAAAGACCGTGCGAGTTCTCTGGCAGCGGCACGGCGGCGAAGCAACCGGCCAGCGCGGGCGGGATCCCGATCAGCATCTCGCGTACCGAGTAATGCCGAAAATCGTCGACGACGATCAACTTTCCCGGGCGGGTGTTGGCCAGCACGAAGTAAAGCACCGCTTCCCGCCCGCTGATGTGCGGCCCGTCCAGCAGTAACAGATCGGCTTGCGCAACCTGCGCCGCCAGCTGGTCCAAGAATCGATAGGTCAGGAACTGGCGCAGCCCCAACCGGACCGGACGCAACGGGGCATGCACCATGGTCACCGCCTGGCGCTGCTCCGGTCTTAGCCGGCGCGCCACCTCGTCCACCCAGCTTCGTTCGTGTTCGACGGAGACCAGGCGGGCGTCGTTGGTCGATGCCCAGTCGGCGAACAGGCGGGTCGATTCGCCGCTGCCGAATTCAAGGATCAGCTTGGGGGCGGTGCGATCCAGCAGCGCCTGCAAGAAATCCAGGGTATCCGGCATCAGCGCGTACTGATTTTCCGAGCGGGGGCGAGCGCTGGGGCGATCGGTCGACGGATAGCAGGCGGAAACCAGCGCCTGCAGATCCGGCGCCGAAGAAAACGGCAGCGGCCCCATGGCCCGCGCCATACCGAGTTGCTCGTCGTGAAAGTGGCCCTCGGCGCGGGCGACGATGGCCTCGGCCAGCTTGCGCGCATCGACCGGGGCGCTGTTCGATCGGGCCGGAGCGCCAGCGACCGTGGTCGGTGCGGCTGGCACCACGGGCGTCGTCGATGTCGTGTTGTCTGCCACGATGCGCGGGAGTATAGCCCAAACCTGGGCGCCGGTTCCGAGGCGCCGCTTACAACCTACGGGCCGGCGGAATTCATGCCGCGCAGGATGGCGTGCAGGCGGTCGGGCGCCACGGGCTTGACCACGTGGTGATCGAACCCGGCGTCCCGGGTCCGACGCAGATCGTCTGGCCGGCCCCAGCCGGTCAGCGCCACCATCACCGGCTGCGCCGCCAACATCAGCGCCCGCACGCCGCGACACACGTCAAGGCCGTCCATCTCCGGCAAGCCCAGATCGCAGAAGACCAGGTCGGGCTGTTTCTCTTTCACGAGCTCGATCCCGCGCCGGCCGGTTCGGGCGATCGATACCTCGTGACCAAAGTCTTCCAGCCACGAGCCCAGGGTCTCGGCGGCGTCGTCGTTGTCTTCGATGACCAGGACCTTCAAGGTGTGTGCGGGGCCGGCCGCAGCGCCGTTGGTGGTGACCTTGGCGTCGGCCGGCACGTTCACCGTCGGAAGCGACAGCGTGAAGGTGCTGCCGTGGCCCTCGCCCTTGCTGGACGCGGTCAACATCCCGCCGTGAAGCTGCGCCAGCCGACGGGCCAGCGCCAGCCCGATGCCCAGGCCCGACTCGTTCGAAGCGCCCGGGCGTTCGACCCGAGCGAACATGTCGAAGACACGTTCAAGCTGATTGGTGGGCAGGCCGATGCCGTTGTCGGTCACGCGAATGACCGCACTGCCGCTCGCGCCGCCGAGCTGGATGGTGATCGTTCCGCCCTCCGCCGTGAACTTGGAAGCGTTGTGCAAGAGGTTGGCGACGATCTGGACCAGCCGCGTCGGGTCGGCGTCGGCGACGAATCCGGTCGCCAGCTCGGTCACCAGATTCTGGCCGCGGCGCTGAAAGAACGGCTGGGCGTTCTCGATGGCGAATTGAACCGCGGCGGCCACGTCCAGCGGTTCTTTCTTCAATTCAAGGATGCCCCGGCTGATGCGCGAGATGTCCAGCAGATCGTCGATCAAGCGGACCATGTGGTCCAGTTGCCGATTCATCGAGGCCAGCGTCCGCTGCACCCGCGGCTCGTCGGTCAACTGGCGCAGCAGGATATCCAGGCCCATGCGCAGCGGCGCCAGCGGGTTGCGCAGCTCGTGGGCCAGCACGGCCAGAAATTCATCCTTCTGGGCGGCCGCCAGGCGCAGCGCCGCTTCGGATTTTTGCAGGTCGGCGGTGCGCTCCTTGACCCGCTCTTCCAGCTTTTCGTTCAGCTCGGCCAGGTCGCGGGTCTTGCGAAACAGATCGGCCAGGACCGCGATCTTGTGGCGCAGGATCTGCGGGTTGATCGGCTTGGTCAGATAATCCACCGCGCCGGCGCCGTAGCCGGCGATGACGTCCTGGTCGTCGATCAGGTAGGCGGTCAGAAAGACGATCGGCGTCTCGCGAAACCGCTTGGTGTTTTTGATCATCTTGGCCAGGTCGAACCCGCTGACCCCGGGCATCTTGATGTCCAGCACGATGGCGGCGACGTCGTTCTCCAGCAGCAGGCGCAGCGCCACGTCGGCGTCCAGGGCGCGCAGCAGCCGATAGCCGGGATCGGTGAGGATCGCCTCCAGGGCGTCCAGGTTGCGTGGCTCGTCGTCGACCAGCAGGATGTCGATGGGCGCGCGCATTTAGCGATACAGCCAGACCCGCAGCAGCGACAGCAGCTGTTCGGTGTTCACGGGTTTGGCGATGTAGTCCGACGCCCCTGCTTCCAGGCATTTTTCGCGATCGCCCTTCATCGCCTTGGCGGTCAGCGCCAAAATTGGCAAGGTCCGAAATCGCGGGTCCTTGCGGATCTCCCGCATGGTTTCGTAGCCATCCATCTCGGGCATCATGATGTCCATCAGCACCACGCTGAGATCGGGCGTGTTCTGGATGAGCTCGATGGCCTGTCGGCCGTTGGTGGCGCTCAGGACTTCCATCTCCTGATTCTCGAGCACGGTGGTCAAGGCGAAGATGTTACGAGCGTCGTCGTCAACCACCAAGACCTTGTGGCCGCGCAAGGCGTCGGTGGAGCCGTGCAGACGTTCGATCATCTCCTGCTTGTCTTCCGGCAGGTCGGTCATCACCCGGTGCAGGAACAACGACGTCTCGTCCAGCAGCCGCTCGGGCGACTGGACGTCTTTCAGCACCACGCTCTTGGCCACCGTGCGCAGGCGCGCTTCCTCTTCGGCGGTCAGCTCTTTGCCGGTGAAGACCACCACCGGGATTTCACGCAGCAGCGGTTCTCCTTGCAGCTTTTCCAGCAGCTCGAACCCGGTCATGTCGGGCAGCCGCAGATCGACCACGCAACAGTCGAACACCTGTTCCTGCAGCCGGGCCAGCGCTTCCTGACCGGTGCCGACCTCCTGGATCTCGATGTCTTCGTGAGCCAGCAGCTCGACGATGCTGGCGCGCTCGCGGTCATTGTCTTCAATGACCAGCAGGCGCTTGGTGTGCGGCGCCACGTAGGTCTTCAGCCGATCCATCGCGCTTTCCAGATCGCCGGTGGTGGCCGGCTTGACCAGGTAGGAGAACGCCCCGTGCGCCAGCCCGTGCTGCCGTTCTTCTTCGACCGACAGCATCTGCACCGGGATGTGGCGGGTGGTCGAATCCAGCTTCAGGTTGTTCAGGACCGTCCAGCCCAGCATGTCGGGCAGAAAGACGTCCAGCGTGACCGCGGTCGGATGGAACTCACGCGCCAGCGACAGCGCCTGCTGGCCGCGCTGGGCGACGATGCCCTTGAACCCTTTGTTGCGCGCGATGCCCAGCAAGATGCGCGCATAGTGGGCGTCGTCCTCGACGATCAGCAGGACGGAATCGCCTGGGCCCACCTCCTCGCGATCGTCGGAGATGGTCTCTTCCGGCTTGGAGACGGTCAGCACCGGCAAGGCGGCCGGCCGCGAGAACGTCGACCCGGAAGACGGCAACACCAGCTCGCGCGCCGGACCGGTGTACGTCAGCGGCAAATACAGCGTGAACGAGCTGCCCTCGCCCGGTCGGCTGGCGAGACGGATCTCGCCGCCCAGCAGATTGGCCAGCTCGCGGCTGATGGCCAGACCGAGGCCGGTGCCGCCGTACTTGCGGCTGGTGCCGGCGTCGGCCTGCTGGAACGCTTCGAAGATCAGCTTCTGCTTTTCCGGCGCGATGCCGATGCCGGTGTCGGCGACGGTGAAGGCGATGGCCGATCCGCCCGCCGATAGCACCGGGTGATCGGACGTCCAGCCCGAAGCGACCTGCCCGATCGACATCGAGACGTACCCCTGGGCGGTGAACTTGAAGGCGTTCGACAGCAGGTTCTTCAAGATCTGCTGCAGGCGCTTGGTGTCGCTCATGAACGACCGCGGCAGGGTGTGATCGATCTCGACGTTGAAGGCGATGCCTTTGGTCTCGGCGATGTGGTGGAAGGTTCGGTGCACGCTGTCGCGCAGCGAGGTGAAGGTGATCTCCTCGGGCTCGACGGTGACGGTGCCTGATTCGATCTTCGACAGATCCAGAATGTCGCTGATCAAGGTCAGCAAGTCGGTGCCCGCCGAGTGAATGTTCTTGGCGAACTCGATCTGCTTGATGGTCAGGTTGCCGCCGACGTTGGCCGCCAGCTGCTGCCCCAGGATCAAGATCGAGTTCAGCGGCGTGCGCAGCTCGTGCGACATGTTGGCCAGAAATTCGGATTTGTACTTGCTGGTCAAGGCCAGCTCGGCGGCTTTCTCCTCCAACGCGCGCCGCGCTTGCTCGACCTCCTTGTTCTTTCGCTCGACCTCGGCGTTTTGCTCGGCCAGCTGTATGGCCTTCGAGGCCAGCTCTTCGTTGGTTCGCTGCAGCTCGATCTGCCGCGTCTGCAGCTCGGCGGTCAGCTGCTGCGACTGCAGCAGCAAGTTCTCCGTGCGCATGGTCGCTTCGATGGTGTTCAGCACGACGCCGATCGACTGCGTCAGCTGATCCAGAAAGCCGAGGTGCGTGCCGGTGAACGAGCGCAGCGCCGCCAGCTCGATGACCGCCATGGTCTCGCCTTCGAACAGCACCGGCAGCACCAGCACGCTCTTGGCCGGCGCCGAGCCCAGGCTGGATTCGATCTGCGTGTACTCCGGCGGGACGTCGTTGAGCAGGATCTTTTCCTTCTCGGCCGCGGCCTGCCCGACCAGGCCCACGCCCAGCGGAATGCGCTCGGCCTGGTTAGGCCGCTGGGCGTATCCGGCCAGCAAGCGCAGCATTCTTGGTTCGGCGGCGTCGCTCACCTCGCCTGGTTCGCCGCGCTCCATTTGATAGATGACGCCGTGCTGGGCGTCGACCAGCGGCGACAGCTCGGACAGCAGCGTCTTGCCGACGGTGACCAGATCGCGCTGGCCCTGCAACATGCTGGTGAACTTGGCCAGGTTGGTCTTCAGCCAGTCCTGTTCCTGGTTGCGATCGGTGGTCGCGCGCAGGTTGTCGATCATCGTGTTGATATTGTCCTTGAGCTCGGCCACCTCGCCGCGGGCGTCGACCTGGATGGAACGGGTCAAATCGCCCTTGGTCACCGCGGTCGCCACCTCGGCGATGGCGCGCACCTGCGTGGTCAGGTTCGCCGCCAGCAGGTTCACGTTGCCGGTCAGATCCTTCCAGGTGCCGGCCGCGCCGGGCACGTTCGCCTGACCGCCCAGGCGGCCTTCCACGCCGACCTCGCGGGCCACGTTGGTCACCTGCTCGGCGAAGGTGGCCAGCGTGTCGGTCATGTTGTTGATGGTCTCGGCCAGCGCCGCCACCTCGCCCTTCGCCTCGACGGTCAGCTTCTGGCGCAGGTTGCCGTTGGCCACGGCGGTGACGACCTTGACGATGCCGCGCACCTGATTGGTCAGGTTGGCCGCCATGACGTTCACCGAGTCGGTGAGATCCTTCCAGGTGCCGGCCACGCCGGGCACGTCGGCCTGGCCGCCCAGCTTGCCTTCGGTGCCCACCTCGCGGGCGACGCGCGTGACCTCCGACGCGAAGGCGCGCAGCTGATCGACCATCGTGTTGATGGTGTTCTTGAGCTCGAGGATCTCGCCTTTGACGTCGACGGTGATCTTGCGCGACAAGTCGCCGCGGGCGACCGCCGTGGTCACCTCGGCGATGTTGCGCACCTGCGCGGTCAGGTTGGTGCCCATGGCGTTCACCGAGTCAGTGAGATCCTTCCAGGTGCCGGCCACGCCGGGGACGACCGCTTGCACACCCAGCCGGCCTTCGGTGCCCACCTCGCGGGCGACGCGCGTGACCTCCGACGCGAACGAGCGCAGCTGCTCGACCATGGTGTTGATGGCCTCCTTGAGCTGCAGGATCTCGCCGCGGACGTCGACGGTGATCTTGCGCGACAGATCGCCGTTGGCGACGGCGATGGTCACGTCGGCGATGTTGCGCACCTGACCGGTGAGGTTGGATGCCATGCTGTTGACGTTGTCGGTGAGATCCTTCCACGTACCGCCGACGCCCGGCACCTGCGCCTGACCGCCCAGCTTGCCTTCAGTGCCCACCTCGCGGGCGACGCGGCTGACCTCGGAGGCGAAGGCGTTCAGCTGATCGACCATCGTGTTCAGGGTGTTCTTGAGCTCGAGGATCTCGCCTTTGACGTCGACGGTGATCTTGCGCGACAGATCGCCACGGGCGATGGCCGTGGCCACGTCGGCGATGTTGCGCACCTGACCGGTGAGGTTGGATGCCATGCTGTTGACGTTGTCGGTGAGATCCTTCCAGGTGCCGGCGACGCCGGGCACCTGGGCCTGGCCACCCAGCTTGCCTTCGGTGCCGACCTCGCGGGCCACGCGGCTGACCTCCGAGGCGAAGGCGTTCAGCTGATCGACCATCGTGTTGATGGTGTCTTTCAGCTGCAGAATTTCGCCGCGCACGTCGACGGTGATCTTCTTGGACAGATCGCCCTTGGCCACGGCGATGGTGACGTCGGCGATGTTGCGCACCTGGTTGGTGAGGTTGGAGGCCATGCTGTTGACGTTGTCGGTGAGATCCTTCCAGGTGCCGGCGACGCCGGGGACTTGCGCCTGGCCGCCCAGCTTGCCTTCGGTGCCGACCTCGCGGGCCACGCGGCTGACCTCCGAGGCGAAGCCGTTCAACTGATCGACCATGGTGTTGATGGTGTTCTTGAGCTCGAGGATCTCGCCTTTGACGTCGACGGTGATCTTCTTCGAGAGATCGCCGTTGGCGACGGCGGTGGTCACCTCGGCGATGTTGCGCACCTGACCGGTGAGGTTGGACGCCATGCTGTTGACGTTGTCGGTGAGATCCTTCCACACGCCGGCCACGCCCAGCACCTGGGCCTGGCCACCCAGCTTGCCTTGCGTGCCGACCTCGCGGGCGACGCGGCTGACTTCGGAGGCGAAGCCGTTCAGCTGATCGACCATGGTGTTGATGGTGTTCTTGAGCTGCAAGATCTCGCCGCGCACGTCGACGGTGATCGTGCGCGACAGATCGCCGCGGGCGACGGCGGTGGCGACTTCGGCGATGTTGCGCACCTGACCGGTGAGGTTCGACGCCATGCTGTTCACGTTGTCGGTCAGGTTCTTCCAGACCCCGGCCACGCCTTCGACTTCGGCCTGCCCGCCCAGCTTGCCGTCGCTGCCCACCTCGCGGGCGACGCGCGTGACCTCCGAGGCGAAGGCGTTCAGCTGATCGACCATGGTGTTGATGGTGTTCTTGAGCTCGAGGATCTCGCCTTTGACGTCGACGGTGATCTTGCGCGACAGATCGCCGTTGGCGATGGCCGTGGCCACGTCGGCGATGTTGCGTACTTGTCCGGTCAGGTTCGAGGCCATGGCGTTGACGTTGTCGGTGAGATCCTTCCAGGTGCCGGCCACGCCGGGGACCTCGGCCTGGCCGCCCAGCTTGCCTTCGGTGCCAACCTCGCGGGCGACGCGGCTGACTTCGGAGGCGAAGCCGTTCAGCTGATCGACCATGGTGTTGATGGTGTTCTTGAGCTCGAGGATCTCGCCTTTGACGTCGACGGTGATCTTGCGCGACAAGTCCCCGCGCGCGACGGCCGTGGTCACTTCGGCGATGTTACGGACCTGACCGGTGAGGTTCGACGCCATGGCGTTGACGTTGTCGGTGAGGTCCTTCCAGGTGCCGGCGACGCCGGGGACGACCGCCTGGCCGCCCAGCTTGCCTTCGGTGCCCACCTCGCGGGCCACGCGCGTGACCTCCGACGCGAAGGCGCGCAGCTGATCGACCATGGTGTTGATCGCTTCCTTCAGCTGCAAGATCTCGCCGCGGACGTCGACGGTGATCTTCTTGGACAAGTCGCCGCTGGCCACCGCGATGGTGACGTCGGCGATGTTGCGCACCTGCGCGGTCAGGTTGCCGGCCATCTGGTTCACCGACTCGGTGAGGTCCTTCCACACGCCGGAGACGCCTTTGACCTGGGCCTGGCCGCCCAGCTTGCCTTCGGTGCCGACCTCGCGGGCCACGCGCGTGACCTCCGACGCGAAGACCGACAGCTGATCGATCATCTTGTTCACCAGCTGCGCCGAGCGCAGGAACTCGCCTTCCAGCGGCCGGCCGTCGACATCCAGGGCCATCGCCTGCGACAGATCGCCTTTGGCCACGGCGCCAACGGCGCGGGTGACCTCGGTGGTCGGCCACACCAGATCGTCGATCAGCGTGTTCAGCGCGGTGATCTCGTCGGCCCAGCCGCCGACAGCGCCGGGCACGCGCATGCGCTCTTTCAGTTTTCCTTCTTTGCCGACCACGCGGCACACCCGGGTGTTTTCCGCCGTGCGCCGCGCGCTGACCGCCAGGATGTCGTTGAAAGCGTCCGCGATCTTGCCTTCGATGCCGCCCAGATCAGCCGGCAGCCGCGAGGTGAAGTCGCCGTCCTTGAACCGCAGCAGCGCGACCAGCAGCTCGCGAGAGAAAGTCGCGGGGGTAACCGGCTCTCCGGGTTTTCCGGGACGGTCGGGCGGCGGCGGAGGCGGTTCCAGGCGGCCGGGTTTTGCGGTGTTACCGTTCGAGTGCTTGGACGTATTCGCCATCGGATCCCCCTCGTCGCGACCACAGCCAGGTCAGTTGCTGCGATCGAAACCGGGATTCTAACCACCCCCCCATTGTTCGTGTTAGGTGTTCTTCCTTTCCAACTTCTAGAAAGTTTGAGGCGCGTAAATCGGGCGTCCGCTCAGCCGCGCAGCTCGGTCAAGGGACCGGTGCAATACTTCGGATCGCCGAACACGGTCTGGTTGACGCCCATGGCTTGCTGGACAGTGATCCACAGATCGTTCAGCCCGCGGTTGGCTGGGTTCTGTCCCTGGGCGATGGCGCCGGCGCCTTCCACTTCCTGGCCGGTGAACGGGTAAACAACGTACTGCCCCAGCTTCATCCCCAGCGCCTTCCCGCCCGCCACCACCGTGACCATGTTCAGCTGGTTGTGGCCTTCGGTGATCTCACTGACCCACACGATGACGGTCTTGTCCAGCACACCCAGGGTCTTGAGCGCATTCATCTGATAGGCCAGCCGGCTGGCGTACCAGGTGTCGATGGCCACCCAGCGATCGCCGCTGCTGGTGCCAAACCCGTAGTGGCTGACGCTGTGGTGATTGGGCGAGCCGGTGTTGGCGCCGACGTCGTAGCCTTCCGAAGCGCCCTGCCACTGGATGACCGCCACCCGGCGCGACGCGCAGGCGAAGGCGGTGGCGATCAGATCCATCCAGACTTCGCCGCGCTTTTGCATCTGATCGACGACGCCGTCGGGTGATTTGTCGTCGTTTTGCAGGGGCGCCTTCGCCGGCAGGCCGCTGATCTCCGTCTGCACGCCGGCGGTGGCGCAGGTGGCCGCCGATCCCAGCTGCGTCACCTTCTGCTCGACCGAGCGCAACGAATCCAGATACGCGTCCAGCTGCGATCGGTCGGCGCTGCCGACGCGCGTACGGAAGGTGGAGACGTCGTTCTTGATGAAGTCCAGCAGGCTTTGATTGCGGGCCCGCGTGCGGGCCAGGGCCGCGGTTTGATCGGGCGTGCTGCTGGCGCCGGTCAGGTTGCCGAACAGATCGGCGAACACGCTCTGGTAATTTTTCACGAACGGTTCGTTCACGCCCGACGCGCGCCACGACAGATAGGTGCGCCAGTGCGGCTGGTCGCGATACGGATCGACGGCGACGACGATCGGCCGCTGGTTGATGGCCATGCCGATCGATTGATCGATCGACGGACCGTAGCCGGTGAACTGTCCCGCGTCGGTTTCGCCGCCGGGCTGGCCCTGGCAGGTGAGGATGCGGCAGATGTCCTGGTGGCTGGCGATGAAGGTCGGCGTCTTGTTGTTCAGCCCTTTGATCACCGCGACGTCGCTTTGAAACGGCAAAAGCGGCTGCAACGATTCGCCCAGGGTCATCGCCCCGCCGGTCAGGCTGGCGTCAAAGCAGACGCGGTTGCCGTTGCTGCCGGCCAGGCTGCGCTTGTGTCCGTTGGGCGTGAAGAAGATCAGGAGATTGCCGCCGGCGGCCGCGTTCTGGGCCAGGCTGCTGCGCAGGCTGGCGAACGGCGACAGCAACGCCGACCCGGCCCCGATCCCGCGCAGCAGGCTGCGGCGCGAGAAACGAACGGCGCGCGCGCCGCGAAGATCAGACGAACGGCTCATTGGTGAAACCTCCGGAACGCGGTCGGCGCGGCGGTGATGGATCCAAACAGCTGCGTCAGCTGCCCGCCTTTATCGCGCACGAAATCGCCCATGCTGCGGATGGTGCAGGCCTCGGCGTCCAGGTTGATGGCCCGGCCGAAAGCGAACTGGGCGAACTGCTCGGTGAAACAGTACTGGCCGATCTGACTTTTGCCGATGGCCTTGATCAGGTCGACCGCGCTGGCGAAGTCGCCGTCGGCATCGCCCGCGCCGGCCAGGGTGGCGGTGGTGTCGATCGGTTTGCCGCCGGGGTATGCGGTGCGGAACGTGCCGGCGGCGTCGTAGGCCTCGAACGCCAACCCCAGCGGTTGAAACGTCGAATGACAGGCATCGCAGCCGGGCTTGGACATCTTGAACAGGTCGTAGTTCTCGCGCGCCGTGGCGTCGGCGCCGCCGGTCTGGATCTGGGCTGGGTCGCGCTGCACGTCGGGCGGCGGCGGCGGCGGTGTCTCGCACAAAGCGCGCTGCCGGACCAGCAAGCCGCGATGGATGACCGTCGCCGCCTGCGACGCGGCGGCGGTCTGCACCAGCATCGATGCGCTGGTGAGAAAGCCGGCGCGTTGTTGTGGATCCAGGGACAATCGCCCGCTGCTGTCCGGGGTGCCGCTGCCATAGACGGCGGCCACCGTGGCGTCGGCGTAGGTGTAGGGCGCCGTCATCAGGTCCTTGAAGGTGCCGTTTTGATCCCACACCACCTTGCCAAAGAAGTTTTGCGCCTCGGTGAACATCGAGGCGTCGATGCCCGCGGCGGTCGGCGCCGTGCCCAGGGCCAGATACTGGTTCCAGAACGAGGCCAGCTTTTCTTTCGCCGCCGGCAGCGCTGCCAGCCGCAAGGCCTGGGCCTGCCGCGTGATCGCGTCGGAGAGCTGCCCTTTGTCGGCGGCGGCGCTCAGCTGCTCGTCAGGCGGACTGTCGGCGATGGTGTACGACAACATCGAAGCGATCTCCGCTTGCGTGAGATCGACGACGCCTGGCTTGCTGTCGCCAAGCTCGGTGCGAAAGACGAAGTTCGGCGACATCATCATCGCCTTGAGGATGGTCGCCACCGCCGTCGCCGGCGGATCCAGCGCCGATTCGCTGGCCAGGTAGTTCGCGTATGACGTCTTCTCGGCGTCGGTGAGCGCGCGTCGAAACAGCCGTTGGCCATAGTCGGCGACGAACAGAGCCCCGCACGCTGCGGCGATGGGCGCCGTGCCGAGACAGGACAGCGCCGTGAGCGCTTTGCCGGCTGCCTGGGCGGCGACCGCGTCGCTGGCGTCGAGATACGCGCTGGCCAGTTCGAACGAGACCTTGGTGTCGGTGGCGTCGTTGCTGAACCCGGAGATCGGATCGATCGGATCGGCGGGGAAGCTCGATACGTCGGGCGGCGCCAGGCCCAGGCCGGCCGCCACGGTGTTTTTCCATTGCTCCGCCGACAGCCGCCAGACGCGCGACGAAGGATACGCGGCAGGCACCGCCGAACAATCCGCCGCGGTCAGCGCTTCGTACCAGCCGGCGCTGTTGCCGCTGCCGGTGCTGGGAATGGCCGTGCCGCTCCCATTTTTGTTGGGGTTCGCGCCAGTCCCGGCCGGAACCGCAGCGGGCGAATCGCCGATCTGACCGCTGCATGCCGACCACGCGATCATCAGGCCAAAAACGCTGCATCCGATGAAACGGCTTTCAGACATGGGACTCCTGGCCGTTAGTGGGACGCCGGCGGGGAACCGTTGCACCCGGACGCGGAAAAATATGGCCGATAATTGGGCTCTTGCCTGCGTCGGCCTGGCCGGTCTGTCCGCATCCGGACCGCCCGCCCGCGCAGCGAAAAATCGCCCGCCCTTGACGCTGTGACGGTCATTGCCACATTCGACGCATGAACCGGGATCAAAAAACAGGGGCAGCACAAAACATAAAAGGTCGGGTCAAGCAGGCCTTTGGCGTTCTGAGCGGTGACAAAGACAAGGAATCCGAAGGCGCCGGCGAGCGCGCGGGGGGAGCGGCCCGAAAAGCGGTCGGCGACCTCAAGCACAAGGTCAGCAAGAAAATAGACGAGTAGCCGCCGCGCCCGAGGGCGGTCAAAAGGCAGCCTGATAGCCGACTGGCGGGGAAACCGTAAAGACTTTGCCGGCGCGATAGGCGGCGAAGTCAGCGATGCTCGTTGTCGGCTGGGTCAAGATGATCGCCTCGCCGATCAGCGAGCCGCTGACCGCGTTCAATGCGCCGGCGCCCCAATGGTGAAATCCCAGTCCCAAAAACAGGCCCACGCCGCTGTTCAGCAGAACGTTGCCGACGTGCAGCCACCAGCGCCGTCCGTCGATCTGATTGCCGGCATCGCGCGCCAGGCGTCCTTCGGCATCGGCCAGCAGCGCGCACGTTCCGTCTTGCGGCAGTCGCTGCGCGATGGCGCGCCGAAGCTGGGTGGCGTCGGCCACCACGTCTAGCGGCGCAATCAACAACGGCACGATGCCGATCACCGTGGTCCCGGCGCCCACGTACCAATCGATGCGCTGGTCAGCCGACACGAACGCCAGCGGCGCCAGGTTGGCCGCGGTGGCCAGCCCCAGGCCGGCGCTCCAGCCCCAGGTCCAAAGCCTTGCTCGGTGGGCCGTGGTCACCAGGTGCGCGTCGATCCAGGCCAGCCGTTGCTGGGCGTCGATCGTCGCCAAAACCGCGTCGGCGTCGCGGGGTGCGGCGCAGATTTCGCCGGCGGTCGCCGGCGCCGTCGACCGGGCCAGCAAAGAAAACGCCGTCGCCGCCATCAGCCCCATCGTCGGCGCCGACAGTCGATGGCGGGCGGACGTCTTCATTCGTTTTGGTCGTTTTGCAGAAAGCGGATCTTGAATTCGCGCAGGCGCACCGGGACCGCCAGGCCGTTTTTCTGACCGGGACTGAAGCGGCAGGCCTTCAGCGCGGCGATCGCCGCCTCGGTCAGACCATGGCCGAGACCGCTGACCACGTGAATGTCGCGCGGGCGGCCGTCGGCGCCGACCACCACCTCCAGCACCACGGTGCCCTCGACGGCGGCTTCGCGCGCCTCGTCGGTGTACTTGCCGACGCAGCGGCCTTGCGGCAGGGGCATGGTGGTCACTTCGTACTCGGGTACGGGCGGACCGCCCTCCGCACCCTTCGCCGGCATCCTGGGACCGCCGCCGGCGAAGGCCGGACCCGACGGTCCGCCGATCGGCATCGCTGGCCCCTGGCCCGCTTGCGAAGTGGATTCCATTGACACGCCAAAGACGGGCATGCCGGTGTTGTCCCCCGGCGACGGCGACGGTTGCGGCGGTGGACTCTCGCGGGGAGGTTGCGGATTCGCCGCTGCCTGCGGACGAGCGCGCGCCCGTTCGTGCGCCACCGGTTTCGGCTCGGCGGGCGCGGGCGCGGCCTTCGCCGGTTCAGGTGGAGGTTCCGCCGGCGGCGGCGGCGCGATCACTCGAATGGCGATCTTGCGCGGCGACAGAAGGTCCGGCCGACGCGGCAGGTGCTGCATTCCGCGCGCGAACACCACGTGCGCAGCCACGGACAGCGCGATGCAAACGACGATGGGGCGATCGACGGTCACGGCCCTCCGGGGGCGGTCATGCCGGACGGATCGATCTGGATGGCGAACGACGAGACACCCAGGGATTTGATCACGTCCAGCACCCAGACCACCCGTCCGTGCGAGACCGCCCGATCACCGGCGATGATCGCCTGCGTCTTCGGATCGTGGGCGACGGCGGCGCTGACCTCGCGGCGCAGCTCGTCGGGCGTGGCCGGCTTACCGTTCAAGTAAAGCGCGCCCTCACGGGTCAGGGTCACCGCCAGCGTGGTCGGGTTCAGGGTGGTGCTCTGCGTGGCGCGCGGCAGCTCGACCTCGATCGCCTGCTTGGCGATCAGGTTGGCGGTGAGCATGAAGATGATCAGCAGCACCAGCATGATGTCCACCAGCGGCGTGACGTTGATGTCCGCGATGATCCCGCGCCGGCGCGTCGACCCGGCCATCACGCCTCCTTCGCCGCGGTGGCGGCTGGCGCCGACGGGGCCGCGGCGCTGACGTCGGTCTTCAAAAGGGCCATGATGTCGTGCGCCACCACTTCGGCGCCGGAGATCGCCCGTTCGACGTGGCGGGTGAAGACGTTGTACATGGCCACCGCCGGTAGCGCCACCAGCAGGCCCACGCCGGTGGCCACCAGCGCCTCGGCGATGCCGGACATCACCGCTTGCGTTCCTTGCACCGCGCTGGCGGCCAGATCGTGAAAGGCCCGGATGATTCCCAGCACCGTTCCGAAAAGGCCGATGAAGGGCGCGTTGTTTCCCAGCGTCCCCAGAAAGACCAGCCGCTTTTCGTAACGCCCGCGCTCGCGTTCGATCGCGCCCTCCTTGCGTTCCTCGACGGCCGCCAGGCCGGACGCGGCGTGATCCAGGCAGGCCCGCGCCACCGCCGCTTCCATCGAGCGCGCGCCCGCCAGCTTGGCCAGCGCCGCCTTCGGGCCCGACACCCGCAGCGCCGCCAGCGTTTCGTCAAGGACGCCGGCCGGCCGTCGTTCCCGCAGATAGAACCACAGCCGATCCAGCATCACGCCCACGGCGATGATGCTGAGACCCATCAGCAAATAAAGCACCCAGCTGGACCCCGCCCGCAACATCAGCTCCAGCACCTGGGAATCGATCGCGTTGTTGCCGCTGTTCATCGCTGCTCCTCATTCAAAGATCAGAATCGCGCCCGCAACCCGACTGTGGGCAGTACATACCGAATCACTGTTCCCGGCGTGACCTCTTCGGGCAACAAGGCCGCGTTGGTGATGTCGACGTAGAAATCCAGCAACCACTTGCGCCACACCGCCCGTTTGTCCACGCGCAGATCGAAGCGAAAATATCCGTCGCCGGTGGCGGCGTTGTACCCGGTGGTGATGGTGGTGGGTTTGCCGCTTTGGTACTGCAAGCGCACGCCGACGTCCCAGTTGCGCGACAGCGGCAGTCCGGCCACCAGGTTGAAAAGGTGCGTGCGATCGAAGTCGTACTTCACCCACTCGCCGTCGCGCAGCCGCTCGGACCGGGACAGCGTGTACGACGCCCAGCCAAACACGCCGGTCTTGGATTGCCGTCGGAGCAAAAATTCCATCCCGTAGGCGCGTCCGGTTTGCGGCGTGGTCAGCCGATCGATGATCATCTGACCGTCGGTGGTCGGCATGAACACGCTGTTCGGGACCAGGGTGGCGTTCGGCGTGTTCACCACCGAGGCGCTGTTCACCGATAGATCGAAGATCGTCGGGTCCATGTAATTGAAGAAACCCTCGACGGAGAATTCGAACTTCGCTTGCAAGGGTATCTCGGTGCCCAGGCTGGTTTGATACGACCGCAGCAGCCCGTATTTCAGCGGCATCAGATCCAACCCGGGCAGCGGCAGCACGAAGCGCGGTGGCTGGTGGTAAATGCCGGCGCTGCCCTTGAGCCAGATCGCGCTGTCGTCGCTGCCCGGCGCCACGTCGGGCAGATCGCGCTGGGCCAGTTTGTAGCGCACGGTCAGCCGCGGGTCGAAGGACGATTTGGTGGCGGTGTTGTCCTCATAGCTGTCGCCGCGCACGCCCGGCCGGATCAACACCGACGGGGTCGGCCGCCAGATCGCGTCCAGATAGCCCGACGCCTGGTAGTACTTTCCGAGCTGCGAGGTGATCGTCGACAGCGGCGACCCGGCCGCCGTGGCGCCCGCGCCCTGCTGCAGATCGTGCGCCGAGCCCAGCACGCCGCCCGCCAATTTCAATTGATCGTTTGGCGTCCACTGCACGGCGATCGACGGCTCGGCGGTCCACACCGAAAAATCGGTGCCCATGCTGAACGTGCGGTCGTACCCCAGCACCAGGCGATACGTCTCCTCCAGCCGCCCTTGCGTGCGGTGCAGGCGCAGATCGCCGCGGTGAAAGCCCAACTCCAGCGACGGGGCTAGCGGCGGATTGGAACTGTTGGGATCGGCGGTGGGCGCCACCGTGTCCAGCTCGTCGTAGGCGCCGAAGAAAAACGCCGTCCACCCGTTGCGCGCGTCGCCGCCGTCGACGCGCAGCTGATAATCCCAGTACGAAAGCGAGATCTGATTGGTGGCCAGCCCCAGCAGAAAACCCGGATAACCATAGCGGGCGGCGGCGGTGACGGTGGCGCCGATGGGTTTGATCGGCTCGCGCACGAAACCGCCCACCTGCAGAAGGTTGACGTCGAAGTCCAGCAGGTGTTCGTCCGGGCGGGCGCGCGCCGTGCGTCCGTCGACGATGCCACCGGTGTAGCCGCCGTATGGCGCCGGCGCGCCGCCTGGATAGAACTGAATCTCGTCGATGAACTGCGGGTGAATGACGCTGGGTCCGGACAGAAGGTGAAACAGCAACGGGATGCGGGTGCCGTCCAGGAGAAATCCCGTCGAGCTGGGGCTCGAGCCGCGAATGACCGGAAACGGCAGCAACGACACCACCGACGACACGCCCGGCAGCGTCTGGATGACCCGAAACGGATCGCCGAAAGTCCCCGGCACCTGCTGAATCTCCGGGCCGCGCAGGGTGATGCGCGAAACCTCCTGCCGGCGCTTGTCGCTGATGATCACGATCTCGTACGGATCATAGCGATCGCGTTCGACCAGGTAGGTGACCGCCAGTTCTTGCTGCGCGGCCAGCGTCTCTTGCTGGACGAAAGGGTTGTGGCTGGCGGCGTAGACGGACACGCGCGCCGGTCCTGGCGGCAGCGGCAGGCGAAAACGTCCGCGCGCATCGGCGTCGACGCTGTAATGCCGATCGCCGACCACCGCGGTCACCGTGGCGCCGCTGACCGGCACCCGGGTGCCGAGCTCGACCAGGCGGCCGCGCAGCACCGCGGTGGTGGCGGGAGATTGTCCGGCAGCGGGCGGCGGGGGGGGCGGAGGCGGCGGCAAGAAGGTGTGCGTGAACGTGATCTCCACCGGCACCGGCGCGCCGCCGTAACGGCCTGGCTCGAAGCGAAAGGCGTGCGTGGCCGTCAACACCGCGTCGTCGAACGGCGGTTGCGGCGCGGTCTGCAAGGTCACCTTCTGCACCGCGCCCGCGGTGTCGACCAGCAGCTTCACGGTGACAATCACGGGCGCGGTGATGGTCGGCGCGCCAGTGGGAAAGGCGACGTTGGTGTCGGTCAGCGGACGCGGCTGCTCGAACGTCGGTGCGGCGTCGGTAGGCGCACTTCCGGCGTCGACGGCGCCGTCCGCTGGTTGGGCGCGTCCATCGTTTGCTCCACCGTCGCTGCCGCCCCCGCCGCCGTCGGCGATCTGAGCCCGGGCGCCGCCGGGCGCCAGGCCAACCGCCAGCCCGATCACCGCCACGCCGATCGAACGCCGGCCAGCTAGCGCCACATGATCTCCCAGGAGCCGGTGCCTCCGACGTGCGGCCACCACTGCCGGCGCACGATGGCTTTTCCGGTGTCCGGTTCGACCGTGCCGGTGTCGTCGACACAGCCCGTCCATTGACCGATGCCCTCCAGCACGAATCGGGTCGCCGCGCGCGGGCCCAGCACGATGGTCCATTCGGCGCGCGCCAGGCCGGCCACGCCGACGCCACTGCAGCTCGGGAGCGGCGGGTTGGACGACGGAAACGTGTATGACGAATCGATGGTGCTGGGAAGCGGCGCGATGTCCGATCGGCTGGTGCGCCCCTCGACGATGCCGCCGAAGCCCAGGCCCACGGCCAGCGACAGATGAGCCGTCGCGTGCCAGGTCGGATCGATGGTTCCGGCGAAACGCAGCCCGGACAATCCATTGGCCGCCGACGCCGACGCGTATTGAAACGAGGCCAGCACCGACCAGTCCGCGTCCAGCCGCAAGCCCAGGCGAACGATCGCGCCCAGCAGCCGTCCGCTGGGCGCGCCGTTGATCCCGACCAGGCGTCCATACCCGAGCCCCAGCGCCAGCCGAAATCCGCTGCGCTTCCAGGCGTCGCGATCGGCCTCGGTCGGCAGCGACAAACGCGGCGGGCCTTCGTCGTCGGTTTTCGAAACCTCCATCGGCGGCGCCGGAATCTGCGACCCCGGCGGCGTGCCGGTCGGTGTCGGCGTCGCCATCTGTGCCGGCGCCGCGCCCGCCGGCAACGTCATCAGCGACGACAAACAAACCACCAGGACACCGGCCACCCGCCCGACCTTTGTTCGATCGAGACGCCCGTTGCTCACTGCGGACACTTCCACCAGGCGGGTGGGGTGGCCGTGAAGTCCCAATCCGGCACCGGGCACGAGACGCTCTGGCGGCAGCCGCGCAGCGTGTAGTGCGTCAGGCCCTTGCACCGATCGCTGGACCGTCCCGACACCACGTACTGAATCAGGGCTGACTGATTGCCCGCGTCGAACGTGGGCAGGTGCGCGCAGGCTGTCACCCGGCCGCTGATGTCGGGCGCGTCGACGGGCGGCTCGCGATAGCGAATGCTGCTGTCGTTGGTGCGCTCGACGCAACCGACTTCGTCGACCACGGCTGGCGCTTGCAAGGTCACAGTGACCAGCGCGTCTGCCGGCGCCGACTGCGTGCAGGCGGCCGGATCTTCCGTCGGTAACTTTCCGATCACCGCCGCCGACAGCCCCGCCGCAGGCGAGAACCCGCCCGTGCCCAGCACGGAAAAACCAGTCGGTGGCGGCGGGCATCCGCTGCGCGGATAAAACGTGCTGCTGCTGTCGAACCCGCCCTCGCGGTAGGCCACCCGCTGATCGGGCGCGGTCATGGTCAGAAAGCTGGCGCCGTAGATGACGTCGCCCGAATCAGCCGTGTCGTCGTTCATGGGTGGCCCGCCGTCGCGGCCAGAAGCGGTCCGATGTGGCTGCGCCAGCTCCAGCGTGCCGCTGCCGTCGCGATCGTCGAAGACGATCAGGCTGGCGTACGCCACCCGGGCGGTGACGTCGCCGACCAGCACGTCCGCCGTCGGCAAATCAAACAGCGGCAGCGTGGCGGGCGTGCCCGGCGTGATGGGCACGGACATCGCCACCCGCGCCGGCACAAAGCCGAACGGATCGCGGCATCCGGCGGTGATCACCGCGGCGGCCTCGTCTGATTCGGCGGGCAGCACGCAGAAGGGTTCGGTCAGCCAGTTGGTTCCCCAGATCAGCGCCACCCGCAGGGACTTTTCGGCGCTGACGCCGGGCGGGCGCAGCGGCGCCAGATCGCCAGCGGTCACCACATTGAAGGAAACCAGCGCCGCTTCGGTTCCGCCCAGACCTTGCAGCTTGCCGCAGCTCGACGGCAGCAGGATGACCGCCAGCAGCGCGCCGCCAAGTCGCGCCGTCGGTCTCACGGCCACCACCCGGCGCCAAGCTGCGCCGTCCAGCCGCCGTGCGCCGATCCGTCGGCCAGCGCCAGCGACGGTCCGCCGCCGACGGTGAGGAACCACGGGCCGGCCACGCGAACATTCACCACCGCCTCCAGATCGGCGGCCGGCAGCGTGGCGAAGGTGCTGGTCTGCAAGTCGCTTCCCGTCAGGCCAGCGCGCGCGCCCTGATTGCGGGTGCGGGTTTCGTGCGCCACCGTCGGGCCAACCCCCAGACGCAATCCTAAGGTCCCGCGGCCGGCGGCGCGCTGAAGGCCGGCGGCGGCGCGCAAGCGGATATCCTGATGCGTGACGGTCCAGGCCAGCGACGACTCGGTCGCCGTCGACCACGATGCGCGCACGCCCCAGACAAACAAAGACTGCGCGCGCCCGATGGTGATGCCACCGCCCACGCCGGTGCCAAGCCCGGTCTGCCAGGTGGCGGGCAATCCGACGCTGAGACCGAGATCCACGCCCAGCCGCCCGGTCGATTGCACCGGCCAACGATCGTCGGCCAGGCGTGGTCCTTCGGCGCGCGCGCCGCTGGCATCAAAAACCGAGAGCAGCGCCGCGAGCGCGAGCTGACGCATGGAACTCTTAGTTCCCACTCACCGCCCACCCCTTCGCTGGTTTCGCAATCCTCATTCACGCCGCGTGTGCATCCCAATGGGACACGGTTGCTCAGGTATTCGGTAAAGCGTTGGACCCGAAACGCGGGCGCGCGGGATGCCCGGCGCGTTCATTCGCTTGATACGGTGCGCACGCGCGGAAGCTTGACCAGTGCCCGCCAACGAACTGGGAGGTTTCAAATGCGGCTACGATACCCTGCCGTCCTGTCCGCTGGGGCCTTGTGCGCTGTCTTGATCGACGGCCCGGCCGGGGTCCGCGTGTACGCCGTCTGGTTTGAGAGGCGCAAGAATGAGGGCGAGGCGCTATTGAACGAATGCGGGGCGGGCGATGGGTTGCGGCAGAATTCCGAGGGCGTGCAGCTGGGGTAGGACCCAGCGGGGGATGGCGCTGACCACGGCGTCGCAGCTCACTTCGGGGGTGATTATTCCCAGCGCCTCGGCTTCGCGATCGGACGCCCGGCTGCCACGGGCGTTGCCGTTGGCGGCGCGCGGGAGCGGTCCGCCCAGTCGCCGTTCCACCGCTTCCATCTTGGCCACGCAGTCCGGCCACAGCGCCTGGCGTTCGGGGTTGGCCCACGCGCGGATCACCCAGCCGCCGGCCTTGGCGCCGAAAGCTCCATTGCGTGCTTCGTCGCGCAGGAGCTCGGTGAATCCCCAGGCCACCAGCGGTTCGCGGGCCAGCGAGCGCGCGGCGGCGAAGCCGGCGGCGGCCAGCGGCTCGGCGACGGTGAACCCGGTGATGAGGGCGCGCGCGCACCGGCCGTCGATGGCCTCGCCACGGCCCAGGGTCGAGCGGGTGGTCTCGGGCGCCGCCGGTTCGGCCACCGCGCCCAGCGCTTCCAGCAGGCGGCCGCACACCTCGACGTGACGGACGCTGCTCTCGATCACCCGCGCCGCCAGCGCCAGTATTTCCGGTGGCGCGCCCAGCCGGGCCAGATCGGTGGTCACCAGTGTGGCGGCGATCAGGGCGTCCTGCTTGTCGGTGTAAAGCTGCTGCCAGCGACCGATCAGACGCGCCAGCAACGACGCCGGATAGCGCGAGGGATCAAAGATGGGCGTGAACGATCTTGGCCGCCGCGCAGGAGTCAACGTTCGGGGGCGCATCATTTGACGATCAAAGAAGGCAAGCGGCGTGCCCCGCGCGGAAAGGCCATTTTGCGCCTTCGCGCGCGCCCGGCGACGCAAAAAACAGGCGCCGCCGTGACAGGAATGTCACCTCTCATCGCGCAGGCGGCGCAGCTCGTCGGCGGCTTCGTTGGCGGATGGGTCCAGGGCCAGGATCTTTTCCAGCTCTTTGATGGCCAGATCGGGTTGCGCGGTTTGTTCGTAGATCTGCGCCAGATACTGCATCGCCTGGCGGTTGCGGCCGTCGATCTGCAGCGCGCGGCGCAGCTCGGCCAGGGCGGCGCGGCCAGCGCGCGCGTCGGCCGGCGCCTCGCGGAACAGCGCCCAGCCCAAGGCGGCGCGAAAATCGGCCTGGCCCGGCGACAAGCGGGCAGCCTGGCGAAAAGCCTCCACCGCTTCGTGGTGGCGGCGCGACCGCAGATGATCGATGCCGGCGTCGTAGATGGCCCGCACCGCCGTCGTCGATAGCGAATCGCCGGTGGCGAAGCTGCCCGACACCGACGACGTCCCGCTGCTGTCGCTGCTCTTGCGCCGCGCTGACGGCGCCCGCGGCTCGGCGGATTCGTCGGCCTTGGCGGCGGGGGGCCGCTGCCGATTTGGATCGCGCAGGATGCTGTAGGCCTCGCCCAGGCGATTGAAGATCTCGCGCGCGGTTCGGCGATCGTCGGCGCCGGCGTGGCGATACCGATCGGCGTGAAACCGCCGGGCCAAAGTTTCGTACGCGCGATCGACGTCGCCCGGCGAGGCATCCGGCTCGACGCCCAAGGCCCAGAACGGACTTTGTGTGCGCAGGGCCATCGCCACCAGCGAAAGCTGCACGCCCTCGTACGGGCCGCCGCCGCTGCTGACCGGGCGGGCGACCACCGGCGGCGGCGATCCGCTGCGGCTGGTCACCGGATGTCCCGCCGACGACGCCAGGGATCGCCTGCGCGCCGGCGGGCCCTCCACCACCTCGATCATTCCCGCCTCGTGAAGCGCGACGATCAACGACCGCGCCTTTTCGCGGGAGAGGGCGGCGTTGCCCAGGATCGCCGGCAGACGGGCGCTGCCGTTGATCGAGCGAATGAAACCGAGCTCGCTGGAATCCGACGTCATCTCTTGCAGGCGCAGAACCGGATCGGGGGACAGCCGCAAGGGATGGTTGTCCAGGCTGGCCAGCACGGCGTCCTGGCGGGCGCTGTCGTAAAAGCGGCGGACGCCTTCCAGGATCAGCGCCGCCGGTGATCGTTCCAGAGGGCGGCTCCCGTCGGCGGGCAGCGTGCCTTCCTTGAACATGAAGTTGCCGTCGCGCCACGAGAAGATCTCGAATAGCTTGGCTTCGATCTGCTCGACCAGGGCCCGCTGCAGGTTGTACGGCGACAAAGCGCCCAGCTCGACCAGGATCTCGCCTTGCCGCCGCTTCTCGCGCTGCATCCGCGCCACCGACGACGCCAGCGCTTGCTCGGTGATGAGCTTCTGACTGACCAGGATCTGTCCCAGGCATTCAGCCAGCACGTTCGACCGCACGGACAGCAGATATCCGCCCTGAAAACCGACGATCTTCTTGGTCTCCTGACGCCGCAGCAGCAGCGATCCGCTGGCGCGTTGCGCGTAAAGTTTTTGTAAGAGATGGGCGAACGACGTGCGCCGCAGGGTGCCGCGCAGCTCGGCGCTGGCGTCCAGGCGCTTGGCCCGCCGCTCGACGTCGCGGCGCTCGCGCTGCTGCTCGGGATCGCCCGCCACCGGCGGCGCCGGGCTTTGCACCAGAAGCGGCGGCGGTGGGAGCAGCGGCGCGATCAGCGTGGCCAGCGCCGCCAGCAGCTCGGCCGGGTCCAGCGCTCCTTCCAGACAGGCGGCGGGGCTGTAGCGGCGGCGGGCCTCGGCGCGGTGGCTGGCGCCGCGCGCGCGGCCGGACACGAACACGATCGGGGTCCGGCGCGAATCGGGGGCGCGCCGCAGCTCCTCGGCGAAACGAAAGGCCGCGCCGTCAGCCGGCAGCTCGCCAACGATCACCGCGTCCGGCGCGCGCCCGGCGATGCTCCGGTGCGCCCACGCCACATCGGCCTCCGAGCCGTGTTCATACCCAGCGTCCCGCAACGCCTCACCGATCTTTCGCTGCAAGTCGGGATCGCGTTCAACGATGAGGACGTACCCTGCCATGGCCCGCTGAGTTTTTGGATTCTATACCCGCCCGTCGTCGGCGGCGGGCAGTGGACTTTGCAAATGGTCGTGATTTAGTAGCGTTCTGACGCATGGCCGCCAAGCGCAACAAACCGGTGACAGGCAAGAAGAAGGCGACAATTGACGGCGGCCTCGCCGCCATCGTGCTGGCGGCGGGCAAAGGAACGCGCATGCGTTCGGCGCGCACCAAGGTGCTGCACGCGGTTTTGGGCCGACCGCTGGTGGCGTATCCGGTGGCGCTGGCCAGGCAGATGGGTGCCAACCCGATCATCCCGGTGCTCGGCCACCAGCTGGCCGCCGTCGAGGCCGAGCTCGGCGCGCGCTTCGGCGCCGGCAGCTTTCACGTCGTCGAACAGGCCGAGCAGCGGGGCACCGGCCATGCGGTGCGCCTGGCCTTGCCGGCGCTGGGCGATTTCGCCGGCATCGTCTACATCGTCTACGGCGACGTGCCGCTTTTGCAGCGGCAGACCCTGGAAGCGCTGGTGGCCAAGGCGCGCGAAGGTCAGTGTCTGGCGCTGGTCACCGCCCGCCCGCCCGATCCCACCGGGTACGGCCGCGTCGTGCGCGACAAGCGCGGCAACATCGTCGGCGTGGTCGAACACAAGGACGCGTCGCCGCGGGAGCTGCGCATCGCCGACATCAACGCCGGAATCTACGCCGCGCCGGCGGCGTTCCTGCGCGAGGCCACCGCCAAGCTGGACGCCCGCAATGCCCAGGGCGAGCTGTACCTGACCGACATCGTGGCCCAGGCGGCGCGTAGCATCGGCGTTTTCGGGATCGAAGCGGACCCTGGTGACGTCTCGGGCATCAACGATCGCCAGCAACTGGCCGAGGCCGAGGCGATCATGCGCGCCCGGGTGAATCGCGCCTGGATGACTCACGTGACCTTCCGCGATCCGGCGTCGACGGTGGTCGAGCCCGACGTGCAGCTGGGCGAAGACGTCGAGCTTGGCCGCAACGTCTCGCTGCGCGGGCGCACGCGCGTCGGCGCCGGCACGCGCATCGACGACGGCACGATCCTGATCGACACCGAGGTGGGCGCGGGCGTGCAGATCAAACCGTACTGCATCGCCACCGAATCGGTGGTCGGCGACAAGGCGATCATCGGCCCGTTCGCTCACCTGCGCTCGGGCACGAACCTTGGCCCGGAGGTGCACGTCGGCAACTTCGTCGAAACCAAGAAGACCACCATCGGCCGCGGCAGCAAGGCCAATCACCTCAGTTATCTGGGCGACGCCACCATCGGTGAGAAGGTGAACGTCGGCGCCGGCACCATCACCTGCAACTACAATGGCTATGAAAAATTTCCGACGGTGATCGAAGACCAGGCCTTCATTGGATCGGACAGTCAGCTGGTGGCGCCGGTGCGGGTGGGCAAGCGGGCGGTGATCGCCGCCGGTACCACCGTGACCGGCGACGTGCCGGCGGGGGCGCTGTCCATCTCTCGCGTCGCGCAGGTCGACAAAGCCGGCTACGCTGACAAAGTCGCAAATCGTTATGCCGACCGACCCAAGAAGTAACCATTATCCGAAGCGGAGGTTCCGATGGCCACGTCCGTGAAGGCGTTCTTTGATGAGAAAATCCCCGCCGTGCTGCAGACCAGCCCTGAAAGAGCCAAGGACGTGGCGGCCATTTATTTGTTCAAGATCTCCGGAGAGGACGGCGGGACCTGGACCGTCGACCTTTTGTCGACGCCGCCCACGTGCACGCGGGGCGCCAGCGGATCGCCCCAGTGCACGATCGAAGCGTCGGACGCGGACTTTCGCTCGATGGTCGACGGCGGCATGCAGGCGGCGATGAGCCTGTTTTTCAGCGGAAAACTGAAGGTCACGGGCGATCCCAGCCTGGCCACCAAGCTGTCGAAGCTGCTGCAGATGGCCGGCAGCTAAAGCGCGGCTAGCGCGCGCCGGCCGCCGGGACGTCGTGTGACGGATCGTCGTCGTCCTCGTCGTCGGCCAGCTGGGCGGCGGTGGGGGGGCGGCGTTCGCTGCCGGAGCCGAGCAGGTTGCTGGCCCCGCGATCACGAAGGAACTCCAGGAAGGCCAGCGCCGACGGCAACTCGGCGGCCGGGATCTCGTCCAGCAGATCGCGCGCCTGGCGGCGCAGGATCTCGCCGGGGGCTTCGCCAGCGGGGATCGATCGCGGCAGCTCGACCGGCTCGGACGGCTGGGTGACGTGGCCCCACGGCGGCTGGTTGGCCACCTCGATCTTCATGTGATCCAGCCAGGTTTGAATGTGGAAATGCAGCAGCTCGGATCGATAAGAGAACCAGCGCTCGCGCTCGGCCGGGAAGGCCAGCAAGACGTCCTTGAAGCGCCGGAAAGCGCCCTTGCCGTCGATGGCGATCAGCAGCCGCTCGCGCAGCGCCGGCTCGGAGACCGAGGACACGAAGCGCTCCATCCAGCGATATTGCTCGCGCGACGAGGCAGGATCGACGCGCAGGAAACGGTTCGGGTTGGCGGCCACCCGGGCTCGGCGAGCAGCGGCGTCCGGCTCGCCCTCGATGATGGCCAGCAGGTCACCGTTCTCGAGGTCCAGGAAACTTTCCTGGTCGGGCGAATTTCTTTCGAAAGCGATCTCCAGATCGCTCCAATTGACTGTGATCGGCGGCATTTTCAGTGCTTTCTCCGAGCCCCCTCCTCCCAAGAGGTAGCGCGGCAATCTAGTTCCAGTGGAAAGTTTAAGAGCTGCTGACGGCCAACGCAACAACGGTGTCCGACGGTAAGCGCGGTCTGCCGCGAACATCGCGGTCTGCCATGGCCTTTGACTTCATACTTGCGCTGAATAAACTACGGCGCCGCAGGAAACGCCCTGCGTTTTGCTTCCTGGAGGTTCTCGTGGCGCGTGTCACCGTCGAAGATTGCTTGGAGCACGTCAACAATCGGTTCGCCCTGGTCGTTCTGGCCGCCGCTAAGGAGAGAACATCGGGCGCGCCCGCGCGCGCCGGTCAGAGCTTGGCGCCGACCACCACTTTCAGGTAGTTGCCCTCGGGAAATCCCGGCGCCACCGGGAAATCAGCGGGCAGACCGACGCGCCCGATGATGCGCAGCTCGGCGCGCGCGTCGGCGGCGCCTTCGCCCAGGGCGCGGTCCAGCTCGGGCGCCGCCACCTTGGTCGAGTTGGTGGCGAAGACCAGCAGGCCGCCTGGCTCCAGCACCGACAAGCAAGCCGCCGCCAGCGCCGCCAGATCCTTGGCCACCGAGAATTGCCCGGCCGGCCCGTGCGAAAACGTCGGCGGATCGCAGACCACCAGGTCAAAGCGTCGCCCGCGCTCGGCGAAACGATTCATCGCCTTGATGGCGTCGCCGGTGACGGTCTCCAGCTTGGCCGGGTCGAGTCCGGACAATTCATAATTGCGGCGCGCGCGGGCGTGCGCCTTGGCGGCCACGTCGACCGCCACCACCTCGCGCGCACCGGCCTTCGCCGCGTGAACCGAGAACGCGCCGGTGTACGAAAACAGATTCAGCAGCCGACGGTCGGCGGCGTGCGCCGCCACCGCCGCCCAGCCGAGACGCATGTCGGGGAACAGCCCCACGCCCAAAGGCGCGGTGACGTCGACGCCGAAACGCGCCGGTCCGTCTTGCACCACGATCTCCAGCGGCGCTTCGTCGCCGCGCGCGCGCACCGCCGGTTCGGGCGCCGCCTGACCGCCGAGGGGGCGGAAGCGGCGCTGCTCGTAGATGCCGCGCGGTTTGATCACCGAGGCGATGGCGTCGTAAAGCTCGTCGCGCCAGGGCAGGGCGCCGGCCGACAGCCATTGCACCACCACGAACTCGGCGTAGCGATCGACGGTGACGCCCGGCAGGCCCTCGCTTTCGCCCGAAAAGAGGCGCATCGCTTCGGGCCGCGCGGCGCCGAAGGCAAACCAGCGCAGCTGGACCGCACGAGCGAAACGGGCGCCGATGACGCCGGCGCCAGGCGCCACGCGTTCCTTGGGATCGCGGGTCAAGACCCGCACCGCCACCGCGTGGCCCTCGTCCACGAAACCGCGGGCCAAAAATTCGCGGTTGCCGGCCAGAACGTCGACCACCGTGCCGGCCGGTTCGGCGACCCCGCGGGCGCCCAGAGCGTCGCGGAAGATCCAGGGATGGCCGGCCCGCACGCGCACGGCGACGTCGGGCGAGACCCGGTACTCGCCCACGCGCATCCGGACGCCGGGCGCTTTTTGGCGCGGGCGCGACGACCAGGCGGGCGGCTTCTTCACGCGCGGCACACTAGAGACCGCACCCCGCTTCTGTCAAAGCGAATCGCGGTTAACGCGTCCGGGTGCTTCGGTTTGGGCGCCAGCAACCACATGTCAGCGCGCGGCTTGACTTGAAGGGGGGAAACCGGGGAGTCTTGGCGCTTCGAGGTGTACCGGGCATGAACAGCAAAGATCCTCCCGGCCCGGCGGAAGGCGAACGGACGGCGGGCGCCGACGACGAGTCGATCGATGGTTCGCTGAATCAGATCCTGGCCGACTCGGAGCCGGGGACGGGCAACGGCTCCACCCGGCCCGGCGGCGAAGAGGAAGTGACGGCCGAGGCGGACGCCGACGTGGACCTAGGCTCACCCTCCGACGTCGAGCCGCCCATCATTGAAACCATCGAAGGCGAAACCATCGAAGCCGAAACCATCGAAGCCGACACTGGCTCTATTCCAGAAAAAGAAGCGCCCAGCGGAGACGCCGGTGCGGTGTCTTTGTCGCCCGAAGCGGTCGCGTCGTCGATGTCCGGGCCGGCGCTGGTGGACGATAACAAGGAAGAGCACACCGACGTCGAATCGCCCGAGGCGATGGCGGCCGCGGCGGCCGCGGCCGAGAAGATCGCCGAGGGCGTCGACGCGGGCAGCGAGCTTCTCGGCACGCCGGTTCGCGAGGAACTCACCGCCAACCTGGCTCGGTCGACCGCCCGACAGGAGGAGGCCACCACCGCGCCCGGTAGCGGCAACCGGACCGACGAGGTGATCACCGCCGAGAACCTGGGCCTTTTGGCCCAGACCAAGGAAGCCACCCGCGCCGGCGATCAAAGTGGCAGCCTGAAATTGCCGGCGCCCTCGGCGGCAGCCAGCGAGCCATCGCTGGCGGAGCAATCACGCGAGGAGCGCGATCGGGTGCTGCGCCGATCGCGCCCGCCGACGCCCGTCACGCCGCTGCCGCGCCTGCGCGACCGAGCGCGCGGCTCCGACGGCGACGAGCTTCTGGATCAAGAGCTGGAAGTGGCGGCGCTGGACTATGAACGCCATCGCCCGGCAGCGGACGACGACGGCGGCGGCCGCCGAGCGACCGACAGCTCGCCGGTGCGCACCACGTCCTCTTTGTATCCCGGCCCGGGAAGCGGCAGCGGCCGCCATCCACTGCCGCCGCCCGCCGCCCGCAAGACGCCGACGTCGGGGCGGGCGCGGCTGCCCACGCCCAAGCCCAGCTCGTTGACGCCCAGCCCGCGGGTCAGTAGCACAGGCATTCCGATCGTCACCGTCCCGGGGGCCTCCGGTCCGGTGCGGACGCCGTCTGCGGTGTTCAACAAGGTTCAGTTGCCGCTCGGTGGCCTGGTCACGGTGGTGGGCGCTGCGTTTGGCGTCGGGCTGATCATCGGCGCGGTGTTGTGGCGTGGCGGCGCCGAGCCCGCGCCTGACAGCAGCTGGCACCCCGCGCCGGAAGCCAAGGCCGCTCCCGCGCCGACGCCCGCCGCCGGCAGCGATCAACCGGCGGCGACGCCGGCACCCATGCCGGCGTCCAGCGCGCCACCACCGGCTGCAGCGGCGGAAGCGACCGCGGCGCCAGCGACACCGCCCGCGCCTGCCGTGCCTGCCGCAGCCATCGCCCCCGCGGTGCCGCCGCCCGCCGCCGAGCGGACGACGCCTTCACCACCGCCGGCGCCGGTGGTCATCGGCGCCAAAGACAGCAACAAGAAAGTGGCGTCGTCGTCGGCAAAGACCACGCGCACAAAAAAGTCCGCCAGCGCAACGACGACCGGCAAATCCGACGGTCCGGCCAAGAGCAAAGGCGGGACCTGGGTCGACCCCTTCGCGCAATAGCGCCAGCGCCGGAACTGGCGACAGTCACTAAAGTTTTCGGCCTGGTGACCCGACTTATGGCTTGTCATGAGTCGGCTCGGAGAGCTTCTGGTCAAAGAGCAGGTCATCTCTGCGGACCAGCTACAAAAGGCTCAGGAAACCAGCAAGCGGTCGCGCGAACCGCTGCGCGACAGCCTGATCAAGCTGGGGGCGGTCAAGGAAGATGACCTGACGCAGTTTCTGGCCAAGCAGTACGGCGTCATCGCGGTCAACCTGGCGGAGTTCGATATCGAGGCCGAGATCATTGGCCTGGTTCCCAAAGACGTGGCCCGCAAGCACCACGTGGTGCCGGTGAACCGCGCCGACAAGACGCTGATCGTGGCCATGTCCGACCCGTCGAACATCCAGGCCCTCGATGACCTGAAGTTCCTCACCGGGTACAACATCGAGGTCGCGGTGGCGTCGGAGGTGTCGATCACCGAGGCGCTGAACAAGTATTACGAGGAAAAGAACGACGCGCTGAACTTCAACCTCGACGAGATGTTGAACGACATCGACGAGGACGTCGAGTACGCCAAGGACGACAGCGAACAAGAAAACGTTCTGGACCTGGAGCGCGCCTCCGAGGACGCGCCGGTGGTCAAGCTGTGCAACGCGATCCTGCTGAACGCCATCAAGCAAGGGGCCAGCGACATCCACATCGAGCCATACGAAAAATCGTACCGCGTCCGGTACCGCGTCGACGGCGTCCTGCACGAAGAGATGACCCCGCCCTTGAAGCTGAAGGCGGCGCTGACCAGCCGCATGAAGATCATGGCCCATCTGGACATCGCCGAGCGGCGGTTGCCCCAGGACGGCCGTATCAAATTGAAGATCGGCCGCGGCAAGGAGATGGACTTCCGCGTCTCGGTGCTGCCCACGCTGTTCGGCGAGAAGATCGTCATGCGGCTTTTGGACAAGGGAAACCTGCAGCTGGACATGACCAAGCTGGGTTTCGAGGCCGGACAGCTGGCCATCTTCAAGAAAGCCATCGAGGCGCCGTTCGGCATGATCCTGGTGACCGGGCCGACCGGCTCGGGCAAGACCACCACGCTTTATTCGGCCCTGCAGGAGCTGAATCAGATCAGCGACAACATCTCGACTGCCGAGGACCCGGTCGAGTTCAACCTGGCCGGCATCAACCAGGTGCAGATGCACGACGACATCGGGCTGAACTTCGCGGCCGCGCTGCGATCGTTCCTGCGCCAGGACCCGGACACCATCATGATCGGCGAGATCCGCGATTTCGAAACGGCGGAGATCGCCGTCAAGGCCGCGCTGACCGGCCACATGGTGCTGTCGACGTTGCACACCAACGACGCGCCGTCGACCATCACCCGTTTGTTGAACATGGGCGTCGAGCCGTTCCTGGTCACCGCGTCGGTCAACCTGGTCGAGGCCCAGCGTCTGATTCGAAAGATCTGCGCCGGCTGCAAAGAGCCCATCCCCACGCCCAAAGACGAGCTGCGAAATCTGGGCGCCAAAGACGAAGAGATCGACACCGCCACCTGCTTCAAAGGTGCCGGCTGCAACGTGTGCGGCGGCAGCGGCTACAAAGGCCGGATCGCCGTCTATGAAGTCATGACCTTCATCGACCCGCTCAAAGAGCTGGTCTTGCAAGGCGCCTCGGGCGCCGAGCTCAAGGCCGAAGCAATTCGCAACGGCATGCGCACGCTGCGCATGTCGGGCGTTTCCAAAGTGTGCGCGGGCGTCAGCTCGTTCGACGAGGTCGCCCGCATCACGGCAGCCGACTGACGAAAGACAACGACATGGCGCAAGCATCCCCCCCTCAGACAGTTAATTTGCAGCAGCTTTTGAAGGCGATGGTCGACAAGGGGGCGTCCGACCTGCACCTGTCCACGGGATCGCCGCCGCAGCTGCGCATCGACGGCGACCTGGTGCCGCTGCGGGTGAACCCGCTGTCGCCGGTGGAGACCAAACAGCTTTGCTATTCGATCCTCACCGACGTGCAAAAGATGAAGTTCGAGGAGGATCAGGAGCTGGATCTGTCGTTCGGGGTGAAGAACCTCTGTCGGTTTCGCGCCAACGTCTTTCAACAGAAGGGCGCGGTGGGCGCCGTCTTCCGCACCATCCCCTTCAAGATTCGCACCTTCAACGAGTTGAACCTGCCGCCGGTGATCGAGGAGCTGTGCAACAAGCCACGAGGCCTGGTGCTGGTGACCGGCCCGACGGGCTCGGGCAAGTCGACCACGCTGGCGGCAATGATCGACAAGATCAACACCGAGCGCCACGAGCACATCATCACCCTGGAAGATCCCATCGAGTTTCTGCACCAGCACAAGGCTTGCGTGGTGAACCAGCGCGAGATCGGCACCGACACGCAGTCGTTCAAGAAGGCGCTGCGGTCGGTGCTGCGGCAAGACCCGGACGTGGTTCTGGTGGGCGAAATGCGCGACCTCGAGACCATCGAGGCGGCGCTGACCACCGCCGAGACCGGCCACCTGTGCTTCGGGACGCTGCACACCAACTCGGCGGTGCAGACCATCAACCGCGTGATCGACGTGTTCCCGCCCCACCAGCAGTCGCAGATCCGCGCCCAGCTGTCGTTCGTGCTGGAAGGCGTGGTCTGTCAGACGCTGCTGCCGCGCGCCTCGGGCCAGGGCCGTTGCGCGGCGCTGGAGGTGATGATCCCGAACTCGGCGATCCGGAACCTCATCCGTGAAGACAAGCTGCACCAGATCTATTCGCAGATGCAGATCGGCCAGGGAACCACCGGCATGCAGACGTTGAATCAGTCACTGGCGGCGCTTTATTTGAAGCGGACCATCACCCTGGAAGAAGCCATCGGTCACAGCAGCGACCCCAACGAGCTGCAACAGATCATCGCCTCGGGATCGGGCGGCCAGGGCGCGGCCCGCACCGGCGGAAACGCGGCCAAGGCCTAAATCATGGCGGCGACGGCGTTCGTCTGGGAGGCCCGCGCGCGCAACGGCGACGTCAAGAAGGGCGTCATGGAGGCCGACAACGAGGAGGCCGTCCACGAGAAGCTGCAGATGCAGATGCTGTCACCGCTGATGGTGAAGAAGCAGCCCAAGCAGCTCAGCATCTCGTTCGGCACCGGGGTGAAGGTCACCGACGTGGTGATCTTCACGCGCATGTTCGCCACGATGATCGATGCCGGCCTGCCCATTGTTCAATGCCTGGAGATCCTTTCCACGCAGGCCGACAACAAGCGCTTCGGCAAGGTCCTGGGTCAGATCAAATCCAGCGTCGAGGACGGCTTCACGCTGTCCGATGCGCTCTCCAAGCACCCCCAGGTCTTCGACGATCTGTTCGTCAATCTGGTGGCGGCCGGCGAGGCGGGCGGCATCCTGGACAGCATCCTGCAGCGGCTGTCGATCTACATGGAAAAGGCCATGAAGCTGAGGCGCCGGGTGAAGGGCGCCATGATGTACCCGATCTCCATCGTCTGCATCGCTGCCATCGTGGTGACGATCCTTCTGACCAAGGTCATTCCGGTCTTTGAAAAGATGTTCAAGGACTTCGGCGGCGGCAAGTTGCCCATGCCGACCCAGATCGTCATCGATATCTCGCACGCGCTGGCGCAATTTCTGCCGTACATCATCGCAGCGCTGATCGCCATGGGCGTGGGGATGAAAATGCTCTTGCGCCGCCCCAAGGGCCGGCTGGCTTTTGACGGCACGCTTCTCAAGCTGCCGGTGCTGGGGGCGGTCCTGCGCAAGGTGGTGGTGGCGCGGTTCACGCGCACCATGGGCACCTTGCTCAGCTCGGGCGTGCCTATCCTGGACGCCATGGAGATCTGCGCGCGCACCGCCGGCAACACCGTGGTGCAGGCGGGCATCATGTACTCGCGCGAGCAGATCTCGCAGGGCAAGGACATGGCGTCACCCTTGATGGAGACCGGCCTCATGCCGCCCATGGTGGTCCAGATGATCGGCGTCGGCGAGCAGACCGGCGCCCTCGATTCGATGTTGTCCAAGATCGCCGACTTCTACGAAGAAGAGGTCGACGTGGCAGTGGCGTCCATGACCAGCTTGATCGAACCGATCATGATGGTGTTTCTGGGCGCGGTGATCGGCGGGATGGTGGTGGCGATGTATCTGCCCATCTTCGAGATGGCCGGCAACATCAAGGCCGGCTAAACGCGGTGAGCCCCGACGGCTTGATCTTGCGCGCCCGGGCCACCGCCCCCATCGACCCGACGGCGGCCAGCGACGGTGACGACGAGGGCACGTCGCCGGCCGCGCGGCTGGATCGTCGCCGTCGCCGCGAGGCGATGCGCACGGTCAAGTACCTGATGCTGTTTCGGGTGGCGCTGACCACGCTGCTGCTGGTCGCCGTGGTCTCGGCCACCGTCAGCCAATGGGGCGGCGAGGCGCTGAGCGGTCCCTTCCCACGCTTTGCCTTCGCGCTGCTGACCACCACGTACCTGGCCAGTCTGGTCTACGCGCTGATCTTCCGGCGGGTGCGCGATCCCATTCGCTTCGCTTACCTGCAGATCACCGTCGATCTGGTCCTGACGTCGGTGCTGGTGCACGCCACTGGCGGCGGCAACAGCGGGTTCATCTTTCTTTATTTCGTCGACGTGGTGGCGGTGGCGCTGCTGGCGCAGCGGCGCGGCGCGGCCGTGGTCGCGGCGTCGAGCGCGGTCCTGATCGTCTGCACCTCGCTTTTCGGTTACGAACACTGGCTGCCGATGGTGCCGGGACAGACGTGGTTCCCGTGGGACATCGCCCGCGGTGTGCTGGCCGTGCGCCTGACCTTGAACGTCAGCGCGCTGGCCGCCGTCGGCGCGCTGGCCACGCACCTGGCCTCGCAGACGCGCCAGGCGGGCGAACGCCTGACCCGCCACGAACGGTACGCCGGCGATCTGGCCACGCTGCACGAAAACACCATCCGCTCGCTGACGTCGGGCCTGGTGACGCTGGATCTCGACGGGCGGGTGACGTCGGTGAACGACGCCGCCTGCGAGATCCTGGGCATCCCGGGCGTGTTGCTGTTCGGCGCGTCGCTGGACACGCACCTCCCGGCACTGACCGGCGTGCTGGTCGGGCTGCGCAAGGAAGGCACCCTTCGGCGCGGGGAGATCACCGCCGTTCGTCCCGACTCGGCGGTGCGCAACCTGGGCATCTCGGCGGCGCCGCTGTCGGATTCAGCGGGCAAGATCGTCGGGCGCGTGCTGCACTTTCAAGATCTCACCGAGCTGCGCCGCATGCAGATCAAAGTTGAACGCGCCGAGCGCCTGGCCAGCATCGGCCGCCTGGCCGCCGGTATCGCCCACGAGATTCGCAACCCGCTGGCCAGTATTTCAGGCTCGATGGAGATGCTGAAGACGTCGCCGGGCGCCGACTCCGACAGCCGTCAACTGATGGACATCGCCGTGCGCGAGGTCGATCGCTTGAATCGCCTGATCACCGACTTGCTCGACTACGCCCGGCCCCGCACCGAAGAGCGCCAGCGTCTGGATCTCGGCGAGCTGGTCAGCGAGATCGCCCGCGCCTTTCAGCAAGAGCGGCGCCTGGGTATCACGTTGACCGTCGCGGCCGAGCCGGACGTGTCGCTGGAAGGCGCCTCGGGCCAGCTGCGCCAGGTGGTGTGGAACCTGGTGCGCAACGCCGCCGAGGCCATGCCCAGCGGCGGCGAGATCCGCGTGCGGGTGTCCAAGGACAGCGGCCACCCACTGCTGATCATCAGCGACACCGGCGCCGGCATCCACAAGGCGCACCTGGAACGCATCTTCGAGCCGTTCTATTCGACCAAGGTCTCCGGCTCGGGCCTGGGGCTGGCCACGGTGGCGCGCATCGTCGACGACCACCGCGGCCACATCGATGTCGACAGCGAGCCCGGCCGCGGCACCACCTTCACCGTCCGCTTCGCCGCCGGCGGCGGCCTCAAACGCTCGACGCCCGTCGGCACGAACAGCCACGCGGCATAGCGGGCGACGCTTCGATCGCCTTACGGGGTGACGTCCAGGGTCTCTGACCAGACGTGGCCACCCAGCGCATCCAGGCCGCCGGAGCCCTTGGCGAGCGCCGCCTCGACCTGGCGGACGTGCAGTTCCTGGTTCGTAAATAAACCGTAAATCGTGATCCGGCCCGGCATCAGCGGGTGGCGCACCGATTCGCCCAGCTCCATCGGTTCGGTGCCGGGGCTGATCACCGTGGCCGCGGGATCAACGGCCGGGTTCGTCCAGGCGGGCCAGAACCAGTACACCCGCCCGGCGCCGTCGACGGCGAAGACCATCAGGTGGTCGTACCCGGCGGCCGGCGGGTTGGTGAACGAGAAGGCCAGCGGTTCGCCGGCGCGGATGCTACTGCCGGCGCGCTGGGTGCGGGTGACGCCGTCGCCGGCCACCCGAAAGATGCTCAGCGCGGGCCGGCCCGCAATGTTGTCGCCGCTACCGTCGCCGCCGCGGGCGCGGAAACCGTCCGACGGGCGCACTGCCACGAATAGCACCACCGCGCACGCCGCCACCAAAGAGAAACCCACGCCCAAAAGCGCGCGCCGGCGTGGCGGTGGAAAGACGCCACGGCCCAGGCGCGCCCGCGCCTCGTCGGTCCCATCGGGCGGCAGCGCTTCCAGCGTGGAATATGTGCGATAGCGATCGCGGCAAGGCGCGCATGTGCGCAGGTGCTGGAACAGGCGGCGATCGCGGGTCGGGTTTCCTCGGCCGGCGAAGTGGCGATCGACCAGCTGATGATCGTCGAGCCAGATCATGGGACGGCCGCCGTCCTGGCCTTGCGGCTGGTGCCGGGAGCCAGGAATTCGTGCAGTGATTCCTTCAGCTGCCGTTCCCAATCTTCCAGCGTCGAACGCGACATTCCCATCGCCGCCGCCGCTTCCATCTGGGTCATGCCGGCGACATAGCGCAGCTCCAGCAGGCGGCGTCGCTGGGGATCCAGGCGGGTGGCAAAACGCGTCAGCTCGCGCCGGAAGTCGTCCAGGGCGTCGGGGCCGGGCGCCACCTCGTCGCTGGCTGACAGCTCGGTCAGGCGGCCTTCGCGGCGCACGAAGTCTAAGGCCCGATGGCGGGCGATGGCGCCCAGCCAGGCGCCCAGCTTGCCGCCGCGGTGGCTCTCGCGCAGTTCACGGCTGGATAGCAGATCCAGATAGACCTCGTGTACGACGGCGTCGCGATCGGCCGGCTCGCGCAGCACCCCGCTGGCCGCGCCGCGCACCTCCTGAAATGTGTCGCGATAGATCTGCTCCATCACGTCCTTGTCTCCACGCAGAAAGCGGGCCTGCCAGCTTGGGTCACCATCTAACCACCGCACGAGGCTCTCATCCTTTGTCGAACCGACCGGGGAGAAATGACGCCCCAAAGACCTAGCTGCCGAAAGCCAAATATACCGCCGAGATGCGCCAGGTGCCGTCCATCGCCACGCTGGAGATGGTGAAATGAAAGGTGTGGTCGCCCGGCGCGCCCAGCACCGGAGCCTCGATGTTGAAAGGCCGCGAGACGCTGCCCGGGCACCAGTTGGCCCGCGGGGCGCGCACGCTGCCGAGGGCGCCGCAGGGATTCTCGGCGCAATAGTCGTTGTTCAGCACGGGGCTGTGCATGACCGTGCACAGCGCCCCGCAGTCGACGCGCCAGGGATCGACGTCCTGCACCTTGGCGTCGTCGACGAACACGCTGTGCGTGCGGTGGCAGAATTCCTCGGCGGGGCCGTTGCAGCCGTCCGTGGGCGCGCCGGCGCCGTGGCCGGTGACGCGATACTCGACCCGACCCGCGGTGGCGCCGGCGGGAACGGTGAAGGGAATGGCGGGCAGCGCATCGGGCGTGGTCTGCGAGCCATTGAACAGCGGGATCACCGCCAGCACCTTGCGCGGCGCCGCTCCGCTCTGGGTGGTCAAGGTGGCGCTGATGAACCACCCGCCGTTCGATCCGCTGACCTTGCCGGCGGGATCGGCGAAGGTCGGGATCATCACCTGCAGCCGGTGCATGCCGGGCAGGCCGTTGGCGATGTCGGTGACGTCGATGTCGATGTGCAGCGGGCCGCCGAACGGGGTGATGGCTCGGGTCAACTCGATGGCGGGCGGCGTGGTGGCCGGCGCCACCGGATCGTCGAGGGTGATCTCGAAGTTGCGATCAAAGGCATCGCAGTCGGCGGGCCAGTTCTGTCCGGCTGGTGGCCGGTCGGTCTGCCATTTCTCGAAGGGAAAGCACGGCGACGAGAGATCCAGCGACAGCGAGGCCTGGACGAACGGCCCGGCGCTGAGATCCAGCGGTGCGGTGGCCAGGTGGTAATCGGGTTTTGTGCCGTCGCTGCCGATGTGGACGTTGTCGAGCACCATGGTGGTGGTCGGGCCGGCGGGCGGCAGGTCGGCGCCGGCGTCGGGCGATGCTGCCGAGGTGTTGCTCTTGCACGCGGGGGCAGCCGCCCAAAGCAGCGCCGCCAGCAGGAAATTGCGGCCAGGCGAAAACATCGGCGCATTGTACGCGAACGGTCGCTGAATCAACCGCCGCCTCTTTCTGGTTGACAGAAACGTCCAGACCCGGTGATCTTGAATTTGAAAGTAAGAGTCAATTTCATGCACGGCGGCAGTCGAGTGAATTCCGGGCCCAGGCGATGGTCCTGGCTCTGGCAGCGACCCTGGCAGGTCCTGGCCGGGCTGGGCCTGCTGGCGGGCGGCTGCGCCTCGCTGGGCGGCGCGCCGGCGCCGGTGCTGAATCAGACCGACGCCGCCCGCTTGTCGCAAAGCGGCCAGCCCACCACGGTGGCCGAGCTTGGCCAGGGTCGCGCCCTGTTCGTCGCGCGCTGCGCCTCCTGCCATGCCTTGCCGCAGCCGGCCGACTACGCCACCGACAAGTGGCCGCGGTTCGTCGACGAGATGGCCGCCCGGGCCAAGCTGGACGGGCCGGAGGCCAACGCGGTCTTGCACTATCTGCTGGCGGCCCGCGACGTGAAGGTGGCGCGGCGGTAAGTCGAACGCCGCCGAGCGCGATCTATTCGAAGCCGACGATCATCCGCAGGAAGTAGCGGCCGTAGATGTCGTACTGCACGCTGGGTCGATCGGGACGATCGACGCGCACGTAGGGAGCGAACGTCACCCAGGTGCGGCCGCGCTGCCACATCAGGTTTGGTCCCACGTAAACGACGGCCGCCCGGTTGATGTCGACGTACCTCGGCGAGACCAGCGTCGGCGGCGGACTGTCGCTGTACTCGGCGTGCATCCACGATTCGATGCCCACGTGCCAGGACGGCGTCAGCTCCATGGTCACGCCGCCGGTGGGGTTCAGCACCCACTCGCGCTCGCCGGTAAAATAGAACTCGCGCTCCCCCCACAGGTTGACCATCGCGCGCACCCGTCCGAATCGGCGTTGCAGGATGATCTTCCCTTCCAGCTCCAGCTCGTCGTGAAGCTCGGCCAGCTCCAGATAGAGCGCCACGTCGACTGGCCAGGCGCCCGGGTCGGCCAAACGATAGCGCAGGCGCTGCTTGACCCCGTCCAAGATCAGCGGATTGTCCCCGGTCGAACTGCCGGACTCGGTCTCGGATTGCAGGTAAAGGCCCAGCTCCAGCTTGTCGGTCAGCCCGATCTCCAGCTCGGTGGTGAGGACTGTGCGTGGAAACCACGTCTCGGCGCCGCTGGTGTCAATTGATCGCACCGGGGTCACGTCGATGTATTGCTCGAGCTCGACCGCTTCCTTGGCCAAGGTTTCGGAGGGGTAGGTGAAGGCCAGCGGGTGCGGGTTGGCGCGGGCGGCGCTGATACATAATGTAAATGGCAAAATAGAAACAGAGAACAACACGACCGTTCGGGACCAGCGCGGTGTTTTCACGGTTCACATTCCTTGCAGTTGCAGAGCGGGCGACAGCACGAAGTCATTGGCGGCGCCGGCCTTGTGGCAGTCGTTGCAGACGCCGCCGGCCAGGGCGCCGTAAGGACAGGAACCAGCGGGCGGCGTGATCCCGCGCCAGACGATGGCCAGGCCAACGTCGGTGTCTTTCATCTCGAACCATTCCCAGCCCACTGCGCCGTCGACGTTGTAATTCCCGCCGCGCTTGGCGCGGGCGAAGATCTCGGTGCTGTCGACGGTCTTGACCATCAGCGTGCCGACGTCGAAGGCGGTGGACCCGGCGGCCGGTTTCTTGTTGATGTACACCGTGCGGGTGCCGGCGATGTGCACGTTGCCGTCGGCCGCGCCGTCGAACTGCGACGACGGCCAGTTGCGAAAATCGGCGAAGTCGCGGGCGAAGGCGATGAAGCTTCCGTCAGCCGGTGGTTCGTCGACCGGGGGCGCGCCGCAGCCTGCCCCCAAGGTGAGCAGCAGCAGCGCCCCGCCGGCGATGGCGATGGCCCGTTCGATCGTCACGGCGGCAACACCGGGATGCCCATCAGGCTGGCGGCGTTGGTCATCAGACCCGCCGTGCTGTCCTGGGCCAGCTGGTCGGATTCCTTTTTCACCGTGGTGTACAGCTTGCCGAAGTCGGTGGCCAGATCGGCGTCCGACGGCATGTTCGAGCTCCAGTCGGCGGGCGGCGGCGGGATGGCCGCGCCCGGGAACATGTCGTAAGCGTCTTGTAAACGCTGCAGGCCGGCGTGGATCTTGGCGTCGAGATCAACGCCGCCCGCCTTGGACGTCAGCAGGGCCTTGAAGGCGTCGACGGTGGCCACGCCGCCCGCCAGGTTCGAGCGCATGTCGGCCAGCGTCTCGTCGGCGTAGCGCGACTCCTCCTCGCCGGTTGACGCTTTTTCGACCTTCTCCACCTGCTCGCCGATGGAGCCGATCACCCCGCGATAGGCGGCGCCCGGGTCCAGGGCCAGGGGGGTGAACATGCTGCGCATGCTGATGACGTCGTTGACCAGGCGGGTGGCAAGCTTGTTCTTGAAGTCGTCCGCCTCGGTGGCGCTGGCCGGGAAGGCGGTCGCCTTGTAACCGGCCAGCTTTGATTCGAAGGCCACCACCTCGGGACGGATCGAATCGGCCCACAGGATGCGTTCGATGGCATGCACGCCGGTGACGTTCTGGTCGTCGAACAGATTGTCGTCAGGCCCGTTCTCCTCCAGGAAGGCGTCGTAACGCTCGTCGGTGGAGACGTCGAGATCGGGGAACAGCACGGCGATGGCCCCTTCGATGTGTTCATAGGCGGCGCGCGCCTGGCGCCAGGCGGTGCGCATGGTGGTGACGGCGGCGGCGTCGGCGGTGGCGTTCCAGCCGTCGGCGTCGGCGGCGGGCGCGGTGTCGCGGATCTGCGTCGTGGCCATCACCAGCGTGTCCAGGTTGGTGGTGATGTAACTTTTCACCTGGGTGAGGGCCTGATCCTCGGGTTCTTGCGGCGAATCGCCGCCGCAGCCGGCGGCGGCCAGCGCCAGCGCAGTGAAGCCCGCGGCGGCGATGACGAACGTTCGTGCTCTCATGGGACGGATCTCCTTTGCTGCCCGGGCTAAAGACCCTGGACGAATGTCAGCAGGCTGGCCTGATCGTCTTTGCTGAGCGCCTGAAAGCGGGCCACTGAATCGTTCGCCTGCGAGCCCGCGCTGGCGTGGGCGGCGATGGCGTCGGCGACGGTGGTGGCGCGCCCATCGTGCAGGAACGTGTGCTGAAAGCGCAGCGCGATCAGCGGCGCCGTCCGCCACTCGCGCAGGCCGGCCGATTCGTCGGGCAGATCGTCGGCCAGGCCGTCGCCCATGTCGTGCAGCAGGATGTCGCTGAACACCGGCGCGTCGACGTCCGCCAGCACCGCCACCGGGTTGTCGGCGCGCGTGTGCAGGCTGGGCACGTGGCACACGCTGCACAGCGCTTGATCGAACAAGGCGCGGCCGGCGCTCTGCATGAGGGCCGGATCGCGGTCAGGGATGGCCAGCGACCGTACGTACTGCGCCACCTGGGTGACGTTGTCCTCGGTGAGATCGACGCCGGGCTTGCCGTCGTCGAGCAGATTGTCGGGGTTCTTCACCTCGGTCGGCCGCAGCGGTGAGGTCATGCCCATGTCGCCTTGAAAGGCATCGGCGGTGAAATCGTCCAGGGTGGACACGCGGGCCTTGTGGCCGAAGCGGCCGATGACGCCGGTTTCACCCAGGGTGTGGTGAATGAAGGCCTGGCTGGTGGCCGCAGAGTGATAGACCACGCGGTTGATGCGTCCGTGGATGGCGTCGGTGCGCGTGGCCTGTTCGGCTGCGACGCGTTCGATCTCGGCGTCGTCGATGGCTTCGATGTAGCCGCGGCCGAGGACCGGCGGACCGACGCGCACGCTTTGCACCAGCTGGTCGGGCGCGTTGACGTCGGCCGGCGCCTGGATGGGCGTCTGGCCGCCGCCGGCGACGTACGGGCGAACCGTGTCGCCGTAGGCCACCTCGGGCGCCGTCGCCACCGGCTGGCCATCGGGGCCCATCATCTGAAATTTGTGCACCGACCCGGGCCCGCGGCCGCCGTTCTGATGGCAGTCGCCGCAGGCGTTGCGGATGTAAAGCGGGCCCAGGCCGTCGCTGTCCCGGAAGGGCAGATCAAACAGGCCATCGCCCAGGTGAAACATCTGGATTTGATCGCCGCTGAGTTTGGTCACCGGCTGATCGCCGAGATCGTCATGGATCACCGTGATCCCGCCGGTGCCGCCGGCGCCGGGGTTGCCCGCCGCCATGTTGTCGCCGCCGCAAGCCGCCGGCCAGATCGCCAGGACCATCGGCAGGGCGCCGCTGGCGATGAAAGGGATTTTGAATATCACTTTCAATTTCAGTACACCGGTTGCGGAAATCGGTCAAGAGCCAAGGTTCACCGCCGACGGCTACGAGCTGCGGCGCAGCTTGACCACGCCGGAGCGCGCCTTGGCCATCTCGGCCGGGCAGTACCCGTCAGCTTCGCCGCGGGCCTTGGGGCAAAGACCGTAGATCTCGTGGCGGTGGTTGGTGATGATGAAGCCGAACCCGATGGCCACCTTGCGCTGCAGGGCCTCCAGGGCGTCGTTTTCGAACTCGATGATGTGGTGGCACTTCTCGCAGATGAGGTGATCATGGTGTGATCGGGCGTCGGCCCGTTCGTACAGCGTGCGGCCCTGCTCGAAGTGCCGCTCGTGGGCCAGGCCCGCCTCTTCCAGCAGACGCATGGTGCGGTACACCGTCGAGAAGCCCACCGCCGGGTTCTTGGCCCGCACCAGAGCGTGCAGATCGTCCAGGCTGATGTGGCCGCGCATGGCCATGAACTCGTCGACGATCAGGTCGCGCTGCTTGGTGGACTTCAGCCGTTTCTTGGTCAGGAACGACTGCCAGACGTCGCCGTTCGGGGATGCGCTGGCGGTGCGGGTCTTGGCGGACATGAAGCCGCGTCAACACTAGCAGGCTGCCTGAGGGGTACCTAGCAAGAAACGGGGCAGCGGACGGCGGCGCCGCACGACGGAAAACAGGACGAGCCCACCTCCGGGATGGTAACTGTGAAGGACGTGTTCACGACGCTCGCGATAGCGGCCCTGCTGGCGGCTGGCGGTCCGGTTGCCGGCGGCCGCAGCGGTGCCAAGGTGATCCGCCACGGCGCTGAAATCAACCCGCGCACCGGCATGGCCCTGCCGCCCTTCGAACTGCTGGTTCGCGCCGTCAAGCAGCGCGATCGGGGCGCCACCGAGCGCATCGTGGCGCGCATGGGGCCTGGACGTTTGACCCAGGGTTTGGTGCAAACCGATCGCCGGGTGGTGCTGGCGGTGCTGACAGCGGCGCCCGTCTCGCGCGAGGCGCTGCTGCTGACCGAACCGGTCGCTGACCTGACGTCCTCGAGCGATCCGGCGGTGGCGGCGGCCGCCGCGCACACCATGGGTCAGCTCCTGAACGGCGAGACCGCCGCCGACTTCGAGCTGTGGGAGGTGCCGCCCGACGTCGTGGCACACGCCTGCGCGGCGCTGCGCGGGTTGGCCCTGCGTGGGCTGGCGGCGGCGCCCGCCCGGCTGGCCGCGCTGGTGGCGCTGGCCGACGCCACCGGCGTCTGCAACGACACCGACGAACTGCTTCCGATCCTGAAGGACGCCGACGGTGGGTTGCGGCGCGCCGCTGCCCAAGCGGTGCGGCCGTTGTCGACGGCGGCGGTGGCGGCGCTGAGCGAGGCCATCCGCGATCCGGCGCCGGGCGTGCAGACTGCCGCGGTGGCGACGTTGTGCCGCCGCGAGCGCGCGTTGTTCCTGAACGGGCGTCGCATCGACGCCGGCGCGGCGGCCGCCGCCTTCGCGACGGCGCGGGTTTTGATCCTGCAGCCCAGCACGCCCGCTGACGACGCGGTGGACATGCTCGGGTGCTTGAACACGGCCGGCACGGCCGCCGACAAGAAGATCGAAGATCAGCTGCGTCGGGGTTCGCCGTCGCCGGTGCGCGATCTGCTGGCGCCACCGCCGCCCGCCGACTCGGCTGCCGCGCCCGCCAAAGGTCCATGACCGAGGCCGAGGCCAGTAAAGCGGGCGACGCCGCCGGCACTGATCGCCTGGCCCGCGGCGCCCGGCGGGTCAGCGCCCTGACCATGCTGTCGCGCCTTTTGGGTCTGGTGCGCGAGCAGGTGTTCGCCCTGACCCTGGGCGCCGGATCGACCAGTGACGCGTTCTTGGCCGCCTTTCGCATTCCCAATCTGCTGCGCGATCTGTTCGCGGAGGGCGCGCTGTCGACGGCGTTCGTGCCCACCTATGTGGCGACGCTGCGCAATCGCTCGCGCGCCGAGGCCTTCGCGCTGGCCAACCGCGTGCTGTCGACGCTGACCATCTATCTTGGCGTGGTCGCGCTTTTGGCCATGCTGTTTCCGCAGCCGGTGGTGGCGCTGGTGGCGGCCGGCTTTTCGCCCGAGAAGGCCGCCCTGTGCAGCCAGCTGGTGCGGATCATGATGCCTTTTCTGCCCATCGTTTCGCTGGCGGTGGTGGCCATGGGCGCGCTGAACGCTGAAGAGCACTACACCGCGCCGGCCTTGGCCTCGTCGATGTTCAACGTGGTGGCGATCATTGGCGGCGTGTCGGTGTACGCGCTGTCGCCGTCGCCGCGCGCGGCGGTGATCACCTGGGCGGCGCTGACGTTGGTGGGTGGCCTCGGGCAGCTGGGGATTCAGGTGCCGTCGCTGTGGCGGCTGGGATTTCGTCCCCGGCTTTTGCCGGATGTATCCCTGCGCGACCAAGGCACGCGGCGGATCGCCGCGCTGATGGCGCCGGCCACGTTGGGCGTGGCGGCGGTGCAGATCAACGTGGTGATCAACTCGTCGTTCGCCAGCCTCATCTCCGACGGGGCGATCTCCTGGCTCAGCTACGCGTTCCGGTTGATGCAGCTTCCGATCGGCGTTTTTGGGGTGGCGGTGGGGACCACGTCGCTGACCCATCTGGCGCGCGACGCCGCGGCCCAGGATTGGGACGCCATGCGGGCGACGCTGCGCCGCGGACTGCGCATGGTCCTGTTTCTCACCGTGCCGTCGACGGTGGGGCTGGCCCTGCTGGGCGGGCCGATCATTCGTCTCATCTACCAACACGGCCGCTTCAGCCCCAATGCCACGCTGCAGACCGCGCGCGCCTTGAGCGGCTACGCCATCGGCCTGGCGGCCTACGCGGCGATCAAGGTGATGGCGCCGGCGTTTTATGCCCTGGGGCGGACGCGCGTGCCGCTTCTGGCCAGCCTCAGCGCGGTGGCCGCCAACGTCGCCTGGAACCTGCTGACGTTTCGTCAGCTCGGCCACGTCGGGCTGGCGGTGGGCACGTCCATCGCCGCCATCGTCAACCTGCTGGTGCTGGTGGTGGCCTTTCAGATTCAGATCGGCGGTCTGCTGACGCGTGATTTTCTTTCCGCGGTGTTGCGGATCGGGCTTGGCGCAGCGCTGATGGCGGCGGTGGTCTGGTTTCTGTCCGCGCACCTGGGCACGCTGCCCGGGCCGCGGCTGTTCGCCTGGTCGGTGGCGGCGCTTTTACCCGTCGTCATCGGCGCGGCGATCTACTTCGCTACCGCTCGCCTGTTGCGCCTGGACGAAGGGAGCGCTTTGGTCCGCCGTCGTCGACGCTGACGGGCGGGCGGCTATCCGACCAACGAACGATGGCCGTTCTTGCCGCTGTCCGACTCGGCCGCCGGCACCACCGCCTCGCGCACCCGATCGCAGGCCTGGGCCAGGTAGTCGCAGAAAAGTTCGATGGCGATCTCGGTGTCGCGGTCCAGTTCCTTGCGGCCGTCGTCCCAGGCCAGCTCCACCGCGCCGTCGTCGGGCTTGACGCCCACCAGGATGAACCGGGCGCGAAACAGCTTCGCCGTGCTGCCGGCGTCGGCCGCTTCGTCAAAGCCCATGGCGAAGGACAGCGGCGTCGGCGTCCGCCCGTTGCTGCGCGAAAAGAGATCCAGGCGCACGCACTTGGCGTCGAACACAGACGTCACCTCGCGCACGCTGGTCCACACCTCGTCGATGTTGGCGGCGCGGCGCAGGCGCTCGGCGAACGGGCGAACGGCGGCGCGCAGGGCCCGGCTGCGCCGCCGCTGTTCGGGCATGAACTGTTCCAGCTGGATGTAGCCCAGCCAGCGCAGAAACATGAACGACAGGATGCCCAGCACGACCAGGATCGCCGCTGCCTCGCCGCTGGTGGCATAGGTCAGCATCAACGCCAGCGCACCGAACACCACACACAAGGCATACAGAAACAGCACCGCTTGCCGGTGCGAAAGCCCGAGGGCCAGCAAGCGGTGGTGAATGTGTTCTTTGTCGGCGCGAAACAGGGGTCGGCCGCGCACCGCCCGCCGGCTCATGGCCAAGAGCGTGTCCAAGATCGGCAAGCCGAGAGCAATGGCCGGGATCAGCACCGCCACCGCCGTCGACGATTTCTGATTGGTCTGGATGGCGCTGGCGGCCAGGACGAACCCCAGGAACATGCTGCCGGTGTCGCCCATGAAGATCGACGCCGGGTTGAAGTTGTAAAACAGAAATCCCAGGATCGATCCGCCCAGCGCCGCCGAGAACAAGATCATCAGCGGGTGCCCGCGCTGCAGGGCGATGAGGAACGTGGTGGTCACCGCCACCAACGCCACGCCGCCCGCCAGGCCATCCAGGCCGTCGATCAAGTTCATGGCATTGATGACGCCCACCATCCACAAGAGCGTGAACGGCATCCCCACCCAGCCGAGGGGAATCGGCGCTCCGAACGGGTTGGCCAGGTTGTCGATGCGAAAGCCGAGGTAGTAAAGCAGCCCGGCCACCGCGAACTGCACGGCGAATTTCCGTTTGGCGCCGGCGCCCCGCAGATCGTCGTAGACACCGAGCAAGGCGATCATGATGCCGCCCACGAACAGGCCGATGGCCTGGTTGCCTTCGATCAAGAACAGCCGGCCCACCTCGCTGCGGAAGAAGTACAGCGCCAGCAAGGGAACGTAGAACGAGATCACCATGGCGATGCCGCCCAGGCGCGGCACCGGTCGTCCGTGAATCTTGCGCGACGACAGCGCGTGGTCGAGGACACCCAGTCGCAGGGCGATGGTGCGCACCAGCGGGGTCAGCGCGGCGGCGCACAGCATGGACATGAGAAAAGCGGTGAAGGCTGTTCTCATGAAGGCGCTCGGGACAGGACCCAGTTGCCCAGGGCAAGCACGTCCATCCGGGTCTTCAGATAGCAGGCGATGGCCTCGCCGGGCGTGGCGACGATGGGTTCGTGCTCGTTGAAGCTGGTGTTCAGCACCAGGGGGACGTCGGTCTGTCTGGCGAACTCGCTGATCAAACGGTGATAACGCGGGTTGGTCTTGGCGCTGACGGTCTGCACACGGCCGGTGTCGTCGACGTGGGTGACGGCGGGGATGCGGGCGCGCCGTTCGGGTCGCACCTTGTAGACCATCAACATGAACGGCGACGGCTCTGCCCGTTCGAAGAAGTCGTGCACTTTTTCTTCGATGATGCTGGGGGCGAACGGACGGTAGGTCTCGCGGTGTTTGATGCGGGTGTTCAGGATCTGCTTCATGTCGGCGCGGCGCGGGTCGGCGACGATCGAGCGATCGCCCAGCGCCCGCGGCCCGAACTCCATGCCGCCCTGAAACCAGCCGACCACCTGGCCGCCCGCGATGGCGGTGGCGACGTCGCGGTACAAGGTCTCGTCGTCGACGCGGCGAACGGACACGCCGGCGTCCCAGCCGTTGGCCCGCGCCTTGTTGATCGCCATTTCGATGGCGGCGTCGTCGAAGGCCGGACCGGTGTACGCGTGCTCCATCACGAAGGCGCGCGGCCGCCGCAGCACCGCGTGCTGGACATAAAACGCCGCCCCGATGGCCGTGCCGTCGTCGCCGGCCGCCGGCTGCACATAGACCTCGCGAAAGGGCGTCTGCTCGAAGATCTTGCCGTTGGCCACCGAGTTCAGCGCGCAGCCGCCGGCCAGCGACAACCTGGTCAGCTTGGTGCGGGCGTGCAGATCTCTCAGGACGTGGAAGAAAATTTCTTCGTAAACGATCTGCGCGCTGTGCGCGATGTCCGCCCACTTGCCGAAGAACTCCGGATCTTCGGGATCGCGCGCCGGGCCGAGCAGCTCGGCAAGCTTGTCGGAGAACACCCGGCCGAGACGCGGCGAGCCTTCGTCCCAGGACATCTCGACGCCGTCGGTGTGGTGTTGAAAATAATCCAGGCCCAGCTCGAAGCGCCCGTCGGGCAGCGTGTGGATCAGGTGGCGCAGCTCGGCGACGTGGGCGGGCTTGCCGTAGGGGGCGAGGCCCATCATCTTCCATTCCTCGCCGTACTTGTGAAAGCCCAGGAACTGCGTCACCGCCGTGTAAAAAAGCCCGGCCGAGTGCGGGAACTCGATCCGGTCGATGATGTTCAGATCCAGGCCGCGCCCGGTGCCGCGCATGGTCGACACGAAGTCGCCGAATCCATCGATGGACAGGCAGGCCGCTTCTTCGAACGGCGAGACAAAGAAGGCGCTGGCGATGTGCGACTTGTGGTGCTCGACGTTGTGGAACTTGGCCGTCACCCGATCGCCGTCGGGGGCCAGGGCGGCGCGCAGGGCCTCGTCGACGCCGCGCACTTTGGCCACGTTGGCCAGGCGGCTTTTCACCATCTTGGTGAACGACGGCCGCTTTTGTAACGCGAAGAGGATCTTCTTGTGCAGGTTGGCCTTGGGATCGCGCGAGAGGGCCACGTGCTGCAGCTCGGACGGAGCGACCGCGCCGTGCTGCAAGACCGCCTTGCTGGCCAGCGACGGGAAACCCGCGCAGTGTTTGTGCCGGTTCAGGCGTTCTTCTTCGATGGCCGACACCAGCTGGCCGTCCTTCACCAGGGCGGCGGAGGCGTCTCCGTGGAAGGCGTTCAGGCCCAGGATATTCATAGTGGCGTGAGTATAGGGACAGGTGGCGTCGGTGGACGCAGCAATGTCGCCTCACATGATATATGTTGCCGCGTTTGATGGAAACCGGCGGCTAGCGGATGTGCGGCATCGTGGGCATCGCGCGCTTCGCCGGCAAGGGTGTCGCGGCCGCCGAGATCGACGCCATGGTGGCCACCCTTGTGCACCGCGGTCCGGATGATTGCGGAACATTCGTCGACGGTGGCGTCGGCATCGGGATGCGCCGCCTGTCGATCATCGACGTCAGCCCCCTCGGTCATCAGCCGATGGGGAACGAGGATGGCGCGGTCCAGATTGTCTACAACGGCGAGGTGTACAACTTTCAAGAGCTGCGCGCCGAGCTGACGGCTGCCGGCCACCGGTTCCGCAGCCACAGCGACACCGAGGTGCTGGTGCACGGTTATGAACAATGGGGCGCCCAGGCGCTGGTGACGCGTCTGGAAGGGATGTTCGCTTTTGCTTTGGTCGATCGCACGCGGCGGCGGCTGTTCTTGGCCCGCGATCGCTTCGGGATCAAGCCGCTTTATTTGCGACGCGCCGGCGGCCAGCTTTCGTTCGCCTCCGAAGTGCGGGCCTTCGCCGCTGACGGTCAGGGGCGGCCGGCGGCGGACGCGCGCTTTGTAGGCTCGTTTTTGTGTCTGGGGTATGTGCCCTCGCCGGCCACCGCCTTCGCCGGGGTGACCAAGCTGGAACCGGCCACCGTGCTGGAGGTGGCGCTGGATTCCGGCCACGAGACGGCGCACCGCTTTTATGAGCTCGAGCCCGAACGGCTGTCTGGCCTTTCGGACGACGATTTGCTGGCGATGCTGGATCAGCGGTTAAGCGCGTCAGTGACCGGACATTTGATCGCCGACGTGCCGACCGGCGTGTTCTTGTCGGGCGGCCTCGACTCCAGCGCGCTGACGGCCTACGCCGCGCGCGATGGGCGTCCGCCGCCGCGAACGTTCTCCGTCGGTTTCGCCGCGTCGGATCGCGGCGACGAAACCGCCTTCGCCGCGACGGTGGCGCGCCAGGTGGGCAGCGACAACGTACGCATCCAGCTCGGGCCCGATGCGCTGGGCGATCTGGAAACCATCGTTGGTTTTCTGGAAGACCCGCTGTCCGACAGCGCCGTGTTGCCGCTGTGGCACCTGTGCAAGGGCACGCGCGCCCATGTCACCGTCGCCCTGTCCGGCGAGGGTGGCGACGAAGTGCTGGGCGGATATCCGCGCTATTTCTGGGGCTGGCTGGCGGCATCGTCCCACCTGGCGTCCTTTGCCGGCACGTCGCACCCCTCCGCGCTCAGCCGGTTCGTTCCGGCGCGGTCGAAAGGCTTCGGCAACCTTCTTCGCCGCGGCGCCAAGCTGATCGACTCTGCCCGCCTGCCTGAAAGCGCCCGCTATCTGAACTGGTTCGAACTTTTTTCCGACGAGGAGCGCCGTGCGTTGGGCGCGCCCGACGCCGAGGCGTGCCACGCGCGCATCGATGGGCTTTTCTCGCGCGCCCACCAGCAGGGGATGGATCCGGTGCAGCGGCTGCAGTACGTCGACTTCTCGTCGATGCTGCTCGACAACCTTTTGTTGAAGGCCGACAAGCTGTCGATGGCGCACAGCCTGGAGGTGCGCGTCCCCTTGCTCGACCGCCGCCTGGTCGAGCTGGGCCTGGGCCTCTCGCCGCGCGCCAAGATCGGCGCCCGCCAGGACAAGCCGCTGCTGCGCCGCCTGTTGCGCCGCTGTCTGCCCCCATCGATCACCGATCGCCCCAAACGCGGCTTCGAAATTCCCGTCGACCGCTGGCTGCGCGATCCGGCGACCGAATCTCTTCGCCATCGCCTGGTCACCGGCGCCGCCGTGAAACGCCTGGGCCTGTCGTCGACAACCATCGCTGCGCTGCTGACCCAACACCTGGCCGGCCAGGACCTCGGCCGGAAACTTTTCGCCCTGCTCACACTGGAAATGTGGGCCACGCGTTTCTGTTAACAAAGCGCCAGCGCAAAAAAAGCGCGCCGGGAGTTGTCTCACCGGCGCGCCTTGGTCCGCTACCCGACTGGTCTGAGCTAGCGCCGCTGGGCGCCGCCCAATCTGTGGCCATTCAGCGCGAGCCCCGCTGTCAGGCCTGGTGAAGGTCTATGGCTCGTCGACCAACTAACGACGAAACAGGCTGGTCCGGAAGGAGGCTAACTCCGCTCGGGCTCCTTTACTCCGAGTCGGATCTGGTGGCGAAGAGGCTCCCTACCGTTCATGAGGGTTCGTTTTGCCATGCACTCGTCCTCCTTTTAGGGCCAGTCGCTCGCGGATGTCCCAAAATCATCGTAGCGTGCTGGTTTTGTTTTCGCCACTTCAAACGTGCAGCTTTTAGGGTATGACAGCGGCAAATGTCGACGGAAAAGCCCGGCAGCGGTGGACGCGGAGCACGGTTTGACGGCGCGATGGATCCGGCAGCCGCGGCGCTCAACGCGTCGGTGGACTTTGACCGCCGCTTGCTGCGCGACGACATCCGCGGCAGTCAAGCCCAGGCCCGCATGCTGGCCGCGGTCGGATTGATCTCGGCGGCCGACGCCGAGGCGATCATCGCCGGCCTCGACGCAGCGGCGAAAGAATTCGAGAGCGGCGCGCGCCCGCTGAATCCGGCGCTGGAAGACATTCACATGAACGTCGAAGGCCGCCTGATCGAATTGATCGGCGAGCCGGGCCGCCGCTTGCACACCGCGCGCAGCCGCAACGATCAAGTGGCGACTGATCTCAAACTCTACGCCCGCGCCGCCGCCGTTGAATTGGCCGCCGCCATCGATCGCACGCGCGTGGCGCTGTGCCGGCGCGCGCGCGAGCACGCCGACACGCTGTTGCCCGGGTACACGCACCTGCAGCGCGCGCAGGCGGTGACCCTGGGCCACCATCTGCTGGCGTATGCCGAAATGTTGGGGCGCGATCGCGGGCGGCTGCTGGACGGCGCGCGCCGGGCGGGGCAGTCGCCGCTGGGATCGGGCGCGCTGGCGGCGACCGGGTTGCCGATCGATCGCGCGCGCACCACGAAAGAGCTGGGCTTCGACGAGCCCACGCACAACAGCCTGGACGCCGTCTCCGATCGCGACTTTGCCGCCGAGCTGACTTTTGCCTGTGCGCTGATCGGCGTACACCTGTCGCGTTTCGGTGAAGAGCTGGTCCTGTGGTCGACGACGGAGTTCGGGTTCGTGCGGCTTGGCGAAGGTTATTGCTCGGGCAGCTCGCTGATGCCACAGAAACGCAACCCGGACATCGCCGAGCTTCTGCGCGCCAAGCCGGCGCGGGTGATCGGCGATCTGGTGGCGTTGCTGACCATCAGCAAGGGTCTGCCGCTGGCCTACAACAAAGATCTGCAAGAGTCACAGGAGCCGCTTTACGACGCGGTGGAAACCGCCCGACTGTCACTGTCGGTGATGCCCGGGCTGGTGGCCGGCCTGGAATTCAACACCGAGCGCATGCGCGAGGCAGCCGGCGATCCGGCGCTGGGCGCGACCGATCTGGCCGAGGAGATGGTCCGGCGCGGGATGCCTTTTCGAACCGCGCACGAGGTGGTCGGTCGCTTGGTGAAGCTGGCCGAGCAGCGCAAGGTCTCGTTGCGCGCGCTCGGCGCCGACGAGCTACGCGCCGTCGAGCCCAGCTTGACGCCGTTGGTGCTGGAGGCGCTGGATCCGGCGCGCGCTGTCGCCGCGCGGGTCGTCACGGGTGGCCCAGCGCCCACCGCGGTTCGGCGCGAGCTCGATCGGCTGGAAGCAGAGCTGACGGCGCTGGGCTTCGCGGTTTAGTCGAGCGGCCTCGGCGCGCTAATACGTTCCGATTGCCGTGATCATCGGGACCGTGCCGCCTTGTGGTTGCGGCGCGGGAATGAGAGTCAGGGTGGCGCTGGGGCCGGACGCGCTGGTCGTGCCTGGATCGGTCATGCCCTTGTCGGTGTTGCGCGTGACCACCGCGCCGATCACGAAGCCCAGGACGCCGCCGCTGAGCGCCGCCACCGCCGAGGCGGCGCGGGCGTCGTCGGTCGGGTATCCGCTGAGGCAATTTTTTACGGCGATGCAGCCGGCGATCCCACCGCCCAGCGTGCCGGCGATGGTGGCCAGATCAACCAGCAGCACGCGCGTCCAGCTGGGCCCGTATTGATCTTGATCGGGCAAGTACGCGCCCAGCAGGCCGGCACCAAGGCCCACGTTCAACCCGATCAGCGAGGGCAGCGTGAGATCGAGAATGCTGCGCTCGGGGCAGCGATACTGATCTTGGTTGCTCGGATCCCGGCCCACAGGAGTTGCGCATGGGGACTTTGGTTCGGGTGCGCGCGTGGTGATCTGCTGTTCCCAATCCGCGCCGTACGGTTTCCACTTCAACGCCACCGCCGCCAACCCGCCAGCCAGGATTCCCCCCAACGCCGCGCTCTGGATCAACGACACCCGTCCGTACGTCGGCGCGTGCGATGACAGCAACGCGCCCGAGGTGATCCCCAACGCCAGGCCCGGCAAGCTGCCGAAGAAAGCGGCGCGCAGCCGTTCACCAAGGGCTGACCGGCAACCGGGGCACGTGCCGTCACTGTTGTCGTCGGATGCCGCGGTTTGTTCGATGGAAATTCCTGCGCCGGCGCCTTCGGCGGCGCCGATCCACATGGCGCCGATGATGAACAGCGCGCGGTTGTCGGGGATGTACGTCGGCACCAACACGCTGCCGGCCAGGGCGCCGGCCACGGTGCCGGTCAGCGCCCCGCCGCCGGTGAGCAGCAGCGCCGACACCGACGGATCTTCCAGTTGCTTGCCGATGGCGGCGGCGACGGCGGCGGCGCCCACGAAGCCCAACAAAACGGCCGAGGCGCCGATCAGCTCGGGCCGTCCCGAGCGCTGCACGTATTGCAGCTGCAGGCGTTGACCGTCGGTGAGCAGCAGGCGCTCGCCCGGGTTCAGGGTGAACTCGACGGTCCGGCTATCGCGGTCCTGCGCCTCGACGAACAGTTCATAGTGACCGGGCACCACGTCCTGGCGATACGGGTTGCGGGCGCGGTTGCCGTTCACGTAAAGAGTGGCGCCGGCCGGCGAGGTTTCGATCTCCAGGCGCGCCGGGATGGGGTCCAGCTTGAAGAACAGCGGCTTGGTGTCGGCCAGATCGATGTCCACCACCCGCGACTGCTGCAGGAAGTTGGCCTTCGAGACGGTGATGCGGTAGCGGCCGCGCGGGACCGAGAAGTTGTTCGGCGCCTGGCCGGTGACGGGTGGCAGACTGGGCGTGGTCTCTGAAGCGATGCGCACGCTGACGTCGTCGGGGACGGTGTTGATGACGAAGGTCGAGGCGCGCTTGTCGATGCTCTCGATGCGGTCCTTGGCCAGTTCGACGAATTCACCGTCGGGATTTTCCTTGGCGTACTGTTCGTAGTGCGTGCGCGCCGCCTTGAGCTGGCCGATCAGGTATTCGCACTGGGCCATCATGAACAGCGCCGCCGGGCGCGGCTTGAGGTCGTTGGCGGCGCGAAATTCCAGCAGCGCTTGATCGTGCTGGCGGGCGTCGAACAAGCGCAGTCCGATCTCGTAGTGCGAGCGCGCGGCGGCGGTGGCGTCGTCGGCGGCGCGCGCCGGCGCGGGCACTGTCATCACGACGCACAGACAGACAAGCAGGCTGATGCCGAGAGCGGACAGGCGCGCGACGGTGGACGCGGAGATCAAAGGTGCCACACAATAGCAAGTCGTCGGCGACGCGCTACTGATCGGGATAAGCCTCGCGCGAGCCGGAGGGCAGGACGCCCCGGCGGGCCGATTCCGACGGCTCGGCGGCCGGGCTGTCGGCGCCGCCCGCCTTGCGATCGGGGTGCGGGCCGCGCCGCTGCGCCGGGCGTGCTGCCTTGGAGTTTGGCCGCGCACCCGCGGCGACCGCCGCGAGTGGGTGAGTGGCGATGATCGATGGCGCTTCCGCCGGCAACAAGCCGCCCGCCGTCGGTCCGGACGCTGGTGCCGGCGCCGCCGGCGCGCCCACCGCCGCCGCGTTGATGGCGTGCAGTTTCTCCGCCGGCGAGCGCGACAGCGCGAAGGCCAGCCCCACCACCAGCGCGACGATCGCCGCCAGGCCCAGGTGCCAGCGGCTGGGGCCGGTCTCCAGCGCCGACAGCGGCGCTTGCGTCGCCACCGAAGGATCCGGCAAGCCCACGTTCTGATCGCCGGCCAGCAGTCGTTCCAGATCGCGTTCGAGGTCGCCCATGGCCCGATAGCGTTTGCTGCGATCTTTTTCCATCGCCCGCATCACCACCGTCTCCACCGCGGTGGGGATGCCCAGCTCGGGGCGCAGGCGCGACGGCGGCGTGGCCTGGTGGGTCAGCACCTGCGAGATGATGCCGAGGTAATTGTTGGCGTGGAACGGGACCTCGCCGGTCAGGCATTCATAGAGCAATACGCCCAGTGCCCAGATGTCCACGCGGTGGTCGAGATCTTCTTCGCCGCGCGCCTGCTCGGGCGACATGTAAAGCGGCGTCCCCAGCAAGAGGCCGGTGTGGGTCAGACGATAGGTCTCAGGTCCTTCATCACCGCCTTGCTTGACCGCCTTGGAGATGCCGAAGTCCACCACCTTCACGAAGTCGGCGTCGCCGCGTTTGACCAGGTAGACGTTCTCCGGTTTGACGTCGCGGTGAAAGATTCCTTTGGCATGCGCGGCGCCCAGCGCGCTGGCCACCTGGCGGCCGATGCGCAGGCTGCGCTCGACCGGCAGGGGCGCGTCGCGCATCACCAGCTGGGCCAGCGGTTCGCCGTCGAGAAATTCCATGATCACGAACGATCGTCCGTCGTCGGTGGTGCCAAAGTCGGTGACGTCGACGATGTTCTCGTGGCCGATGGAGCTGGCCAGCCGCGCCTCCTGCAGCAGGCGGGCGACGAAGTCGCTCTTGGCGTGGAATTTTTCCAGCAGCACCTTCACGGCGATGCGCTTGCCGATGAGGGTGTGCTTGGCTTCGTAGACCGCACCCATCCCGCCCTCGCCGATGCGGCGGATGATCAGGTAGCGCCCGGCCAGCGTCGATCCCAGCAACGGATCGAATGACTCCGGCGTCGGCGTTCGCGTTGCCGCGGCCGGCGCCGCGGCGGTTGCCAGCGCGGTCGCGCGCGGTTCCGCCGCCGCCGCTGGCATATCCAGCGCTGGCCCGTCCGTCGCTGTACCGTCCTTCGGGCACACCGTCACTCCGGCCGGGTATTCGGTCTGGCAGGTCGGGCAGGTGGACATGCGGCCTCAGTCTAATTGATCTTTCCGCGCCCCTCTTGACTTACGGCGGCTGACCTTCGCAGAGTGGCCCTCGTCCGCCATGAAAAAGGGTTTCATCTTCGATCTCGACGGCACGCTGGCCGACACCATGCCGGCGCACTTCGCCGCCTGGACCGGCATCGCCGCTCGCTATGGCCTGACGTTTCCGGAGGACCGCTTCTATTCGCTGGGTGGCGTCCCCACCCGCAAGATCGCCGAGCTGCTGGTGGGCGAAGCCGGGATTACCGTCGATCCGCAGGCGATAGCCCTGGAAAAAGAACAGGCCTTCATCGATCAGCTGTCGCGTCCCGGGGTCATTCGTCCCATTCAAAAGGTGGTGGACATCGCTCGGGCCTGCCGCAGCCACGGCGCCATGGCCATCGCCTCGGGTGGGCGGCGGCACCTGGTCGAACGAACGCTGGGCATCATCCAGATCGCCGACTGGTTCCAGGCCGTCGTCGCCGCCGAGGACACCACCCGCCACAAGCCCGAGCCCGACGTGTTTCTGGAAGCGGCCCGCCGCCTGGGCGTGTCAGCGGCGGCCTGCACCGTTTACGAAGACACCGACCTTGGCCTGGAAGCCGCCCGCCGTGCCGGCATGGCCTTCGTCGACGTGCGACCGTTGCTGAACGCGTAACGCCGCCGGGACGGCGATGGCGCTTGCTTGGCGCGCTCTGCTAGATTGCGCGCCGGCATGTGGGAATCGCAGACGGTGGCGTTGTTGGCGCACAACCTTCCGCCTGGCCGCGACGGTTACACCATCATCCTGCGCGAGCTGTTCGGCGATCTGCCCGAAGAAAAACTGGCGCTGGTGGGGATCGGCGGCGAACGGTGGGGCGGGCGCGTTCGGTTGCCGCTGCCGGTGCCACGCCAGCCCAGCCGCGCGTCGGAATCGGCGGTGATGGCGGCGGTGATGGCGGCGACGCGGTACCTGGGGCCGTCGGTGCTGTCCCGTCTGCTGCCCAACGTGCGGCGCATCGTCGCCACGCTGGACCCGACGATGATCATCGCCGAGCGCTGGGCGCGCGCCACCGGCGCCGATCTGTGGGTGTACGGCATCGATCTGCACGCGTCGACGTTCTGGGGCGCGGGCGCGTTTCTACAAGGCGCGCTCGGGACGTGGCGGCGACAAGCGCTGGGCCGGGCGTCGCGCTGCTTCGCGCTTTCGCCGCGCATGGCCGAGTGGATGCGGGCGCAGGGCGCCGCCGCCGAGGTCGAGCTGTTGCCGCCGCTGATCAACATCGATTCCACCGGCCCGGTGCCGTTGCCGGAGGGGAGACGTTCGCTGCTGTTCGTCGGCTGGGTCTACCAGGCGCAGGGCAAGGCGCTGGCCTGGTTGCAGCGCGCGGTGGCCGAGCTGGCGCCCGAGATCGAGCTGCGGCTGCTGACGCACATGAAGCCGAACGCCATCGCGGCGATGGGACTTGATCCGGCGCGCTGGTCGGTGAAATCGGTGCCGTCGGAGGCGGTGGCGGCCGAGGTGGCCGGCGCCACCTGCGTGGTGGCGGCGCTTGATCCCGAGGCGCGTGATCGGGCCCCGCTGCAGGTCGCGTGGCCGACCAAGCTGCGCGAGTATCTGTCGGTGGGCCGTCCGGTGCTGGTCATCGCGCCGCCCGACGATGGCGTGGCCGAGCTGGCCGCCGAGGGCGGCTGGGGTTTGCTGGCCGCCGACGAAGCGTCGACGCGCGCGGCGGTGCAGACGCTGGCGGCCAGCACGACCGCCGATCTGCAGGCGCGCGCCGAGGCGGCCTTTCGCTTCGCCGTCAAATACATGAACAACCACACCACCGGCGATGCCTTTCGTCGCGCGGTGCTGGCGCCCTAGCGCGGCCGGCGGCGTCGAGCGGAATTTTTCATGCGCATCGTCTACGTCAACCCCTTCTCGCAGCAGGTCAGCGGACCGGACGAAAGCCTGCTGGCGCTCCTGGGGCGGCTGGTGCCGTTGGGGATCGAACCGCACGTCGTGCTGCCCGCCGACGGGCCGGCGGTGCCGCGCTATGGAGCGCTGGGCGCGACGGTGCACTTCGCGCCGCTGACGATCTTGCACCGGCAACTGGCGCCAGCCGAGATGGCCCGGCTGCCGCTGCAGCTGGGGCGGGGCGCGGTGGCGGTGGCGCGCATCGCCCGGCAGGTGCAGGCGTCGCTGATTCACAGCAACATGGAGGTGGTGCTGGACGGCGCGCTCGCCGCGCAGGCGCTGCGCATCCCGCACATCCTGCACTATCGCGGCAACACGCTGGCCGAACCGCGCGCGGTGTTCGCGGCGCTGACCCGGCTGTGGCTGGGGTTGTCGGCGCAGGTGTTTTGTATTTCGCACGCCACCGCCGCCGCCATCTTCGGCGCCGCCGGCAATCCGAAGGTGCAGGTCATCTATAACCCGATCGAGATCGCGGCGTTCGCGGCGGCCAGCGCGGCGGGCGATGCGGCGGCCACGGCCCGCGTGCGCGCCGAGTTGGGCGCGGCGCCCGGGCAGTTGCTGATCGGCACCGTCGGGCGCATTCACCCGCGCAAGGACGTCGAGACCTTCGTGCGCGCCTGCGCCGTCGTGGCGCGCGCGCGGCCACAGGCCCGCTTCGCCGTGGTGGGCGTGGCCGAGATGCCCGTCGAGGAGGAGTATTTCGCGCGGGTGCGAGCGCTGGCCGGCGAGGTCGGCCTGTCCGATCGGTTGTGCTTTGCCGGCGCCCGGCGTGACATGCCGGCGGTGATGGCCGCGCTGGATGTTTTCGTGCTGCCGTCGCGCCACGAAGGGTTCGGCCGCGTCGTCGGCGAAGCGCTGGCCGCCGGCCGCCCGGCCGTGGTCACCGACGAAGGCGCGCTGCCCGAATTGATCGAAGGCGATCGCTGCGGGCTGTTCGCGCGGCCCGGCGACGCCGACGACTTCGCCGCGAAGATTTCGCGCCTGGCCGACGATCCGGTCATGCGCGCCCGCCTGGGCGAAAACGGAAAGCAGCGCGCGCAAGCGTTCGACGCTGGCGCCATCGCCGCGCGCGTGGCGGCGGTCTACGAATCGCTGCGCCGCCGCTGAAAAACGATCGCCTACGCCAGCGCGCTTAACACCGCCGCGCCCGCCTGCGCGGTGGAGGCCGCGGTGACGCCCCCGGCGGCGGCGATGTCGCCCGGCAGGACGCCGCGATCGATGGCGCCCGCCACCGCCGCCTCGACGGCGGCTGCTTCCTTGGTCAGGTTCAGCGAATGGCGCAGCAGCATGGCGACGCTGAGGATGGTGGCGTACGGGTTGGCCACGCCCTTGCCGGCGATATCCGGCGCCGAGCCGTGAATCGGTTCGTAAAGGCCGCGCGTGCCGTCGCCCAGCGACGCCGACGGCAGCATGCCCATCGATCCGGCCAGCATCGACGCTTCGTCGGTGAGGATGTCGCCGAACATGTTCTCGGTGACGATGACGTCAAAGTCGGCTGGCTTGCGGATGAGGTGCATGGCGCAGGCGTCGACCAGCATGTTCGACAGGGTCAGGTCGGGAAACTCTGCCTTCACCACGCGCTCGGTGACTTCACGCCACAGGCGCGACGTCTCGAGGACGTTGGCCTTGTCGACGGAGGTCAGCTTCTTGCGGCGGCCACGGGCCAGCTTGCCGGCGGCGCGCACGATGCGTTCGACCTCGCCCTCGGTGTAGACGCAGGTGTCGACGGCGCGATCCTTGTCGCGGAGCTTTTCGCCGAAGTAGATGCCGCCGGTCAGCTCGCGCACGACGACCAGATCGACACCGGCCAGAAGCTCCGGCCGCAGGGGCGATGCGCGCAGGAGCTTTTGGTTCACCGTCACCGGCCGCAGGTTGGCGTAAAGGCCAAGTCCCTTGCGAATGGCCAGCAGCCCTTGTTCGGGGCGAACCTTGGCGCGCGGGTCGTCCCACTTGGGACCGCCCACCGCGCCCAGCAGAACGGCGTCAGCGCCGCGGCAGAGCTCGAGGGTCTCGGCCGGCAGCGCGCTGCCGGTCTGGTCGATGGCGCAGCCGCCGATCAAGGCCTCGCGGCGCACGAATTCGTGCCCGAACTTGGCGCCGATCGCGTCCAGGACCTTGATCGCCTCGGCGACCACTTCCGGTCCGATTCCATCCCCTGGCAATACGGCGATGACTGCGCGCATGTGTCTCCTCGCTGTTGCGAAAACCGGCCGCGGAACATACAAGCATTGGCCCGCCAGTCAAGCCGGCGCGTCGGCGCCGAGGGACCTTTCTAGCCGCGAAAGGCCTGGGCGATGGGAAACCGCCGGCCTGGGCCGAACGCCTTGCCGGTGATCTTCAAGCCGGGCGGCATCTGCCGGCGTTTGTATTCGCTGAGGCGCACGCGGCGCAAAACATCCGCCACCACCGCCGCGTCGTACCCCGCGGCCACCAGCGCCCGGGCATCCAGCCCGTATTCCAGATGCGCGTCCAGGATGCGATCCAGAAGATCATACGGCGGCAACGAATCTTGATCGGTTTGATCAGGTCGCAGCTCGGCGGACGGCGCCTTGGTCATGGTCGACTCCGGGATGACGGCGCCGCCGGCGTTGATGGCGTAGGCCAGCTTGTAGACCAGCGTCTTCGGGGCATCGCTTATCACCGCCAGGCCGCCGGCCATGTCGCCGTACAGCGTGCAGTATCCGGTGGCCAGCTCGCTTTTGTTGCCGGTGGTCAGCAGCAGCTTGCCGTGACGGTTCGACAGCGCCATTAGCATCGCGCCGCGCACGCGCGCTTGCAGATTCTCGTGCGCCAGCGTGGTGGCGTCCCCGGCAGCGGCGCTGCTCTCGCCGGGCGTGGCGAAGGCGGCGAAGGCCGGTGCCAGCGATTCCATGTAGGCGGCGAACATCGGCTCGATGGAGATCACCGTGTGCTCGATGCCCAGGTTTGCCGCCAGCGCCGCCGCGTCGGCCGATGATCCCGGCGATGAATAGCGCGATGGCATGGCCACGCCCAGAACGTTGTGCGGCCCCAGCGCGCGCGCCGCGATGCAGGCCACCAGCGCCGAGTCGATGCCCCCCGACAGACCGAGCAGCGCCTGCGAAAACCCGCAGCGCCGGGCGTAGTCGCGCGTGCCCAGCGTCAGCGCGTCCAGCGCCGAGAGCAGATCGGATTCTTGGAATGGCTTGCAGTCGCCGACCTGCGTGGCCAGATCGCAGAAGATCAGATCCGCGGCGTGCTCGGCGGCGCGGGCGATGACCGTGCCGTTGGCGTCGCACACCAGGCTGGCGCCGTCGAAGATCAGATCGTCCTGGCCGCCCACCTGATTGACGTAGATGAGTGGACGCTTCCAGCGCCGCGCCGTGGCCGCCAGCATGCGCGGGCGCAGGTGGCGCTTGTCGATGGTGTACGGCGAGGCCGAGACGTTGATGATGATCTCCGCGCCGTCGGCCACCAGCGCCTCGATGGGATCACTGCGATACAAACGCTGCGGCCAAAAATCAGCGTCGTTCCAGATGTCCTCGCAGATGGAAATTCCCAGGCGCCGGCCGCGAAACGGGGTGGCCGAGATGATGCTGGCGGGAACGAAGTAGCGCCATTCGTCGAACACGTCGTACGTCGGCAGCAACGCCTTGCGGGTGGTCGAGATGATCTGCCCGCCGTCAATCAGCGCCGCGGCGTTGGCCACCCGGCGGCCGTCGACCACGTCGGCCAGCGGTTCGGGAAAACCCACCAGCACCGCCGTGTGGGTTTGCTTTTCGGCCACGCGCGCCGCCAGCGTGCGCAGCGCCGCGGTCGCCGCATCCAAGAACGCCGGCCGTTCCAGCAGATCTTTGGGTGGATACCCGCACAACGCCAGCTCGGGCAACACCAACAGCTCCGCGCCGCGCGCCGTCGCCGTGTCGAGGGCCGCTTCGATCAGGCGCAAGTTTCCTGCGAAGTCGCCGATGGTCGGATTGATTTGTCCCAACGCGACGAGCACGTCTGGACTTTACCTGAACCGACCCGGCGCCGCCGGATCCCCCGTGATAAAATAAAGGAAAATGGCCAGCGCCGCTGAGGCGACCGCGATCGCGCCGTCGCTTTCGACCGATGTGATTCGTTCCGTCACGCGTCCGCTTGATGTCCCGCGTGCAAACCGCGTCTACGTGAACCGCAACCTCCGCCTCGATCGCATCGAGATGGTGGGCTTCGACATGGATTACACGCTGGCCCTGTACAACCAGGCCCGCATCGAAGAGCTGTCCATGCGCGCCACGTTGGACAAGCTGATCAGCGCCAAGGGTTATCCGGCGGCCATCCGCGCCTTGACGTACGATCCGATGCTGGCCATTCGCGGGCTGGTCGTCGATCGGGAGAACGGCAACATCTTCAAACCCGATCGCTACGGTTTTCCGGGCCGCGCGCGCCACGGGCTTTCGCCGATCGACAGAGCCAAGGTGTCCGAGCTGTACCAGAGCGAGCGCACCCGTCTGTCCAACCGGCGCTACGCCTGGATCGATTCGCTGTTCGCGCTGCCCGAGGCGGTCCTGTACGGCTGCCTGGTCGATTATTTCGATCGCACCGCGGTTCCGGCCAAGCCCGACTACAACACGCTGTGGGAACACATCCGCGAGTGCATCGACCTGGCCCACCGAGACGGCTCGATCAAGACCATCGTCAGCGACCGATTGTCCGAGTACATCGTCCGCGATCCGGCGCTGGCCGAGACGCTGCACAAGTTTCGTTCCTCGGGAAAGCGGCTTTTTCTGCTGACCAATTCGGCGTGGGACTACACGGCGCGGCTGATGGGCTATCTGCTGGACGGCACGCTGGCGGCGTATCCGTCGTGGCGAAACTATTTTGACGTGGTGGTGGTCAGCGCCGGAAAACCGGAGTTTTTCACCGAGGCGCGGCCGTTCGTCGATCTCGACGCCGAGGGGTTGCCGCTGGTGCAAAGGTCGACCGGGCCGTTTGTGCGCGGGCGGGTCTATTCGGGCGGCAACCTCAAAGAGTTCCAGGTGCGCGCCCGGGCCAGCGGCGATCGCGTGCTGTTCGTCGGCGACCACATCTACGGCGACATGCTGCGCTCGCGAAAGTCATCCAACTGGCGAACCGCGATGGTGCTGCAAGAGCTGGAGCACGAGGTGGCGACGTACGATCACCAGCGCAAGGACCTGACCCAGCTTGGCCATCTGGACAGCCAGCTTGTGCACCTCGACGCCGAGTTGAACGAACGCCAGAGCGCCATGCGGTCGTTGCAAAAGCTGAGCGACCACGACGGCGACGCCGCGTCGCTGAAAGCCGCCAAAAAGGCCGTGAAAGACGAGATCGAGCGCCTGCGCAAGGAGCTGCGCGCGGCCACCGTGCAGCACCATCAGGTCGAAGACGCCATCGACGACGTGTTCAACCCGTACTGGGGCCCGCTGTTCCGTGAAGGCTACGAGATCAGCAAATTCGGCGAACAGGTCGAAGCCTACGCCTGCGTCTACACCAGCCGCGTCTCGAACTTCCGCTTCTATTCTCCGATGCAATACTTCCGCGGCCCCCGCGACCGCATGCCCCACGAACGGTAGGCGGGGGGCCTGTGCGGGCCCCCACCAGCCGCCCACGGATCCCCACGGATCGGGCTCAGGCGCGCCGGCGCGGCAAAGCCGCTCCTGCCGTCGACAAACCCGCTCGCTTCGCTCGCTCTGGCGTTGTGTCTAAAAGAAAGATCCGAGGAGCGATCGGTCGTTCGAGAAAAAGCGCTACGCGATCGCGCGGAGGCCTTCGGGGTCGGCGAGGATGACCTTCCGTCCTTCGGTCTGGATCAAACCTTTGCGCTTGAACTGTGACAGCGTCAAAGACACCGTCTCGCGCGTCGACCCGATGAGGTTGGCCATTTCCTGGTGGGTGATCTTCAATCCGACCACGGTGCCCCGTTGATCGGCGATGCCGTGTTCCACGCCCAAGGTCAGCAGCAGCTCGGCCAGCTTCGAGCCGACGTCTTTGAAGATGAGCTGCTCGACGCGCGTCTCCAGATCTTTGCGGCGGGCGATCAGCGCGCGCAAAAACCGATAGGCGGCTAACCCGTTGGTGCGCAGCAGCTGATCCAGAAGCTCGCGATCAACCTCGACGGTCAACGACGGATCCATCGCTTCGGCCATCTCCTCGCGCGGGCCGCCTTCCAGCAGGCAGGGCTCGCCGAAGAAGTCACCTTCCGATCGATAGGCCAGGGTCAGCTCCTTGCCATCGCGGGTGACCTTGGAGATCTTGATCCGTCCCGACGACAGGAAGTGCACACCTTGCGCGCGGTCGCCGGGCAAGTAGATCACCTGGCGGGGACGGAAGGTTCCGACCTTCACGTTGGGGATCAACTGCTGCAAGATCTCCATCGAGATGTCGGCGAGAACGTCGCATTTTCGCAGCAGGCCCAACGCGCGTTTTTCGTCAGCAGTTCCCATAGTTCCCTCGGGCCCTTCTAGCAATCAACGCCGCTCCAAACAAGGAAATCTGTGTGAACTGGGCTACAATGGTCGTCCTGTTGCGGCGTAAGGCCCGGACCGTCGCACCAGCACGGCGCCCAGCGCCAGCACCAGCGTCGCCAGCACGAACAGCCCCGCCTGGGCCGGCCCCTTCAGGTTGGTCGCGGCGTCGTCCCAATGTAGGTGGGCAAGCACAATAAGGCAGGCGTTGTTCAGGGCGTGGGTCAGCATCGACGGCAGGATCGATTCGCTCTCCAGCGCCACCAGCGACAGGATCACGCCCAGAACCCCGGTGGGCAGCAGGCGCCAGACGTCGACGTGATAAAGGCCGAACAGCAAGCCGGTCATCACCGCCGACGCCAGGGGCGAAAAGCGCGCCGCCAGTCCCCGCAGGATGGGTCCGCGGAACAGCGCCTCCTCGCACACCGCCGGCGTCACCGCCATCAGCAGCAAGGTGGCGAAGATGCCGCGCGACTGATCGTCGGGGACCACCGCCTTGCGCAGCTCCTCGATCACTTCGGTGGGGGCGGGGGCGATCCAGTTGGCCAGCGTGCCCACCACCGCCCAGGCTGACACACCGATCAGCGCCGCCCCGGCCAGTGCTCGCGGTGACGGACGCCGCAGCACCAGGACGTCGCGCAGCGGGATCGCCACCACCCGTGCATAGACCACCACCAAACCCAGCATCCCGACCCATTCGGAGATGGCCAGGCCCGCCACCAGCGAACGCTTTTGCAGCGGGATGAAAACGAAGAACAGCAAGACGAAGGCGATGCCGAACACCGCCGCCGCGTGGCCGGCGTTCTGGGTGGGTGGGGCCGGTGTCGGCATCGGGCCGCCGCCGGGCGCCGCCGGTTCCCGATCGAAAAGCAGCCGCCGCAGCCACGCCGACAGCGACAGCGAGCCTTCGTCGGCGTAGAGCAGCCGTTCCGAATCGTAGAGGCGCGCCGCCAACGTCAGCGCCAGCCAGCCGTAAAACAGGGTCGCCACCACCACGGTCAGCGCGCTGCCGACGTGGGCTTGCCCCAGCACCAGATCGCGCGCCAGCAAGGTGACGTTCACCGCCGGGATCAACGCCACCGCGCCGTGCAGTTGATAGTCGCCCAGGCCGGCGATCAGCGCCGGGGTGAAGCACAGAAAATAGACCGGGGTGAGAAGGTTCTGCGCTTCCTTGAACCCCCGGGCCATCGCGCCGATGGCGATCATCACCGACGCGAACAGGAACGCCGACGGGATCACCATCAGCAGGGTGGCCCCGGCGCGGGTCCAGGGAATGGTCGCGCCGATGGCCTCCTTGCCGCCCATGAGGTGCATGCCCTCCAGCATGGTCAGCGACATCGAAGCGATGTTCAGCATGCCGGTCACCGCCGCCACCGTGGCCACCGCCAGGACCTTGCCACACAGAAGATCCAGGCGATCCACCGGCGACGACAGGATGGTCTCCAGCGTGCCGCGCTCGCGTTCGCCGGCGGTGATGTCGATGGCGGGATAAAACGCGCCCAGCATGACGATCACCACCACCACCAGCGGCAAGATCTTGGACAGGATGTACCCGCCCACTTTCGATTTCGGGGCCACGCTGCTGTTCTGCACGGCAAAGCGGGGGGCGCAGGTGCTGGGCAGAAGACCGCTGACGAGATGTTCCAGGCGGTCGCGGGCCCGGATCGAGGCCTCCCGGGTCTCGTCGTAAACCAAACGTAAAGAGGCGGCCGGTTTGGACATTTGGGCCGCGCTGCCGGCGGCCGCGGCGGGCGGCGGCAGGACTTCGATCAACGCGTCTATCCTTGCGGCCTCGACGTCGGCCACTGACCCGCTGGCGGCGACGGCGAACTGTTTGCCGTCAGCGTGCAGGCTGCGCAGCAACGCGGCTTCGTCGCCGCCGCCGGGAGAGGTGATCGCCACCGCCACCCGTGACGGCGTGGCCTCGCCGCGCGCTTCCTTGCCGGAGATGGCCTGGGCCAGGATCAGCGACACCAGCGGATACACCACCAGCGGGACCAGGGCCACCACCATCAGCGTGCGCCGATCACGCAGCGTCTCGCGCATCTCCTTGGCGTAGACCAGGCCGATGGTGCGGGCGTTCACGACCGGCGCGCCTCCAGCGCTTCGACCAGGCGCAGGAACGCCTCTTCCAGGCTGGCGGCGTCGCCGGCCTCGGCGCGCAAGGCCGCCGGCGTTCCTTCGCGCAGCAGGCGTCCCTGGTGCAAAAGCCCGATCCGATCGCACAGCAGCTCGGCCTCGGCCAGGTAGTGCGTCGAGAAGATCACCGCCTTGCCCCGGTCGCGCTCGGCACGGACGAAATCGCGCAGAAAACGCGAGGCCAGCACGTCCAGGCCCACCGTCGGCTCGTCCAGGATCAGGACCGGCGGATCGTGCAGGACGGCGCGGGCGATCGACACCCGCTGGCGCAGGCCGGTCGACAAACCTTCGCAGCGCCGATCCAAAATGGCGCCCAGATCCAGCGCCCGCGCCACCACCGCCGTCCGTTCGTTCACTGTTTCTCGGGAAAGGCCGTGCAGCCGTCCGAAGTACATCAAGAGCTCGCGCGCGGTCAGGCGGGCGTAAAGGCCGGTGGTGCCGGTCAGAAAACCCAGCTTGCGCTGCGCCGCCTGCGGTCGCTCGGCGACGTCGATGCCGCCTATGACCGCGCGACCGGCGCTGGGGGTCAGGATGCCGGCCAGCACGCGCAAGGTGGTGGTCTTGCCGGCGCCGTTCGCGCCCAGCAAGCCGTAGATCTCGCCGGCGTCCACGGTCAGCGACAAGCCGTCCACAGCGGCGGTCGCGCCGAACACCTTGCGGAGGCTGTCGATGACGACGGCGGGCCCGTTCATGAAGCGGTCCTCACCATAGCAGGAGGCTCGCTTGCCCGCGCTCCCGCCTTCCGTCGCTGCGCGGCCGCGCGGGCGCGCGCCGCTTGGTCAGTGGCAATCTCCCTGGAAACAGATCTCGCCGGGAGCAAAGCGGCGCGAGGCGCACGGCGTGGCGGTCACCGTTCCCGCCGCCTGGTCAAAGCGGCCGGTGCAATCGGGCGGCGCGCTGGCGCTGGGCGGCGGCGCCGGGCAGTGGGCTCCGTCCTGGTTGTAGCTTACCCACACGCGCAGCGGGGCCGACACGCCGGTGTTGCCGTTGTTGTCGGTGGCGGCGACGGCGATGCAGGCCCAGCCTTCGCCGATGTTGTTGGCGAAGGTGTCGAACGCGCCGCCCTCGCAGTAGGCGGCGTTGATCGGATCCACGCTCCAGATGGCGCTCTCGCCGCCGGCGTAGCTGATGACGATGGTCGGCTGGCTGACCGTGCAGAGAGGCAGCGGCGGATCGGTGGCCAGCCCCTGCCCGCAGGCCAGCGCGCCCGGCAGCGACGGGTCGGCGGTGTAGTCGGCGCCGCCCGCTGGCTTCACCGGCGACAGGCGCACCTTCAAGACCTGGTTGTTCTGCGTGGGCGGGCTGGTCGTCGGCACCAGCGTGGGATTGATGGCGTCGCAGATGCCGTCGCCGTTGCTGTCCACGGTCAGTGCCTGGCTGGTGTCGTCCAGGATGTAGACCGCCACGGTGTCCGGGTTCAGTCCGGCCAGGGGCGCCTTCTTGAGACCGCCGGCCACGTTGCCGGTGTCTTCCACGCGCGCCCGCAGATCGAACACCTGCGAGACCGTGCAGCCGTCCGCCGGCATGTCGCCGATGAGGGCGTTATTGCCGAGTGGATCGAACGGCCACGAGCAGCGCAGGCCCATGTCCAGCTTGCTGTCGCGCACCGTCGGCGGATCCAGATCCAGAAGCGGCGGCCGGTTGTCGATGCCGATCTCGTAGGCGACGGTGGTCTCGTTGCCAAGCAGATCGGCGGCACGGAACGACAGTGTCGGGAACACCATGCAAAGGCCGGTCTGCGGCGCACCCAGGTCACAGGCGGTCAGCTTGGCGGTATCGAACAGGATGCTGTAGAAGCCGTTGCCTTCTTCGGCCAGCGGCAGTTCGAACTTGGTGTCGGTGTCGTTGCCGATAAGGACGATCACCGACGACGGCAAGACGCCGGCGTCGTCTTCGATGCTGGCCTTGATCTTGATGACTCCGCCCACCACGTCGCCGGGTGCGGGCGTGGTGTTGGTGATCGTGGGGCCGCTCTCGTCGACGACGAAGGTGGTGCGGCTTTCGCTGCGGGTGCCGCGGGCGTTCTTGGCGGCGATGATCAAAAGTTGCGGGCCGGTCAGCGGCGGGTTCGGCTGGTGAAAATCGATGGTGCCGCGAAACGTGGTGCTGGTGCCGACCGCGGTCAGCGAGACCGGGACGCCGCCCACGGTGGCGTCGATGGGCGCGGTGGTCGGGGCGTAGGGCGTCGAATCGATCACCGCTTCGATCGACAGGATGCCTTTGTAATGGCCGTTCACCGTCGGCGACAGCACGGTGATGGTCGGGCCGCCATCGACGTGGATGGCGATCTGCGCGCTGGCCTTGGCGCCGGCGGTGGTGGCGGCGTCAACGCGCAGGCCGTAATCGCCCGACGGCAAGTTGGTCAGGCTCAGCTTGCCGCGAAAGTCGCCGACGGCCATCACCACCAGCGGCACCGGCGAAAGCGCGTCCACCATCGCGCTGCCGCTGGTGATGGCGACCACGGTGGCGCGCACCGACTGCGGATCGATGATCGCGCTGGCGTTGCTGCCGGCGGCGACGGCCACGGTGGCGCGCACGTCGACGGTGGCGGTGGAAACCAGGATAGCCTCGGCGGTGGGCGTGACGATGGTGATCATCACGCTGGGATCATTGCTCGTCGGCGACGAGCCGCCGCTGTCGCCGAAGGTGAAGCCGTCGGGCAGGGCGCTGCCGTCGCCGGGTTCGGCGGTTTGAAAGGGATTCGGCGTGGTCTTGTCGCCGCACGCCACCAGCGCCAGCAGCAGCGCAGCCGGCGCCGTTCGTCCGCCGGCGCGAATCAGTGCAGCGGCGTTCACGGCGCGGCCGTGGCCACCTGGGCCGGGCAGGTCAGCGTGGTGCCGGTGGTGCAGCAATCGACGACGTCGTCCTGCGCGACATTGCAGACGTTGCCGGCGTTGGCGGGCGTCGCGGACAGCGGGCAGCTTTCAACCTGGCCGATGAGACAGCCGTCGCAGACGCGGATGGGAAACAGGAACGGATCGGATTCGACGGCCCCCGAGCGATCGCCGGCGACCCGGATGCGTGCGCCCAGCTGAAAGAAGGATCCTTTGGCGCGCAGATCGCCGGTGTCGCGAATGCGGCGGGCCAGCTCGGCGGTGATGACGGAGACGCGCGCCGCCTTCAGGCCGCCACCCGGATCGATGACGCCCGACCAGGGCTGGCGAAAGTGCATCATGTCGGTGCCGTCCAGCGACTTCAGAAGCGCGTCGGTGTTGGCCGGCAGCGTGCCGATGGCCACGACGTCGACGTCGAACCCTTTCAGCTCGATGCGGTTCGGCGCGGTCTCGTTGGCGGCCGGAGCCGGCAGATCATTCTTCACCAGCGGAAAGGCCGAGTAGCCCTCCGTCGTGCTGTCCGAGACCAGCCCGACGTCCAGCACGCCCTGGCCGCGATAGACGGCGGGGTCGACGCCGATCAGACAGCCTGCTTGAGGGATTTGGTCCTGCACGATGAAGAACTGATGCGGGGGCAGATCGCACCCGGCCGCCATCGTGAACAGCGGCATCCCCAAGGTCAGAACCGATAGCGCGCCCCGTAATGTCATCCCGCCCCTATTTCTCGGCGGAGATCGCCATATCATTAGTTCAGAACGCCGGTTTCTTTGCCCAGACGCACTTTTGTCGCCGATCTGGTCGTCGTCGTGGTCGCCGGTTAGAGCATTGCGCGTGCCCACCTCAAGCGGCGAGGGCCATCGGTCGATGTCCTCCTTTGCAACGCACGAAAACGGCGCCGGGCGTCTTTCGGAAAAGGCCGAAGCGAACGGCGAACGCAGCCTGGACAACAAGGAGAAGGATCGATGCTCACCAACCTGAAGAAGCTGTTCAAGGATCAAGATGGCGCGACCGCCGTCGAGTACGGCCTGATCGTGGCCGCCATCGCCGGTCTGATCATCGTCGTCGTGTTCACGTTGGGCGGCAAGGTGAACAAGGCATTCACCACCGTCAGCGGCGCGATGCCTTAGCTGGCAATCGCCGGGCAAAAAGACGCTCATGACCATCCCGGCGATCCATCTTCTGCCGCTGGGAATCTGCCTCGGCGCTGCCGCGGTGTGGGATCTGGCCAAGCGCAAGATCCCCAACTCGCTGGCGGCGGCAGTGGCCACGCTGGGCCTCGGCGTGCAGTGGTGTGACCATGGAAGCCTGGCTGTCCTTTCGGGAATGGCCTCGGGAATCTTATCCATCGCTGTGCTCTATCGCCCGTGGCTGGCCGGCGGGATCGGCGGTGGCGACGTGAAGTTGGCGGCGGCGGTGGCGATCTGGATCGGGCTTGGGCGCTGGCTGCCCTTCGCGCTTGGCACGGCGCTGGCCGGTGGGGTGGTGGCGGCCGCTTGCTATGCGCTGTCGGGGCGCGCCGCTCGTCGCGAAATGAACGGCAATCTGATCGGCGCGGCGCTGGTGCAAGAGCTGCCGACCATCAGCCGTGGTGGCGCGGTGGCTGGTGGCGCGCGCGTGTCGGTGCCGTACGGAGTCGCCGTGGCGGTCGGCGGCGCGCTGGCGCTTTTGGCCCCGTGGGGTTCGTGATGCTGCCGCCCTTCACCACTTTCAAAGACAGGAGCTACCGTGGCCGCGAATGATCCGCTTGGAAACGCCAGCCGCCTGCGGCGCGCCGCCGAGAGCGGCACCCGTCGCTCGGGCGCGCGGGCGGCGGTGTTCTGGTTGGTGACCATCGTGGCCGGCCTGATGGCCGCGCTCATGATCACCCGCTATCTCGATCACCGGCCGGTGACGACGTCGACGCCGATGGTGAAGATCGCCGTCGCGGTCGCGGATCTGCCGCTGGCCACCAAGCTGAAGGCCGAGCAGGTCAAGCTGGTCGATTGGCCGGCGAACAACGCGCCGCCTGGGGCGCTGCACGATCTCAAGGACATTGTCGATCGCATCGTCATCTCGCGCGTGCTGGAAGGCGAGCCCATCCTGCCCGGCAAGCTGGCGGCGAAGGACGCCGGCAACGGCCTGGCGGCGCTGATCCCCCCGAACATGCGCGCCGTCGCCGTGCGCGTCGACGACGTGGTCGGTGTGGCCGGCTTCATTCACTCCGAGGATCGCGTCGACGTCATCGTCACCATCCGCCCCTCGCGCCCGCCCGACGCCGAGTCGACGTCGAAGGTCATCCTGCAGAACGTGAAGGTGCTGGCGGTGGGCAAGGAGATCGATTCGGACGATCGCAACCGCAACCAGGCCAACCCGGTGACCGTGGCCACGCTGCTGGTCAATCCGGAAGAGTCGGAAAAGCTGGCCCTGGCCGGCGCCGAAGGCCGCCTGCTTCTGACCCTGCGCAGCTGGACGGACAATAAGGAAGTGGCCACCGAAGGGGTTTTCCCGTCGGGTTTGCTGGCCGACGGCGCCCATCCGGTCGAGGCGACGCCGCCAGTGGTGGCCGCCGCGCCGGCTGCCCCGCCGATCATCCCGTCGCACCGCGGACACAGCGTCGTGCACCACGCGCCCGCCCCCGATCCGAACGCCGGCCACCACCGCGACGTGGTGGAGATCTTGCGCGGCGATCGCTTCGAAGAGCGGAAGTTCGACGCCAAGGAGAAAAAGTAGGAAGCCATGATTTTCTATCGCCGAGGTCCGCTGTTTTCTGCGCTGCTGGGCGCGCTGGTTCTGACGTCAGGGCGGCAGGCGCCGGCCTCCGAGCTCAGCAACGTGCCGCAGCTCCGCGTCGACCGCGAGGTCGGCGCCGCCAAGTCGCTGGCCCTGGAAGTCGGCCAGAACCGCCTGCTGGTTCTGTCCGAAGCCATCGGCCGCGTCTCCGTCGCTGATCCCAAGGTCGCCGATCTGAAGGTGATCACGCCGACGCAGCTTCTGATGACCGCGCGCGGGGTGGGGTCGACTGATCTCACCTTGTGGAACAAACGCGACGAGCCGCTGGTGCTGGCGCTGACGGTGGCGCGCAACCTGGACGGCCTGCGCCGCCAACTGAAGGATCTTTTCCCCGACGAGCACATCACCGTGTCCGCCGCCGGCGATCTGGTGGTGCTGTCGGGCGAGGCCTCCGACGTGCGCGTGCCCGAGCGCGCCGCCGAGGTGGCCCAGTTGCACGCCGAGAAGGTGGCCAACCTGATCCGGGTGGCCGGCAACCAGCAAGTGCAGCTGGAGGTGAAGTTCGCCGAGGTCTCGCGCAAGGCCCTGCGCGAGATGGGCCTCAACTTGTTTCACACCGACGCCGCCGGGCGCTTCGTCGGCGGCGTGACCGCGTCGGGCACCTCCGCCGGACAGTTCCTCACCGTCCCCGGCACGGGCGGCAACCTGCCGGCCATTGCGCCGGCCGCCGCGGGCAGCGCGTTCTCCCTGTTTTTCTCCGGGCTGCCGACGTTCCCCTTCAGCGCCATGCTGTCGATGCTGGAATCGTCAGGGCTGGCCAAGACGCTGGCCGAGCCGACCCTGGTGGCGATGTCCGGGCAAGAGGCCAAGTTCCTGGCCGGCGGCGAGTTCCCCATTCCGATGGCCACGGGCCTGGGCGCCATCTCGGTGCAGTGGAAAAAATTCGGCATCATCCTGAACTTTGTCCCCACGGTGATCGGTGCGGGAACGCTGCATTTGAAGCTGCAGACCGAGGTCAGCGACGTGGATCCGTCGCGGTCAGTGACGGTCAGCGGCTTCTCCATCCCTGGGTTGATCTCCCGGCAAAGCGAGACCACCGTGCGCCTGTCCGACGGGCAAAGCTTCGCCATCGCCGGCCTGCTGTCGAACAAGGTGCGCTCGCAGATCGACAAGATTCCGCTCTTGGGGGATCTGCCGGTGCTGGGCGCGCTGTTCCGCTCGGTTGCCTACCAGCGGGACGAATCCGAGCTGCTGGTGGTGATCACTGCGCGCCTGACCAAGCCGCTGGCCCCGCACGAGGTGCCGCCCCTGCCCACCGACGACGAGCTGAACGACCCCAACGACTTCGAGCTGTTCTTGCTGGGCAGCGAGGGCAGCGGCATGCGCGCCAAGCCGGAGCCGCCGGTCGAGGCCGCGCCGGCCGCCGCGCCCGGATCGCCGACGGCACCCGGCAAGGGAACGGCGCCGCACGCCTCGGCCGACACGCACCCCACATTCGAGGCCCGCGCCGGTCGCGGACCCACCGGCGAGCTGGGATTCATTCGTTAGGGAAGGCGAAAAGACGTCATGCAAAAACCAAGTGTCCTGCTGCTGGGAGCGACCGACGCGCAGGAAGCAGATCTGCGCAAGGCGCTCAAGGACGTGGCCAACCTGACCCGTCTCAACGTTCCCGCCGAGCTCGTGCCCGACGAGATGCGGCGCCTGCGGTCGAACACCGCCCTGGTGGCGATCAGCCCCCAGACGCCGCAGCGATTCGGTTTGATCCACAACATCACCGCTTCGGGTGGGGTGGTCATCGTGGTCAGCCCGACGAAGGATCCCGAGCTCATCCTGCGGGCCATGCGCGCCGGCGCCCGCGAGTTCGTGCTGGAGAGCGACCACGAAGAGCTGCGCGTGGCCGTCCGCTCGCAAGCGAAGAGCGCCGAGCACGCGGACGGCCTGGGCACCGTGATCACCTGCTTCGGGGCCAAGGGTGGCGTCGGTACCACCACCATTGCCACCAACCTGGCCGGCTCGATGGCCAAGAAGGGAATGCGCGTGTGCCTGGTCGATCTGAATCTGCACCTCGGCGACGTGCATTCATTCATGGACGTCACCGGCGGCTATTCGATCAGCGACGTGGTGTCGAACATGACCCGCCTGGATCGCGACCTGCTGGATTCGTCGATGACCAAGCACTCGTCGGGCGTGAACGTGCTGGCCCAGAGCGGAAAGATGGAGGAGGCCGATCAGGTCAAGGCCACCGACATCGTGGGGTTGATCCAGTTTCTCCGGAAAAATTACGAGAAGACCATCATCGATGGCGTGCGCGGCTTCGACGAGATCTCGCTGGCCGCCCTGGACGCCAGCCAGTTCTTGCTGATGGTGATGACCCAGGACGTTCCAGCGGTGCGCAACGGCCAGCGCTGCCTGGATCTGTTCACCCGCCTCGGCTACGACGAGACCAAGATCAAGCTGGTGCTGAACCGCTTTCAGAAGTCGTCAAAGATCACCATGGAGGTGATCGCCGAGACGCTGAAGATGCCGGTGGCCCACACCATCAGCAACGACTTCGTCTCGGTCATCGACGCCATCAACCGCGGCATGCTGCTCGGCGACGTGGCGCCGCGCGCCCGCCTGACCCAGGACATCGACGAGCTGGTGCCGTTGCTGTCGGGAGAGCGCAAAGAGCGCGTGCGCCGGCCCAGCATCTTGGGAACCATCTTTGGCAACAAGAAGGTGGCCGATGGGACTGCGTGATCGCCTGCGCCAAGGCCACGGCCCGGGTGGAGCGAGCGCTGCCGGGCAAACGCCGCGCCTGAACACGCCGGCCGCCGGGCTGTCGACGCTGTCCGACCCGCGCTCGCAGCACGGCGGGATCACCGTCGATGCTTACCAGAATCTCAAGCACGAGCTGCACCAGAAGCTGATCGAAAAGCTGGATCTCAAGACCATCGATCAGCTGCCGCGCGAGCAGCTGCTGGACGAGCTGCGGTCGATCCTGGCCGGGTTGCTGGCCGGCAGCGAGCTGCCGCTGAATCGCACCGAGCGCGATCAGATGGTCGAAGAGCTTCTCGATGAAGTCACCGGCCTTGGTCCGCTGGAGCCGCTGCTGCGCGACACCACCATCTCCGACATCCTGGTGAACACGTTCAACACCGTCTACATCGAACGGCGTGGAAAGCTGGAGCTGACCGCGGTTCGTTTTCGCGACAATGACCACCTGACCCAGATCATAAATCGCATCGTCTCGCGCGTCGGCCGCCGCGTCGACGATTCATCGCCCATGGCCGACGCCCGCCTGCCCGACGGCTCGCGCGTCAACGCCATCATCCCGCCCTTGTCCATCGACGGGCCGGTGATGTCGATCCGGCGTTTTGGCGGCAAACCGCTGCGCGTGAAGGACATCGTCACCATCGGCAGCGCCACCGTCGACATGGTGGCCTTCCTGGGCGCTTGCGTGAAAGCCAAGCTGAACTGCCTCATCAGCGGCGGCACCGGCACCGGCAAGACCACCATGCTGAACGCCCTGTCGTCGTTCATCCCCGAGGGCGAACGGGTGGTGACCATCGAAGACGCCGCCGAACTGCAACTGCAGCAGCGCCACGTGGTGCGTTTGGAGACGCGCCCGCCGAACATCGAAGGCCGTGGCGAGATCATCGCCCGTGATCTGGTGAAGAACGCCCTGCGCATGCGCCCCGACCGCATCATCATCGGCGAGTGCCGCGGCGGCGAGGTGCTGGACATGCTGCAGGCGATGAACACCGGCCACGAAGGCTCGATGACCACCGTGCACGCCAACACCCCGCGCGACGCTCTGTCGCGCATCGAGGCGATGGTCGGCATGGGCGGCATCCAGATGTCCGAGGCGCTGGTGCGGCAGACCATCTCGCGCGCGCTGAACGTGATCATCCAGCTGACCCGCGGCCTGGACGGCAAGCGCCGCATCACCAGCATCTCCGAGATCATCGGCATGGAAGGCGCGGTGATCACCTCGCAAGAGCTGTTTCGTTTTGACCAGCGCGGGATCGACGCCGACGGAAAAGTGGTGGGCGAGTTCCGCTCTCTGGGGGTGCGGCCGAAGGTGATGGAGCGGATCGAACGCTACGGGATCAATGTGGCAGAGGTTCTTCGCCCGCACATGGCGGCGATCTGAGCATGCATATCGTCCTAGTCGTCCTCGTCAGCGTGATGTTGATTGCCTTTGCTGAGGCGATCGCAGCGACGGTGCGGTTCATCCGAGACCGCCAGGCGGACGAGCTCAAGCGCCGCCTGCGCTCCCTGGGCTCGGGGACCGCGGCCTCGAGCGGCCTTCTGCGCGAGGGCAAGCTCTCCAGCAACCGCGTCCTCGACGAGCTTCTGCGCGGCTGGTCACTTTCGCGGCACCTGGAGGAATTGCTGGAGCAGGCCGAGGCCGGCATCACCGTCGGCCGCTTGCTCGGCTATTGCGCCTTGTGCGCGCTGGTGGTGTTCGCTTTGGGCTTGATCATTGGTGGCGGCCCGCTGGTGGCGCTGGCCCTGGTGCCGATGGGCCTGCCGTTGCCGTACATGTTGACGGTGATGAAGCGCGAGCGCCGTAGCCGCAAGCTCACCGAGCAGCTGCCCGACGCCCTGGACATGATGGCCCGCTCGCTGCGCGCCGGACACGCCCTCGGCAGTGCGTTCAAGATGGTGGCCAACGAGATGGCCCCGCCCATCAGCGTGGAATTTGCCCGCGCCTTCGAGGAACAGAACCTGGGCCTGCCGTTCGAGAAGGCCGTCGCTCAGATGACCAAGCGCGCGCCCAGCAACCGCGACCTCAAGATCTTTGCTGTCTCGGTGATCGTGCAGAAAGAGACCGGCGGCAACCTGGTCGAGATCATCGAGAAGATCGCCGACACCGTTCGCCAGCGTTATCGCTTTTACGGCAAGCTGAACACGCTGACCGCCGAGGGCCGCATGTCCAGCTACATCCTGGGTGCGCTGCCGATCCTCACCGGCATCTTCATCGCCGCCACCAACGCGCCGTACGCCCGCCTGCTGATCACCGAAAAACTGGGCAACATGGTTCTGGGGTACGCCGTTGCCAGTTGGTTCTTGGGCTTTCTTTGGATGCGTCGCATGGCCAAGGTGACAGTGTGAAGGGCGGCGCTGGTATGAACATTGATCTGCTCGTCGCGGGTGTGGCGAGCATGGTCTTCGTGATCGCGGTTGCGCTGGGTTTGCGTTCGCTTTTTACCCGGCGGAATCGCGTCGTCGAACGCCTTGTGCGCGGCGGCGATCGAATGAGTGACGAGGCGAATGGCGCACCTGCCCTGGCCGATGGCGGTGATGTGTCTGCTGCTTTTTCCAAGTTGTTGCGCCGGCTGTCAAAGCTGGCTCGTCCCAGCGAGGCCGCCGAATTGTCGCGCGCGCGGCTGGACATGATCCGCGCTGGCTATCAGGGCGAACGGGCGCTGGAGATTTTTCTTGGCCTGAAGATCCTTCTCGCGCCCCTGTTGCCGGCTTTTTTTCTTCAGTTCAACAGTCACCTCACCAGGCCGCTGGCCTTTCCCGTCGACGTGGTGATCGCCGTGTGGCTGTGCGGACTGGCCTTCTGGATCCCGAACCTGATCCTGAACAGCAAGATCAAAGAGCGGCAGCAGGACTTGGAGCGCGCCCTGCCCGACGCCATGGATCTGCTGGTGACGTGCGTGGAGGCCGGCCTGGGCCTGGACGCCGCGATGGCCCGCGTGTCGGAAGAGATGACGCTGGCCGCGCCGGTGCTGGCGCTGGAATTGAACCAGACGTTTCTGGAAGTGCAGGCCGGCATCCCGCGCGCCGATTCGTTTCGCCGCCTGGCCGAACGGACCGGCGTGGAAGATCTGCGCGCCCTGGCCGCCATGCTGATCCAGACCGACATCTTCGGCACCAGCGTGGCGCGGGCGCTGCGCGTGCACTCGGACGGCATGCGGGTCAAACGCATGCAGCGGGCCGAGGAAAAGGCCGCCATGGTCTCGGTGAAGATGACGATTCCGCTGGTGCTCTGCATCTTGCCGTCGCTGATCGCGGTGGTGATGGGCCCGGCGGTGGTGATGATCAAACAAGCGTTCGGAGGCACACCATGAAACGAAACGAAACCGCGCTGGCGTCGGCGCTGATGTTGGTGCTCGGGGCGGCGCTGCCGGCGCTGGCTGGTGGTTGCGTCCACCAGGAAGGCAGCCTGCGCGGCGACACCTACGTCGCGCGCCGCAACCTGGCCCGCGAGCTGGTGGCGCGCCAGCAGTGGCCGGCCGCCTTCGCCTATGCCGACGAATTGCACCGCACCCGTCCCGACGACGCCGAGGTGCTGGTCCTGCGCGGCACCATCTACCGCGAACAGGGCCTGACCGCCGAGGCGGAGGCCGATCTGCTGCAAGCGATCCAGCTCGACGATCGCTCGGCGGAAGCGCACGCGGCGCTGGGGATCCTGTACGACGTCGAGCAGCGCCCCCTGGACGCCGAAAAAGAGCACCGGGCCGCCGTCGCGCGCGATCCGAACAACGCCGCCTATCTGAATAACCTGGGTTTTTCCCTGTTTTTGCGCGGCAAATTCCAGGACGCCATCCAGTTCTATTCGCAGGCCACGCGTCTCACCCCGACCAACCGCCGCCTGCGCACCAACCTCGGTTTCGCCCTGGCCGCGCGCGGCGACTTCCGGCGCGCCTCGCACGAGTTCGACATGGGCGGCTCGCCGGCCGAATCGAGGAACAACCTCGGCTTCGCATACGAACGCCACGGCGATCTGAAGAATGCTTTCGACATGTACAGCGAAGCGGCGCGGTTGGATCCGTCGTCGGTCAAGGTGCACATCAACCTGGTCCACACTGCCGAACTGCTGGGCAAGGACCTGCCGCCCGAGTTGGCTGCCACGCCGACGAAGAAAGAGGTCAGCCAATGACGTCGACAAAAAATAGGTTGGCACCCGCCGTTCTGGTCGTTTTTTTGGGCGCGCTCGCGTCGGGCGGCGCGGCCTGCGATCGGTCGAAGCTGACCGAATCCAACGGCCGCGCCTATCGCGAGGCCTTCTCGCGCCAGGTGGCCAACCCCAGCGCGGCGATGACCGCCCAGCGCACGCAGCAGGGCCTGGATTCGCAGGAGGCGGCCATCGTCTCCAAGACCTATCGCCAGAACCTGGCCCCCAAGCAAGACGAAGCCGCCCGCGGCCAGATGCTGTACAGCGGCCCCGCCCGCGCTCAGTCTGACCGCGCCGAGTTGCCACCGCCGTCGGTGCCGAACGAACGGTAGGCGCTGGAACGTGCGGTCACCGTCCGATCCAGTCCAGCAGCGTGCGCGCCTCCCGCGTTCGATACCCGTCAAAAGCGCCGGCGGCGAAAGGGCGCAGCGCCTGGGCGGCGGCGTCACGATGATCAAGGCGCAGCAAGCACAGCGCCCGGTTGAAACGCGCCTCGGGGACGAACGCGCCCTGCGGGTAGCGGCGAAGGTAGACGTTCCACAGAGCCAGCGCGGCGCGGGGATCGTCCGCCTCGAAATGGGCCTGATGAGCCCGGCCATAGTCGCGGGCCTCGCCGTCGTCCGTCGGGGGGATGGCCGCGGGAAAAATTTTCGGGTGCTCGGAGGTCCCGGGCGAGACGACCATGGGCGCCACGACCGCCAGCGCGGATGAATCGGCGCGCGCCGCGCGCGCTGGTTCGCCGATTGCCACCGGTCGCGGGCGCGAAAGCCACTGACCAATAGCGGTCCAGGCCGCCGACCCCGACAGGGCGATCACGATCCCGATCGTCACGCCGATCGACAAGCGACGAACAATGGCGCGTCGCCTGCCGCTGGCGGCTGCCGCGGCCAGCACCCGTGCGCGCGTCGCGCGGCCGTCGGTGGCCGCGCCGGTCGCACGCCGGAAGCTGCGCACGCTCGCCGACAGGGCGCCGTCGTCGGTCTTCATTCGGCCCGCTCCGGGGTCAGCAGATCGCGCAGCTTTTTTCGCGCGTGAAAAAGGCGCGTGCGGACAGTCGGTTCGGGCACGTCGACGATCGCCGCCGCCTCGCCCGCCGTCAGGCCTTCAACCTCGCACAGGACGAACGACACGCGCTGGGCGTGCGGCAAGCGATCCAGGGCCAGGGCCAGCCGTTCACCCAATTGCATGCGGTAAAAGTCGCGCTCCGGCGTGGAGCCGCCGGCGGCGGCGACCATCAGTTGCTGATCAAGTCGGGCCAGGGCCCGGCGCCGGCGAAACGCCGCCCGGCGATGATGGCGCGCGCGCTTGACGGCGATGGCCAGCACGAACGCTTGCAGCCCGACCTCGCCGCGAAACCGACGGACCGCGCGCGGCAACGACGTGAACACTTCTTGAACGACGTCCTCGGCGGCTGCCTCGTCCCCCAAGAGGCGGCGCGCCAGCACCCGCACCCGCTGGTGCCACCGATCGAAGACCCGCGCCAGGGCGTCCAGCGCTTGTGCGCGCAGCGCCGCCAACAGGTCGCGTTCGTCCTCGGTGGGCGAGACGATTTTTCGGCCCAGCTCGGCGCCGATCGCTTTGCGGATCTCCTGGGCGTCCAGGTCGAAGCCCGGCTCGGCCTCGACCGCCACCAGCAGCGGCGGCCCGGCTTCACCGGCGGCCGCCGCCAGGCCGATGGGCCCGGCGGCCAGCGGCCCGGCGATGATCATCAACCCACAAGTGAAGAGGCGCATGCCTGTACTGTCGCCGCATCGACCACTTTCGTTCAATCATCGCGACCACCGCGCGCCCGCCTGGCCGCCAGGCCAAATACGATCAACGCGCCCACCGCGTGCAGCGACAACAGCCACGCGCGCCCAGCCGCCACCGGGGGCGCGCCGGCCAGGCTGTACAACGTCTCCTTCGGGATCGACAGCAGCACCAGCGCCCCGCCCAGCGCCAGGGAATCTCCGTCGCTGAACAGCAGCGCGATCGGCAGCGCCAGCAGCACCACGGTGTGCGCCCAGGCGAGGGGGTTCAGCAGCACGGCCAGCGTCGCCCACAGGGCGAACAGCGCGCGATCGGCTTCGCCGGTGGGCGAACGAAAGCGGCAGTAACGGACGGTGACCGTCAGCGCGACGGCCAGCAGGGTGGCGATGGTGGCCGATTGCAGCGCGCGCCCCAGCAGCGGCGCGGCCATCAGTGGCTGCGCATACGCGCCACCGACGAACAGCCGCGCCCAGAGGCCGTGCAGCGACGCCGTGTTTGCGTACCAGGTCTCGAGAGCGCGGACGTTGGCGCCGCTTTGTTCGACGAAGGTGAGCCACGGCGAAACGCCGGTCAGCGGCAGCGTCGCCATCACCATAACCACCATCGCAACGAAGGCGGCGACCGCGGCTCGGCGGTCCCGCGCGACGAAGAAAGCGACCACGCTGCCGGGCATCACTTTCAAGCTGGCAGCCACGCCGACCAAGACGCCGGCGCCTGCCGATCGTCCGGCCGCGCGAGTGCGCCAGGCCAACGCGGTCAGGGCGGCCAAAACGATCGACCACTGCCCTTTCTCGAAATTGTGCAGGACGGGCGGCCACAGCAACAATGCGCCGGTCAGTGCCGCCGTTCGCGCCACCGCCGCGCGCGCCTGCGGCCACAACAGATCAGCAAGAACCCGCGCCAGAGACACCAGCGCGGCCAGCGACAGCAGCAGCCACAGCGCGCTGGCCGCGCCAAATGAAAGCGGCGCCAGCGGCAGCAGCGCCACCGTGGCCGGCGGCGGGTGCGGCAAATACGGCCCGCCGTGCAGCGGCACCGTCGGTGTCTCGGCCGCGGCGGCTTCGCGGTTGTGGCGTTCGGCATCGATGGCGTAGCGGCGATCGCCGTGTGCCAGAGCGCGCGCCGCGGTGAAGTCGCGGGCAAAATCGATCGGGCCGCGCGCGCCGTCGATCGCGTTCAGCAGCGGCACGGCGCCGGCGGATGCGGCGGCCAGCGCCACCAACCCGACGACGATCCGACGCTGCCTGGTCATGGCGCCGGCGGGGTGACGAAACGATAGGCCCGCCCGACGCCGCCGCTGCCTTCGGCAATGGGTTGAAAGCGGTCCGGGTTGGCGGCCATCCAGCGCGCCTCGATCGGCGCCGCGCCAAGATCGACCACCCGATCGACGCCCAGCAGCTGCAGTCGTTCCAGCCAGCGCTGTTCATCGGCGGCGGCGGCCAGCGCCTCCGCGTCGCGCGTGTCGATCACCGTGCCGTCGTGGGTGGGCGGCACGTAGAAAACCTGATTTTGCAGGCGCGTCCCCAGCAACGGATAGCGTGCCCAGTTGTGCCCGACGCCGTTCCAGCCGGCGGTGGCGGCGACGACGTGCGGGGTTTCGTCGTCGACGCTCTTCCACAGCGGCCAGTCCGGCAGGCGCGCCGGGTGCACGTCGAAAACCGCGCCTGCCGCCGCTTCTTCGTAGACGCGATACCGATCGGCGGCGCGCTGCTGGTTCCACCACGGACCGACCACCGCCAGCGCGGCCAGCAGGCCAGCGCCGACGGTCAGCGCCGATCGCGGTGGACGCACCCGCTGCCCCAGCCACCACGCCAGCGCCAGCCCCGCCACGACGGACAGCAGCGCGACCAGCACGCCGCCCGTCGCGGCGCGATCGACATCGCCCCAGCCGCGCGGCAGCGCGAAGATCAAATCGACGACGAACGATGCGGCCAGCACCCGCGCCGCCCAGCGCCCGCCGGCCGCCGCCACCAGCAGGATCGCCGCCGCCAGGAAGGGAACCAGGAAACGCGAGGTGCTGTAGATCCAGAACGTCAGCAGCGCTCGATAGCCGGGCGCCGCCAGCGCCACCGGCATCCACATCGTCGCCAGCAAGAATGCCGCCGTGGCCAGGTTGGCTCGCCGGCGCAGCAAGCGGATCGTCGCCGACACCGCCAGGACGACGATCAGCGGCGCCAGCCAACCAAGGCCACGCGGCCCCCACCAAAGCTCGCGGCAGAACGCCGCCGCGTCGAAGCCGGTCAGCGCGGGCGGCAAGATCGTGCCCGAGAACAGCGCGCCGAGCTCGGCGTTGCGGCCGCCGAGCGGGTACAGCGGCGATCCGTACTGGGCCCAGAGACGCAAATAGTCGGGCGCCGCCACTGCCAGCGCGACCACAACGATCGCCGCCAGCAGCCGCGCGCGCGCCCGAACCGAGCGCGGCCAGCGCACCACGTCGGCGACGACAACCACGAATCCGACCACGCCCAACACCAGGCCGGTGTGCTTGACCGACGCCAAGAAGCCCAGCGCCGCCGCCGCCAGCAGGGCGTCACCCGGGCGCCGATCGCGGCACGTGCGAGCAATAAACAGCGCCGACAGCAGGAACGCCAGCAGCAGCGTCGGGTCGGCATACGCGGCGGTGGTGTAAGCGATCACCGCGGGCAAAAAGCCGATCGCCGCCGCCGCCGTCAACGCCGTCACGCGCGCGGCACCCAGCGCGCGCGCCGCCCCGTACCCGGCCCCGAAACATCCCAGCCACACCAGCGCGCCCGCCGCCGCGATCAGCCCATCGCCGTGCAACGGCAACATCGCCCACGCCCACAGCAGCTCGGCGCCAATCGGATACGCCCGCAAGAACGACCACCAGTCGGGCGCCGGTTGGTCGAAGAAGGCGCCCGCGGCCACCCACTGGCCGGGTTTGAATAAATGGTAAAGCAGGCTGTCATAGCCAAGGGGCGGCGTGGCCAGCCCGCGCGCCACCCGCAGCGTCAACAGCAGCGCGCCGATGAGCATCCACGGCCGCGCCGCTGCCAGCGACGGATCGATCATCGCCGCCCGCGCCAGGCGGGAATCGTGGCGCGCGTGACGAACCAGGTTCGGGCCGGTGCCGGCAAAAATCGCCGCCGTGGCCAGGCCCGCCCACAGCAGCAGAGCCGCCGGGAGGAAAAAAAGTCGCAGCGCCGCCAGCAAACGAAAGGTCATCGCCAGCAACCACAGCGCGCCCACCACGCTGCCGGCGGCCCGCGCCGACAGCGCAGCGTCGGGCAGCAAGCGCGCCGCGCATCCGTAGCCGCACCAGCCGACGGCCGCCAGCAAGGCCAGCGCGCACGCCAGGCGGACCGTCACCTCCGGCGCGGACATGGTGGCCGGATCTGGTTCATCGTCCGGCAGTATCTCACAGGAAAAGCGTTGCTCATCGCGCACGCCGTTGGTCGGCGGTCGCGGCGGCGACTACAATGAGACATTCACGCGCCGTCTTCAGTGCCTGTCTCTGCGCCGCGGCCAGCGCCCGCGCCGACCGCCACCGCGCGACGTTCGTTCTTGCTGGGACCGGGTTGGGATTTTTTGTTGCTGGGGCCGGGCGTGACACTGCTGGTGTCGGCGGTCTTCCTGATCCTGATCGCCGGCGGCCACCCCACGACCGCGGCGCTGCTGGCGACGTCGCTGTCTATCTTGGTCGTCGGTCCGCACTATGCGGCGACCTACCGGCGCGCGTACAGCCGGGCGGCGATCGTGCGGGCGCACCCGCTGGTCACCATCGCGGTGCCTCTTGCGCTGCTGGCGATCGCGGTGGCGGCGCTGCGTTTTCCGACCACCGTGGCGCCAGCGTACTTTCTGGTTTACGTCGTCTGGTCGGGCTACCACTACTCGGGACAGACGCTGGGCGTGGCGATGGTCTATCCGCTGCGCCAGGGCGCGCGCCTGTCGCCGACGGACAAGCGGCTCTTGTCGGTGCCGCTGCACGTGTCGTGGTTGCTGTCGCTGCTGGGCCTTTTGCGGGTCGACGCTTCGGCGCGCAATCCGGCCTATCAGCTGGCGCGCCAGACTTTTTCGTCCGGTGTGTCGTTGCCGATCTGGGCGCTGGGCGTCGGCGTGGGCGCGCTGGTGGTCAGCTTTGTCGCGTTGGCGGTGGTGGGCGTGCGCCGCCGCCGGCAGGGAGCGCCGCTGCCGGCGCTGACCTACGCCGTGGTGTTGACCCAGACGCTGTGGTTCGGCTGGGCACTGTGGAGTCCCTTCTTCAACATCATGCTGGTGCCGGTCTTTCACGGTTTGCAGTACCTGGCCCTGACCGGCTGGCACCACGACAAAGAAAGGCAAGCCCGAAATGGTGGCGGCGCCGGCGACGCGCGCGGTTTCGCCATCTACGTCGGGACGGTGTTGCTGCTGGGGCTTTTGATCAACCCCGGGCTGTTCGCCATCGCCGGCGGTTTCCTGGGTGACGCCGCCGTCGTCAGCGCCACGGTGATCACCTCCATCAACCTGCACCACTTCCTGCTCGACGGCCGCATCTGGCGCATGCGCGAGCCCACCGTCCGTCAGTCGTTCGAGGGCGGCGCCGCTTGAGCCGGTTGCGCGCCTAAAGCACCTTGCGCAAGAACTGGCCGGTGTAGCTGGCCGCCACGCGGGACACGTCTTCCGGTGTTCCCTGGGCGATCGCTTGCCCGCCGCCCGGTCCGCCCTCGGGGCCGAGGTCGATGACCCAATCAGCGGTCTTGATGACGTCCAGATTGTGCTCGATGACGATCACCGTGTTGCCGGCGTCGACCAGCCGGTTCAACACCGACAGCAACTGCGCGATGTCGGCAAAGTGCAGGCCCGTGGTCGGCTCGTCCAAGATATAGACCGTCCGGCCGCTGGATTTCTTGGCCAGCTCTTTGGACAGCTTCACGCGCTGGGCCTCGCCGCCCGACAGAGTGGTCGCCGACTGTCCCAGCTTGATGTAGCTCAGGCCCACCTCGCGCAGGGTGTCCAGCTTTTGCCGGACCTTGGGGATGTTCTCCAAAAACTCGCAGGCCTGGGCCACGGTCATGTCCAGCACGTCGGCGATGCTGGCCTGGCGATAGCGCACCTCCAGCGTCTCGCGGTTGTATCGCCGCCCGCCGCAGGCCTCGCACTCGATGTACACGTCGGGCAGAAAGTGCATCTCGATGCGCAGGATGCCGTCGCCCTGGCAAGCCTCGCAGCGGCCGCCTTTGACGTTGAACGAATAGCGGCCTGGCTTGTACCCGCGCGCCTTCGATTCGGGCAGGTTGGCGAACAGATCGCGGATGTGCGTGAAGACGCCGGTGTACGTCGACGGATTCGAGCGCGGCGTGCGGCCGATGGGCGCCTGATCGATGTCGATGACCTTGTCGACGTGCTGCAGCCCTTCGATGCCGTCGTTGGGTTCGATGGCCGTCTTCGCTCCGTGCAGCTTGTGCGCCAGCGCGCGCAGCAAGGTGTCGATCACCAGCGTCGATTTTCCCGAGCCCGACACGCCGGTCACGCAGGTCAAAACGCCGATGGGAAACGACACCGTGAGATCGCGCAGGTTGTGGCCGCGCGCGCGCCGCAAGGTGATGTTGCGATTGGCTGACTGGCGCCGGTGCTTGGGCACCTCGATGCGCTTGCGCCCCGACAAATACGCGCCGGTCAGCGACTGCGTGTTGCCCTCGATGTCCTCTGGCGAGCCGGAGGCGACGATGCGCCCGCCCAGCACGCCGGCCTTGGGACCCATGTCGATGACGTGGTCGGCGGCGCGGATGGTGTCTTCGTCGTGCTCGACCACCAGCACGGTGTTGCCGAGATCGCGCAGGCGCTTCAGCGCCTCCAGCAACCGGGCGTTGTCGCGCTGGTGCAGGCCGATCGACGGCTCGTCCAGGATGTACAGCACGCCCATCAGCGAGCTGCCGATCTGCGTGGCCAGCCGGATGCGCTGCGACTCGCCGCCCGACAGCGTGGCCGCCGTGCGATCCAGCGACAGGTAATCCAAACCGACTTTGATCAGGAACGACAATCGATCGCCCGACTCGCGCAGGATCCGTCCGGCGATCTCTTTCTGGCGCGGCGACAGGGTCAGGCCGCCCATGAAGGCGTGCGCCTCGCGGATGGTCAGCGCGGTCATCTCGGTGATGCTCTTGTCGCCCACCTTGACGTGGCGGGCCTCCTGGCGCAGGCGCGTGCCCTGGCAGTCCTCGCAGACCGTCTGCGACATATAACGGTGAAACTCGTCGTAGATGGCTTCGAAGTCTTGCTCGCTGGTGCGGCCTTGCTCGCGGCGGCGGCGCTCGTATTCGTCGAACCGGCGCTGCAGGTTGGCCAGCACGCCCTCGAACTCTTTTTTGTAGGTGTGTTTGCGGCCGTTCTTCTCGAAGGAAAATTCGATCTCGTCAGTGCCCGAACCACCAAGGATCAAATCGCGGGTCTTCTGCGGCAGCTTGCCCCACGTCATGTACTGGTCGATCTCGAAGTGCGCCGACACCGAATCCAGCATCTGGTGAAAGAAGGCGCTGTTGCGCCGCTCCCACGGCTCGATGGCCCCTTCTTTCAACGACAGCTCTTCGTTGGGGACGATGAGATCGGGATCGAAGAACATCTTCGCCCCGATGCCGTCGCAGGCCGGGCAGGCGCCGGCCGGGTTGTTGAACGAGAACAAGCGCGGCGTGATCTCCGGATAGCTGATGCCGCAGGTCGAGCAGGCGAACTTCTCGGAGAAGACCAGATCCTCGCCTTCCAAAGGCGAGATCTTCACCACCCCGCCGGCCAGCTTGGCCGCCAGTTCGACCGAATCGGTCAGGCGCTGGCGGATGCCGTCCTTGCGCACCAGCCGATCGACGAACACCTCGATGGTGTGCTTCTTCGCCTTGTCCAGCTTGGGTGGATCAGACAGTTCGAAGAGATCGCCGTCGATGTTGGCGCGCACGAACCCGTCCTGGCGCAGCTTGGAAAGCTCGCTGGTGAAATCGCCCTTGCGGTCGCGCACCACCGGCGCCAGCACGGAGAAGCGCGCGCCCTCCGGCAGACCCAGGATCTGATCGACCATCTGCTGGATGGTCTGCGAGGCGATCGGCTCCCCGCACTGATAACAATAGACCTTGCCGATGCGCGCCCAGAGCAGCCGCAGGTAGTCGTAAATCTCCGTGATGGTGCCGACGGTCGAACGCGGGTTGCGCGACCCGGACTTCTGTTCGATTGAGATCGCCGGCGACAGCCCTTCGATCGAATCGATGTCGGGCTTGCGCATCTGATCCAGAAACTGGCGCGCATACGCCGACAGCGATTCGACATAGCGGCGCTGGCCCTCGGCATAGATCGTATCGAAGGCCAGGGATGACTTTCCCGAGCCCGAAAGGCCGGTCAGCACCACCAGCTTGTCGCGTGGGATCTCCACATCGACATTCTTGAGGTTGTGCTCCCGGGCCCCCTTGATGACGATCTTGCTCATGGTTGTCCGCGCCCTTTTTGCCGCCGGTGGACCCTCCGTGCGCGCCCGCCTCCAGGGGAGAGGACAGCGAGCGGACGGATAGTCCACCAACGACACAGTACCACAGCTCCCTGCAAGTAAAGTCGAGTGCGACAGGGCCGGGCGTGTTGTTTTTCAGACAACAGACGCCGACGCCAGCGCCCCCTCGTCGGCGACTCAGCGACGCGGCAAACCGGTCAAACGCGCCGCCAGATCCAGCGCGGCGAGAAAACTATCGGCGCGGGCGATCCCCCGCCCGGCGATGTCGTAGGCGGTGCCGTGGTCCGGCGACGTGCGCACGAACGGCAGGCCCAAGGTGACGTTCACCGCGTCGTCAAAGTGCAGCAGCTTGACCGGGATCAGCCCCTGGTCGTGGTACAGCGCCACCACCGCATCGAACCGGCCCGTCGCCGCCTGGCGAAAGACCACGTCCGGCACGTGCGGGCCGCTGACGTCGGCGGGCAGGTGGCGAGCGGCCAGGTGTTGTCGGGCCAGGGCCAGCGCCGGCGTCACCAGGCGCGCCTCTTCATCGCCGAAGCGTCCTTCTTCGCCGGCGTGCGGGTTCAGACCGGCCACCGCCACGCGCGGCACCGCTAATCCGAACGCGTCGTGCAGCGCCTGCGCGGTGAGCACCACGGCGGTGGCGATCTGCTCGGGCGTCAGCAGACGCGGAACATCGCGCAAGGCGACGTGCGTGGTGGCGACGGTGACGCGCAGCTTGGGTCCCGCTAGCATCATGGCGAAGTCGGCGACGCCAGCCCGGGCGGCCAGATACTCGGTGTGGCCGGGAAACTCAAAACCGGCGCGGGCGATCCAGGCCTTGGAGATCGGCGCCGTCACCAGCGCGGCGATCTGCCCGGCCAGCGCCGCGTTGGTGGCGGCGGTGAGATAAGCAAGCTGCGCCTGGCCCGAAGCGTCGCTGGGCTGGCCGGCCACCACCGCGCCATCGCCGAGGTTGGTCACCGCAACCATCTGATGAGACGCCAGCGCCGCCAGGCCAATCGCGGCGGCCGCCCGGTCCAAGATTCCCCGATCGCCAAAGACCACCGCGTCCAGCTTGGGCCGGTCGGCCAGGGCGCGAACCACCACCTCCGGTCCGATGCCCGCCGGATCGCCCAGCGAAATTCCGATCTGGTGCACGCTCCATCATACGACGCGGTTTCCGAGGTGGCTGCGCGGTGACGATATTCGCCGCGGGCGGCGTCCAATCCGTATGTCGGCGATCTGGTTTCTGCTGGCGTTGGCCCATCCGCCGTGGTTGTCCGCCGAATGGCGATGGTCGCGGCAGCACCCGCCACTGGTGGCGCCGGAGACGGTTCGCCTGGCCCTGCACACCACCCTGTTTCGCCGCCTTTCGTTCTTGCCAGCGCTGCCGGCGCCGCTGGCCCTGCGCGAGGAGGCCGTGTACCGCGTCAGTTACGGTGCGATCGGATCAATCGGCCAACTGCGTCTGTCGATCGCCGATGAACGCACCGAGGGCGGGCGACGGTTGATCAAAGTCGCCGGCCGCGGCGAAGGCAGCATCCTTGGCCTTGGCCGCAGCGAAAAGAGCGTCGACGCGGAGTTCGATCCGGCGACGCTGGGCGCCCGGCGCTGGACCATGATCCGCACCGGCGGCGACGACGTCACCGACACCATCGATCAGCCGCAGGCCGGCGTCTTGCGCCTGGCGCGCCAGAAACCAGGCGCGCCGCCGTCGACCAAGCAGGTGGTGTTCTCGGCGGCGACACCGACGATGGATCCGGTGGGTTTGTTGATGCGCCTGCGCGCGGCGCCGCCGGTGGTCGGCCAGCCGGTGGTCCTGCAGATCCTCGACGGACAGGCGCTGTGGCGCGTGACGCTGACCGCGGTCGGCCGGCAAACACTGCCCGAGACTGACGGCCGCGTCGCCACCGTGCGTGTCGACGGCCGCGCCGATCCCATCTATTACGACGGGCGCGACGCCGACGATCGCCCGCGCCGCACCTTCGCCGTGTGGCTGTCCGACGACGACGCGCGCGTTCCGCTGCGCCTGACCATGCCCATCGGGATCGCCGATGTCGTCATTCAGCTGGTCGAGGCCACGCGCACGCCCCGCGCGCCCTGATCGACGATCGTCTCAGGTGATGGCGGGCGTGCCAGGCGCCCGCAGCTTGTAGCCGACGTGGCGCACGGTCTCGATCATCACGCTGCCGGGGCCCAGCTTGGCGCGCAGGCGGCGGACGTGAATGTCGACGGTGCGGGTGCCGCCGGCATAGCGATAGCCCCACACCCGCGACAGCAGTTGCTCGCGGCTGAAGACGCGCCCAGGACGCTCGGCCAGAAATTTCAGCAGCTGGAATTCCTGGCGCGGCAGCTTCAGCGGGCGGCCACGGAACGACGCCTCGACAGCGACGGCGTCGATCACCAGGTCGCCGATCTTGATGCGGCCGGCGGCGCGAAAGGACGACATGCGCCAATCAAGCTGGCGAATGCGGGCGTAGAGCTCGGGCCCGACCACCGGGGCCAGCACGAAGTCATCGGCGCCCGCCTCCGGATCCAGACCGGCCAGACGCGAGACCTCCACGCACAGGAGCACCGGCACGTCGGCCAGCGAACCCACCTCGCGCACGCGGCGGATGGCGGCGCGGCCGACTTCGAGGTGCGCCCCGGCGTCCACCACCACCACAGACGGCCGCGTGAGCTCGATGTCTTCAGGCAATTGATCGACGTCGTATCCGACGGCCACCACTTCGCATCCGAGCTCGTTCAGCGCCGAGGCGGGTGAGTCTGGTTCGGACACCGCCGTTCCAGGGTTGGACGTCACGACCAGGGCTCTCATGTGCGCGGTACACTATCCCGCGACCGGAAACGCCACAACCGGGGCCCAAAAATGGAAAAAAGCAAGAGGCGCGCGCGCCGCAAATCTGGCGCGCCGCGCGCTGGCGCGGAAAACCGTCGCCGACCGCTTGGCGTCCCGCGGTCCCGGTGCAATACTGGACAGCAATGGACGATTTCCACTGCTCCTTCTGTGGGAAGCGGCGCCGCGAGGTGCGAAAGCTGATCTCGGGTCCGCGGGTGTTCATTTGCGACGAGTGCGTCGCCCTTTGCAACGACATCATCGCGAAGGAAGAAGCGGCCGAACGCCCGAAATATCCTCGTCCGCGCGAGATCTACGAAGAGCTGAATCGCTACGTCATCGGCCAGGACCGCGCCAAGAAGGCGCTGGCGGTGTCCGTCTACAACCACTACAAGCGCATCGGCCAGCATGGCAAGGCCGGCGAGGTGGAGATCCAGAAGGGCAACATCCTGTTGCTTGGCCCTACTGGTTGCGGCAAGACGCTGCTGGTGCAGACGCTGGCGAAGAAGCTGGACGTGCCGTTCGCCATGGCCGACGCCACCACGCTGACCGAGGCCGGCTACGTGGGCGAAGACGTGGACAGCGTGATCAAGGCGTTGTACCGCAACGCCGGCAACGATCCCGAGAAAGCCAGCCGCGGCATCGTTTGCATCGATGAGATCGACAAGATCGCGCGCAAGGGCGGCGGTCCGTCGGTGACCCGCGACGTCTCGGGCGAGGGTGTGCAGCAGGCGCTGCTGAAGATCCTCGAAGGCAAGCAGGCGTCGATCACGCCCGACGGCGCGCGCAATCGGCCGCAACAGGAACTGATCCAGGTCGACACCACCGACATCCTTTTCGTCTGCACCGGCGCCTTCAACGGCATCGAAGAGCTGGTGCGCCGTCGCGTCGGCGAGCGGGGCCTGGGCTTCGGCGCGCACATCGGCAAGGGCGAAGAATCAAAGAACGCCCTGCGGGCCATGGCGCGCACCGAGGACCTGGTGAAGTTCGGGATGATCCCGGAGTTCATGGGCCGCCTGCCGATTATCGTCTCGGCCGACGACTTGGACGTCGAGATGCTGGTCGATATCTTGTGGAAGCCGAAGAACGCGCTGGCGAAACAGTACGAACGCCTGTTCGAAATGGAAGGCGTCAAGCTGCGATTCACCGAGGACGCGTTGCAAGGCGTGGCGCAGGAAGCGGCCCGACGAAAATCGGGTGCGCGTGGCTTGCGGGCGATTCTAGAAGAAGTCATGTTGGACGTGATGTACGAGATTCCGTCCCTGACCGGCGTCACCGAATGCGTGGTGACCCGCGACGTGGTGGTCTCGCGCGGTCGGCCGCAGCTGGTTCGGGAGAAGAAGGCTTCCTAAAAATCTCCGGACCGGACTAAAGTTGCGGCGCCCGAGCGTCGACACTTCGAACGTGTGCCAACCCCTGCGGGTCATCCGTCTGTCCGCCAGTCTGTTTCACCACCGAATAACGAAAGGGCCAAGGGCAAATCACCATGCTGACTGAGAAGGAAAAGGCCCAGATCAGGACGGTTTTGGAGGACGAGCAGAAGCGCCTGGCCCGCACCAGCCAGAACGCGCTGACCTACTCGATGAACCACGAGCGCAACATCGGTCGCGATTCCATCGACGAGTCGATGGAAGAGGAAATTTTCTCGACCGAGATGCGTCTGCACGACCGCGAGAAGTTCCTGCTGAACAAGATCAACAAGCAGCTGCTGCGTCTGGGGAAAAACGAGATCGACATCTGCGAGGACTGCGGCGAGTCCATCTCGTTCCGGCGCCTCCTGGCCCGGCCGGTGACGACCTTGTGCATTGACTGCAAGGAGCAGAGCGAGCGCGAGGAGCAGGCCGCCGAACAGGCTGGCCGCGGCGGCGGCATGGCGGAACTGGGCGACGTTGGCCCAGGCGGCGACGGCGACGCCAAGATGCCGACCGGCCTCGAAGACTGACCCGCGCTCGCGACGCGCCGGGCGGTGTCCTGCTCGCGGGCCTACCACTTCCACGCGTTCTGTTATAGTTTTCCGGGCGCGGAGCCGGTGAAACGATGGCGGACAGTCGATATCGCATCACCGAGCGTGTTGCAGCCGGTGGCATGGCCGAGGTTTTCCGCGGCGTCGCCGAGTCGCTGCAGGGGTTCAAGAAGAACATCGCCATCAAGCGAATTCTTCCGAACCTGACCAAGAACAAGAAGTTCGTCGCCATGTTCCTGGACGAGGCGCGGCTGTCGCTGGCCCTCCAGCACGCCAACATCGTCCAGGTATTCGACATCGGCCACGCCGACGACACCTACTTCATCGTCATGGAGTACGTCGATGGCGTGCACCTCAAGTCGTTGATGGAGTGGCGCCGGCGTATCGGCCGCCGCATTCCCATCGCCCACACGCTCTACATCATCATGGAGATGTGCAAGGGCCTCTCCTACGCGCACGAGCTTTTGAACCCCGACACGGGCAAACCGCTGGGGATCGTTCACCGCGACATCTCGCCGCCCAACGTCCTCATCTCGAAACAGGGTGAGGTCAAGGTGGTGGACTTCGGTTTGGCCAAGGCCACCAGCCAGCTCGAGAACACCGACCCCGGCGTGGTCAAAGGCAAGATGAGCTATCTGTCGCCCGAGGCGGCGCGCGGCGAGGAGGTCGATCACCGCGCCGACATCTTCGCCGTCGGGATCCTTCTTTACGAGATGCTCACCGGCAAGCGTCTCTTCTACGGCGAGACCGACTACCAGACCGTCGAGCTGGTGCGTAACGCCAAGATCCCGCCGCTCAAGGCGCAGAACCCCCAGGTCGAGCCCGAGCTGGAAGATATCGTCAGAAAGTCGCTGGCCCGGCGGCCCGAGGATCGCTATCAAAGCGCGCTCGATCTTCAAGACGCGCTGGCGCACTACAGTTACTCGCGCGGCCTGAAGGTCATCTCGCGCGACATCGCGGAGCTGGTGCGCCAGTGCCTGGACGACATGAACGCCCAGTCGGGCGAGGCGAAAAAATCCGGCAGCATCATCAACACGCTGCTGCAGGACGAGATCGTCAAGTTCACCTCGGTCGACTTCGAAGACACCGGCGCCCAGCCGCTGTCGGAGGACGATCTGTCGCCGTCCGATGCCTCGCCCTTTGAAAATGCCACCGGCGATTTCATCGACCCGCGCGCTTGGTCGACCGAGCGCATGACGCCGGTGATCGGCCTGCACGAGGTGCCCGAGCTGCTGGAAGACCGGCAAACGATGAAGGAGCAGCCAACGATCGCCTCGCAAGCGGCGCAAGCGCGACAGACCCGACGACCGTCGCAGAGATTGCCGGTGCCGCCGCCCCCGCCGATGGACGATTCGCCGCTGCCGCCCAGCCCGTCCGTCACCGGCCCCACGCCGGGCCCGGAAACTTTGGCCAGCGTGCTGGAACCGTCGGCGACCAACGTGCCGACCATCGTGCGGCAGCAGTCCGGCAATCGCGCGGCGCGTAGCTTTGTCATCGGCGTGGCCATCGGTGTGGTGCTGCTGGGGGCCACGGTCGCGGCGTTGCTGGCCAAGCGATCGTCGGGGCAGTCGGCGCCGATGTCACCGGCGGCGGCTCCGCGCTAGAGCTTTTTCGGTCTCACGGTGCCGCCGGCGCTTTCGCCAGCGGCTCGGGCACCAGTGGGAACCGCGCGCCGTGAATCCGTTTCTGATCGGCCAGTCGCCACTGGCCGTCGCTCCACTCCCAGTGTTGTTCGATGGTCGACTTGTTCAGCAGGGCGCGCCGCTGGTTGAACCAGGCCACCTCGGTGACCACGGTGGCCTTCTCCGAACCGGGGACAAACTGCACCAGCGTCATTTCGTTGTCCGCGATGCTGAAGTCGTCGCCGAGATCGCGGCTGCGCACCGCCAACGCCTGCGATTCGTCCTTCGACAGATACGTCGACAGGTGTTCATAGCGGCCCCAGCGCAGCTCGTTGTTGTAGTCCTGCGCGGCCTTGGTCAGGTTCTCCTCGCGCCGTTGCTGCGGGGCCAGACAACCGACCGCCACGGTGGCGATCACCGCCGTCAACCAGCAAAGGCGTGCGCGCATGCTCACGCTACGACGGTAAGCCCGCCTCAGCGCCGACGCAAAATTCTGGCGAATTTCGCCCGATCTTCGGGGCCGAACTCGCCGGTGAACACCAGCAGCGCGACATAGATCCCGGCCAGCGCCACCGTCGCGGCCAGGCCCAGCAGCTTGCCGTGCGCGGGAATGAGTCGCCCCAGCAGCACCACCACGCCGATGGCCAGGGCCACCCGCGCCAGCGTGCGCAGCGGCGGACTGCCGCCCAGCTGCCGACGCAGATAGATGATGGCCGCGGCGAAGCCGACGGCGTTGCCCAGGGTGGTGGCCAGCGCTGCGGCCAGCAGCATCGGCTGTCCCGGTTGCGCGGCCGGCACCATCACCGCCGCCGCGCCGCCACCCACCGCGACCGTCAGCGCCATCAAGATCAACGTCGCCGTGGTTTTTCCGGCGGCGTTCAAGATCGCGCACGAGACGCTGAGCATGGCCAGGCAACACTCACCCGCCACCAGCATCGGCAATGCCGACGCGCCGTCGCCGTATTCGGGTTTGTACAGGATCCCCAGCAGCGCGCCCGGCCGCGCCGCCAGCGCAAGACCCATCCCCACCGCCAGGATCAGCGCATAACGCAGGGTCTGGGTGACGTAGGCGCGCGTCGCCTCGCGGTCCTGGGAGAAGGTCGAACGCGACACCAGCGGAAAGATCACGAAGGTGATGACCAGCAGCGCTTGATAGGGCAACAAGGCCAGGGTGCGCAGCGCCTGATAGTGCGCCGCCACCACGCCCGCCGCCTGGGCGTCGACGGTGCCGGCAAAATGGTGCAGCAGCGGCTGGTCGTAGTTCAGCGCCACGTTCAGCAGCAAGCCGTACGTCACCACCGCCAGCATGTACCGCCCGAGGCGACGCGCGGGGAAGGCCGGCGCGTCCGTCGGTGCCGGCAGCCGCATCACCCGCGAAGCGACGATCAAGATGAACACCGCGGCCGCGACGAACCCGAAGAAGGCGCCGGTCACCCTCCACAGCAGCGCCGCGCCCAGCAGCAAGATGGTTTTTGCCGTCGAGAAGCTGACGTCGAACCCCGCCTGTACGCGAAAGCGCCGCAAGCCGTTGGCCGAGCCGACGAAGACGGCGTACAGCGAATACAGAAACGGGATGGCGGCGGCGATGCGGAAATAGTTGGCGTAGCTGGGCGCTTTTTCGAACGCCGCCAGCCAGGGCGCGCCGACGAAGAACGCCAGGCCCAGCGCCGCCCCGACACCCAGTTGAATTTTGAGGCCCGCGCGTTGGACGGCACCGGCGCGGTGGTCGTCCTCGGCGGTGAACTTCGAGATCGACTGGATGGTGGCTTGCACGACCGTATTGTTCACGATCGAGATGACGTTGTTCACCACCCCGAAGGCGCCGAACTCACGGAGGCCGATCAGGCGGGTCAGCAGCACCTGCTGCAGAAAACCACTGATCATGAAGTAGACCTTGGCGAACCCGATGAACAGCGCCCCGCGCCCGGCCACCACCGCCGCTTCTTGGCCCGCCGCCGGGCTGGCGGTCTGGGATTGCGCGTCGGTCACGGCCGCCGCCCCGAGACCACGCGGTCGATCTGGCCGAGATCGCGCCGCCGTCGGATCTCGACGAAGCCAGCCGCTTCCATCAGGGCCGCGGTGTCGGCGGCCTGACCGGCGCCGATCTCGAGCGCCAGGCCGCCACCCGGGTTCAGCAGCGACGGCGCGGCGTTGATCAACCGGCGCACCAGGGTCAGCCCATCGGGCCCGCCGTCGAGGGCCAGCGCCGGTTCGGCGCGCACCTCCGGCGCCAGCGTGGCGATGGCGGCGCTGGGAACGTACGGCAGGTTGGCGACGATCAGATCCAGCGGCGCCAGCGGCGAAAGCGCCGCATCCAGATCGCCCTGCGCGAAGGTCACCTGCACGCCGTGGTGTTCGGCGTTCTGGCGCGCCACCGCCAGCGCGTCGGCGGACACGTCGGTGGCCGCCACCCAGGCGCCGGTGCTGTGCTTGGCGATGGCGACGGCGATGGCACCGGAGCCGGTGCCGACGTCGGCGACTTTCAATGGCGGGCGTTCGTGCGTCGATTCAGCGGCGGGTTCGGTGGTGGCGGCGCGCAGGAAGGCCAGCGCCTCGTCGACCAGCGTCTCGGTGTCGGGGCGCGGGACCAGTACGCGTTTGTCGACTGTGAACGCCAGGCCGAAGAATTCTTTTTTGCCCAGGATGTACGCCACCGACTCGCCGGCCTGTCGGCGCTTGACCAGTCCGCGCAGGGTGGTCAGTTCGGCCGGTAGCAGCGGCCGATCGTGCTGCACGTAAAGCTGCACGCGCTCGAGGTTCAACGCGTGCGCGGCCAGAAGCTCGGCGTCCAGGCGGGGCGTGTCCAGGCTGCGCTCTTCGAAGCGCGAGGTGGTCCAGCGGATCACGTCGAGAACGGTCCAGCGCGCGGGCACGGCAGGGGCAGGCGATGAAGGAACAGCCAAGTGTCGGTCAGTCTACACAAGGAGTGCTAGCATTTGCGCGCCGTGAACAAGGATGGCTTCGCGTTGTTCGATACGGCGATCGGTCGTTGCGCCATCGCCTGGGGGGCGCGCGGCATCGTCGGTGTGAACCTGCCCGAGGGGCGCGAGTCGGCGACGCGGGCCCGGATGCAGCAGCGATTTCCCGACACGAAAGAGGCGCTGCCGCCTGTCGCGGTGAAGGTAGCGATCGATCGCATCGCCGCCTTGTTGGGCGGCGAGCGGAGCGATCTGTCGGCCATCGTCCTTGACATGGATGCCGTGCCGCCGTTTCACCGACGGGTCTACCAGGCGGCGCGCGCGTTGCCGCCGGGGACCACCGTCTCGTACGGCGCGATCGCCGCCCAGGCCGGTTCGCCGGGTGGGTCGCGGGCGGTGGGGCAGGCCCTGGGTCGCAACCCGTTCGCCGTCGTCGTGCCTTGCCACCGCGTGCTGGCGGCCGGCGGAAAAGTGGGCGGATTTTCCGCCGCCGGCGGCATCACCACCAAGCTGCGCATGCTGGCCATCGAATCGGCGCACGCCGCCCGCGGCAAAAGCACCGGCGTCGCCGGCGGGCCGATTGTCTTGGCCGAACCGCCGCCTCCGTTCGCCTTCGACACCGTCGCCGCAGTGACTCACCTGCGCGCCGCCGATCCGAGCTTGGGGCGCCTCATCGACCGGGTCGGGCCGTTCGCCATGCAGCGCGATCACACCGCCAGCATCTTCGCTGCCCTGGCGCAAGCGATCGTCTACCAGCAACTGTCCGGCAAGGCGGCGGCGACCATCTACGCGCGGGTGCGGGCGTTGTTTCCGCGCGTGCACGAAGGTCCGACGCCGCAGCAGATCCTGCGCGCCTCAGACGAGAAATTGCGCGGCGCCGGCCTGTCGCGTTCCAAGCTGCTGTCGCTGCGCGATCTGGCCCATCGCACGAAAGACGGCGCGCTGCCCACGCTGGACGACGTGCACCAGATGGACGACGAGGCGATCATCGAAAGCCTGACCGGCGTGCGCGGGATCGGCCGCTGGACCGCCGAGATGCTGCTGATGTTTCGCCTGGGCCGCCCGGACGTGTTGCCCGCTGACGACTATGGCGTGCGCAAGGGTTATGCCGTCGCTTTCAAGAAGCGCGCGCTGCCGACGCGCGAGCAGCTGCAAAAACACGGCGCGCGCTGGAAGCCGTACCGTTCGGTGGCCAGCTGGTATCTGTGGCGCGCGCTGGACGTGGGGAAGGGCTGAGACCCTTCAAACGTCGTCGGGCGGGATCTCGAAGCTGACCAGGTCCCCCTTGAAGCCGCGGGTCTTCCAGGCGCCGAACGCGATGCCGACCGCCAACCAGATGGCGCCGGCCATCATCGCCAGGCGCGACAGGTTGATCCACAGCAACGCGCAGATCAGAAAACCGGCCAAAGGCGGAAACAGGTTGATGAGCTTCTTGTCCGTCTCGCGCAGGTAATAGCGGACGAACGCCGCCAGGTTGACACCCATGAAGGCGATCAAGGCCCCGAAATTCAGCAGCTCGGCGCCCAGGCCGTACGACAGCACGAACGCGCCCAGCACGGCGATGACGCCGACGAACAGGACGTTGTTGCGTGGGATGTGCGTCTTCGGATCGATGGCGGCGAAGAACTTTGGCGGCAGGGCGTTGCTGCGGCCCATGCCGTACAGCAGACGGGCGGCGCCCAGCTGAGCGCCCATGCCCGAACCGATGTTGGCCACCAGCAGCGTCAGGTTGATGACCACGAAGAACCACTGACCGGCGGCGCGTCCGGCGACGTGCACGAACGCCGTGTCGACGTCGGGAAACTTCTCCGACGCCGGCCAGATCAACTGGGCCAGGTAAACCTGGACCGCCGACAGGATGCCGATGGCCAAGCAGGTCAATACGGTGGCCAGCAAGATGTTGCGCCGCGGGTTCTCTGCTTCCTCTGACAGCGTCGAGATGCCGTCAAAGCCGATGTACGTCAGCACGGCGATGGACGTTCCGCCCAGCACGGAGCTCACGTTGAACGTGTGCGGATCGTAAAACGGCCGCGTGAAGAAGCCCTGATCGTGCGGGACACCGGCGATATAGCGCGCCGCCGCGATGAAGAAGATGACGATCACCACGCCCATGCCGATGGCCATGCCGGTGTTCAAGCGCGCCGAGGTGCGGATTCCGCGCAGGTTCATCCCGGTGAACAGCGCGAAGAAGAACAGCACGAACGCCCAGTAGGGAACGCCGGGGGCGAAGTTCATCGCCGCCTTGCTGCACCAGATGATGCAGATCATCGGGTTCAGCATGTAATCCATGGCCATGCTCCAGCCGGTGGCGTAACCCAAGGCCGGGTGAATCTCCTGGCCGACGTAAGTGAAGGCCGACCCGGCGCTGGGATAAGCGCGGGCCATCCGACCGTAGCTGAACGCGGTCAGCAGCATCGCCACCATGGCAATCAAGATGGTGGTGACCACGTGTCCGTTGCCGCGCTCGCTGAGCACGCCGAACACGGACATCGGCGCCACCGGCTGGATGACGATGATCCCGTACAGGATCAGGTCGCGCAGGGTCAGCGCGCGCTTCAGTCGTTGCGGCTGGGTCGCAGTCTGCCCGTCTGCCATGGGCGCGAGATATACACCAGAACGCTTGGCCGATTGTGGCCTGAAGCGAGGGCTATTTTCGCATCGGCTGCTAAAATGCGGGGTTCATGAAACCGAGTCCCAGCGAGATCGAATCGGCCGCGGCGCGCCTCACCGGCGGCGATCCGCACGCGGTGGTGGCGTGGGCGGTCGAGCGCTTCGGCGCCGGCCTGGCGGTGGCCTCCAGTTTTTCCATCGAGGACTGCGTGGTCATCGACATGGCGTTCAAGGTCAACCGCGCGGTACGGGTGTTCGCCCTGGACACCGGCCGCCTGCCCGAGGAGACGTACCTGACCGCCGAGCGGGTGATCGGAAAATACGGCCTGGCGATCGAATGGCAGTTTCCCGAGCGGGCGGCGGTGGAAAAACTGGAGCGCGCCAAGGGCCTGTACAGCTTTCGCGAGTCGCTGGACAACCGCCACGAATGCTGCGGCATTCGCAAGGTCGAGCCGCTTGGTCGGGTGCTGGCGGGGCTGGACGCCTGGGTCACGGGATTGCGCCGCGAACAATCGGTGACTCGAACCGAGACCCCGGCGATCGAATTCGATCAAGGCCACGGCGGCATCGCGAAGGTGAACCCGCTTATCGCGTGGTCAATGGGCCAGGTGCGCGCCTACGCGGTCGCCAACAAGGTCCCCATTCATCCGCTGCATGACCAGGGCTATCCGTCGATCGGCTGCGCGCCTTGCACCCGCGCCATCAAGCCCGGTGAACACCCGCGCGCCGGGCGCTGGTGGTGGGAAGATCCCGAATATAAAGAGTGTGGGCTGCACCCCGTTCGCTAGCCGCCTGATAGCGCGTTCAGGGAAGAAATAATAGTACACTGAAATGGTCGGAAATTATCCATTCGCGATCTTGACAGGTGAGCCGCAGTGCCGTAGTTTGCCCTTCGTCGACAGCGCGAGAGCGAGGCCGACCAGGCAAAACGGGGAGCGAAAGATACTACGGTAAAAAGGTAGACAACATTGGCGGGCAGCGGCGAAAAAGAATCAGCGGCGCTCTTGCCAGTGTTTTTGAAGGTTGCCGGACGCAGGGTGGTGTTGGTGGGTGGCGGGCCGGTGGCGGCCGCCAAGATGGGTGGGTTAACGGGGGCAGGTGCGGAAGTCTTGGTGGTCGCCCCGGAGCTGCGGCAAGACATTCTTGAACGGGTGAGGGATACGAAGGGGTTGGTGGTGGCGGCGCGGCCGTTTCGGCCTGACGATTTGGATGGGGCTTGGTTGGTGGTGGCGGCGGCAACGCCGGAGGTTAATCGTCAGGTCGCGGCGGCAGCGGAGGCGCGCCGCCTTTTTGTTATTGCCGTCGACGATCCGGAAGCGGCGTCGGCCTACGGTGCTGGTGTCGTTCGGCGAGCCGGCGTGACCGTTGCGGTGTCCACGGACGGTGCGGCGCCCGCGCTGGCGGGCCTGATGCGGGAAGGACTGGAAGCGTTGCTGCCCGCAGAAGACGAGATGCAAGCCTGGGTCTCCGAGGCGCGCGCATTGCGCCCGGGGTGGCGTGCGGACGGTGTGCCGCAGGGCGATCGCCGGCCGCTGCTGCTGGCCGCGATCAATCGGCTTTACGAGCGCAAGGCATGAGCGTCGTCGTCCGCAACCTGACCAAGCGATTCACCGTGCGCGGAACGCCCGCGGTGGCCGACGTCTCGTTCACGGCGCCGTCGGGCGGCATCACCACGCTCTTGGGCCCGTCGGGCTCGGGAAAGTCGACCGTGCTGCGGGTGGTGGCGGGTCTCGAGCAACCCGACGACGGTGCGGTCATGTTCGGCGAACAGGAGCAGACGGCGGTGCCGGCGCAAAAGCGCGGCGTCGGTTTCGTTTTTCAAAGCTACGCCTTGTTCAAGCACATGAACGTGCGCCGCAACATCGCCTTCGGCTTGAAGGTGCGCCGCACGCCCAAACCCGACGTCAAGCGCAAGGTCGACGACCTGCTGTCGCTGGTGCAGCTGGAGGGCCTCGGTGAACGCTACCCATCGCAGCTGTCCGGCGGCCAGCGCCAGCGGGTGGCCTTTGCGCGCGCGCTGGCCATCGAACCGAAGGTGCTGTTGCTGGACGAACCGTTCGGCGCGCTGGACGCCCAGGTGCGGGTCGAGCTGCGCGACTGGCTGCGCACGTTTCATCAAAAGCGCAACCTCACCACGTTGCTGGTGACCCACGATCAAGAAGAAGCGATGGAGGTCTCCGACCACGTGGTTGTCATGCACGAAGGCCGCGTGGCCCAGGCCGGCGCGCCCAGCGACGTCTACGATCACCCGGCCACGCCATTCGTGGCCTCGTTCGTCGGTGGGGCCAACGTCTTGCACGGTCGCATGCTGGACGGCCGCGTTTCCGTCGGGGCGTTCGCCGCGCCGATGGACGCGGGCGCGCAGACGTCGGCGCCCAACGGGACAGCGGTTCAGGCCTTCGTGCGGCCGCACGACGTGGGCCTGACCAAGGCCGGCGACGACGCACCCGAGGTGTCGGTGGCCCGCGTCGAACGGCTGGCCCGGCTGGGTGGCACCATCAAGCTGTCGCTGCGGCTGGCTGACGGTGGGCCGATGACCGTCGAGATGCCCAAGACCGAGGTGGAATCGCTGGGCATCAGCGAGGGCGATCTGGTGATGGCCAACCTGCGCGAGGCCAAAATTTTCGTCGAGGATTACTCGATTTGACGCCATGACTGACTGGACGACGGCTTCACCATGCGGCTGACCAGCAAGACCCAGTACGGCGTGCGCGCTCTTTACGATTTGGCGTTTCACGGCCGTGGTCAGGCCACGCAGGCGAAGGAGATCGCCGAGCGGCAAGGCATCCCGCCCCGATACCTTGAACAGATCCTGCAGGATCTCAAACGCGCCGGTATCGTCGAAGCCAAGCGCGGGCCGCGCGGCGGGTACGCGCTGACCCGCGGTGCCGGCGAGATCCGTTTGGGCGAAATCTTGCGCGCCCTGCGTGGCGCGCTGGAAGATCTCTTCACCCTCGACGGCGTCCCGACGCTGCCCGAGCGGAAGGCGGCCCGCGCCGGCGCCGATCTGCCCGGCGACGACGATATTCCGGCGCTGGTGTGGCGCGACGTGATCGCCCGGCTGGTCGACGTTCTGGAAAGCGTCTCGCTGCAAGACTTCGTCGACAGAGCCGAAGCGGCCGGCGTCAAGCGCGTGCTGGTGTTGCCGCAAATGTACTTCATCTGAGGCGACACCCCGCGTGAACGAAGCACCGCCGCCGCCAGATACCGCGTTCGAAGAATCGATTCTGCGCCGCATCGGCAACACCCCGCTCGTGCGCCTGCGCCGCTTGCCGGGCGCCGACGCGGCCATCGTGCTGTGCAAGTGCGAGCACCTGAACCCGGGCGGCTCGGTGAAGGATCGGGCGGCGCTGGCCATGGTCGAAGCCGCCGAGCGCGACGGGCGTTTGATCCCCGGTCAATCGGTGATCATCGAGGCGACGTCGGGAAACACCGGCATCGGTCTGGCTCTGGTGGCGGCGGTGAAGGGCTATCGCTTGATCCTCACCATGCCGGAGAACATGTCCGAAGAGCGCCGCGCCTTGCTGCGCGCCTACGGCGCCGAGATCCATCTGACGCCGGCTCGCCAGGTCATGCAGGGCGCGGTGCAAAAAGCCGACGCCATCGCCGCGCGATACCCAGGCGCCTTCATGCCGCAGCAGTTTCGCAACCCGATGAACCCCGAAGTGCACCGCCGCACCACCGGGCCGGAGATCCTGGCCGAGCTGGGCGCGCGTGTGCCCGACGCGTTCGTCGCCGGCGTCGGCACGGGCGGCACCATCACCGGCGTGGGCGAGGTGTTGCGCGCGCGCTTTCCTGACGTTGCGCTGGTCGCTGTCGAGCCGCAGGCCAGCGCCGTTCTGTCCGGCGGCCCGCCGGGGCCGCACGGCATTCAAGGCATCGGCGCCGGCTTCGTGCCCGAGGTGCTGCGCCGCGATCTTCTTTCCGACGTGCGCCAGGTGACCGAGGCCGACGCGCGGGCCATGCGCATCGAGCTGGCCCGCCGCGAAGGTTTGCTGGTGGGCATCTCGTCGGGCGCGGCGGTGTGCGCGGCCATCGATGTCGCGCGAAACCTGGGCGCGGGCAAGCTGGTGGTGACGTTGTTGCCCGACACCGGCGAGCGTTACGTCGGCCTCGGCGAGCGCGGCTGAAAAATCAGGCGGCGACGCGGCCCGAGAACAGCAGGGCCAGGATCACGACGCCCAGCAGCAGGCGGTAGACGACGAACGGCATGGTGGTGCGCGTGCGCAGGAAGCGCAACAGCCAGGCGATGCTGGCGTAGCCCGACACGAACGCCACCAGGAGGCCGATGAACAGTGGCGCGCCGCCGATGTCGTGGGCCTTCAAAACCTTGGGCAGCTCGAAGATGCCGGCCGCCGCCACCGCTGGCACCGACAGCAAGAACGAAAAGCGCGCGGCGGCGTCCCGCCGCAGACCAAGCGCCATCGCCGCCAGCAGTGTGATGCCCGAGCGCGAGACGCCCGGCACCAGCGCCAGCACCTGCGCGCACCCGATGATCACGGCGTCGCGCATTCGGATGCTGTCGTAGCCGCGTTCGTGGCGAGCGGACTTTTCCACGTACCCCAGCACCAGCGCGATGACGATCATCGACGTGGCCACCACCCACAGCGAGCGGAACGACCCTTCGATGGCGTGTCTGAGCAGGATGCCAGCGATGCCGACCGGGATGGTGCCAACGACCAGATACAAAAGATGGCGGGCATTGGGATCGTCGCGCCGGGCCGGGTCGCGGGCGGCGGCCAGGGCCGCGCCGATCATCGCCAGCAGCTCGCGCAGGAAGTAACCGATTACGGCGGCCAGGGTGCCCAGTTGCAAGACAGCGGTGAAGGCGGCGCCGGGATCAGTCCACCCCAGCAGCGCCGGCACGACGCGCAGGTGCGCCGTGGACGAGATGGGGAGGAATTCCGTGATCCCCTGGACCAGGCCCAGGACCGCCGCTTCAAAAGAGGTCATGTGACTTCACCAGATACCACGTGGTGTACCCGCCCGTCATCGTCGCGCACCCGCAGCGCGCCGTCGGCGTCGATGCCCAGCGATACGCCGTCCACCTCGCGTCCCTCGACCCGCACCCGACAGCGCGCGCCCAGCGCGGCGTGCGGGTTCCACAGGGCCACGGCGGCGCGCGGCCCGTCGGCGCGGAATTTTTCGTAGGCGTCTTCGAAGGCGGCCAGCACTGCGGCCAGAACCGTCAGGCGATCCAGCGGGCGATCATCGCCGCCAGCGGCGGCGCGGGCGAGAACCAGCGACGTCGCTTTGTCGGCCAGGTCCGAGGGAAATTCGCGCGTGTTCACGTTGAGGCCGATCCCGACCACCACGTGGGCGACGTGCGCGCCTTCGGTGGCCATCTCGGTGAGGATGCCAGCCACCTTGCGCGGCGAGGCTGCGTCGGTGACGGTCAGCTGCACATCGTTGGGCCATTTCAGGCGCGGCGCCATGTCGAAGGTGGTCAGCGCTAGCGCCAGCGCCGCGCCCGCCAGCAACGTCAGCGGCGGAATCTCCACCGCCGGCCGCGTCGGCCGCAGCAAGATGGAAAAATAAAGATTCTCCCCCGCAGGCGAATGCCACGCTCGCCCCATCCGCCCGCGCCCCCCCGACTGCCTATCGGCGACGATCACCAGCCCTTCGCCCGCGCCGCCACGCGCCTGCAGCGCCGCCAGATCATTCGTCGACGCGCAATCCGCCAGCACGACGTTCTGCCGCCCCACCCAGCGGGTCCGGAGCGCGGCGGTCAGGGCAGCCGAGGTGAAGGGCGCAAGCGATGGCATCTCGCCCGCGAACCTACTACGCGCGCCGCTCGGCCGGGCGCCGTTCCCACCGTCGTTAGGTATCTTGGCCGGCAAGATCACCATCGTGCGCCCAGCCAGCAAAGCCGCTTCTGATGGGAAAGGCCCGAAAGATGTTCAGCACGGTGTGGATGCCGACGCCGCCATAGCTTGGCGTCGCCAGGGCGCGCCGCTCGCGGGCGCGGGTCACCCACCTGCTGGATCTGCTCGGGTGTGTACGGCTTGGCGAGATAGTCCCAGGCCCCGCGCTTGATGGTGTCGACCGCGGTCTGCACCGTGGAATAGGCGGTGAAGACCACAATTGGCAACGCCGGCGACAAGGCCAAAAGACGCGGGATCAGCTCTTCTCCGCCCTCGGTGCCCAGGCGCAGATCCAGAAATACCAAGTCCATCGGCTGGCGGGTGAGCGCGACGATGGCCGCTTCGCTGTTGCCGGCCAGATCCACCGCGCAGTGCAGTTTCTCCAGGAAGACGCTCAGGGTCTGGCGAATGTTTTTTTCGTCGTCGACGATGAGGACGCGCAGCGGACTGTCGGTGGGCGGGATGGCCATCGGTTGCTCGCGGACAAAGCTACCAGGCAGGCGCGGGTGACCTGTCGACGGCCAGGCGGCGAATACCGCGGGATTTCAACCTGCGACCGCCGCGGCAGGCGCTGATTGCAAAGCGCAACCCCTCGGCTGCCGCTGCGCCCTAACTGCGTTCGCGATCGCTCGACCGGATTTCGCGCGTGTCTTCGACAGGCCGGATCTCCAGCGACAGATCCACCGCCCGCGCCGAGTGGGTGAGGCCGCCGATCGAGACCACGTCGACGCCGGTCTTGCTGATCTCGCGCATGCGATCCAGCGTCACGCCGCCCGACGCCTCGACGATGGTGCGCGGCGCGCGTTCGCGCACCCGCTTGACCGCTTCGCTCATCTCGCGCACTGCGAAGTTGTCGACCAGAATGACCTCGGCCCCGGCTTCGATCGCTTCGTCCAGCTGGGCCAGGTTGTCGACCTCGGCGGCGATGCGCAGGCCGTGCGGCGCCTGGGCGCGCGCCCGGCGGATGCACTCGCGCACGCTGCCCACCAGGGCGATGTGGTTGTCCTTGATCAAGATGCCCGAGGCCAGATCCGCTCGGTGGTTGTGGCCGCCCCCGGTGCGCACGGCGTATTTCTCCAGGGCGCGCATGCCGGGCACGGTCTTGCGTGTATCAGTGACGCGCAGCTTGGCGCCGCCCGCCGCCGCCACGTAGGTCTGGGTCAAGGTGGCGATGCCGGACAGCCGCTGGATGAAATTGAGGGCCGTGCGTTCACCGGCCAACAGCGCCGCCGCCGGCCCGCGCACCGTCGCCACCAGCGTTCCCGGCGCCACCGGATCGCCGTCGGCCACCTTGGTGCGGACGCGGGCGCGCCAGTCGAAGCGCATGAACACCGCCTCGACCACGCCCAGGCCGCACACCACCAGCCGCTCGCGCGCGATGATGTCGGCTTCCGCTTCCTGACTTTCGTCGATCACCGCGGCGGTGGTGACATCGCCGCGTCCGACGTCTTCTTCCAGCGCAAGGTCCAGCAGACGCTGCACCGCCGGCGTGTACCAGGGCGCCGAGTAAACGCTCACGCCCGCACCTCAATCCAGTTCTCCACCAACCACCCCCGTTGCTTCGCGGTCCGCCGCAAACGCGGATCCGGGTTAACGATGACCTTGTGACCGACCCGCTCCAACATTGGCAGGTCGCTGTACGAATCGGTGTAAAAGAAACTGGATTGTAGATCCAGTTCACGTTCGGCGGTGATCTTCTCCGCCCAGTGGACCTTGCCGGCGCCGTAACAGGCGGGCCCCAGCAGCTTGCCGGTGAACTGTCCGCCCGCCACCTCCAGCTGCGTAGAGATGGTCTCGTCCAGGCCCAGCTTCTCGGCGATGGGACGGGTGATGTAGGTAGGCGATGACGAGAGGATGAGCAGCAGGTGGCCTTGCGCGCGGTGATGTTCGATCTGGCGCAGCGCGGCCGGCAGCAGCAGCGGCAGGATTTCTGCCTCCACCCAGCCGCGGCAGCGATCGGCGAAGTCTTGCTCTGAAACGCCGTGCATCTGGGTAGCCAGCGCGGCCGCTACCTGTTGAAGATCAATCAACGAGAAGTGGTACTTGAGCATCCAGCCGGTGGCCCGCAGCGCGCGCAGGAACGAGATCTCACCGCGTCCTCGCAGATACTTGAGAAACAGCCGTCCGGTGTTGCACGCGACTAATGTCCGATCGACGTCGAAGAAAGCTCCTACTCGCAGCATGAACGACCTCCAAGTCTATCATCGTTTAAGGCGCTGCGGCGTTGTCGCCGGCGACGGTCCATTTGACCGCCGAGGCGCAAGAGAGTAGGAAATGTCCCTGAGATGCGGTTGACCGGCGGGTCGGACAGGGGGCGGCGGCTGGTGGCTCCGCGCGGAACGGGCACCCGGCCGACGGGCGCCAAGGTGCGCGAGGCGATGTTCAACATCCTGGGCCCGCCGCCCGATGGCGCGATTTTGGATTTGTACGCCGGCACGGGCGCGCTGGGGCTGGAGGCGCTTTCGCGCGGGGCGGCGCGCGCCGTCTTCGTCGAACGCGATCCCCATGCGCTGTCCGCCCTGCGCCGCAACCTCCGCGAGCTTGAATGCGAGGACCGGGCGCTGGTGGTCGGCGCCGACGTGGCGACGGCGCTGCGCCGGCTGGGCGCCCAGCATCTGCATTTTTCGTGGGTCTTCCTGGACCCGCCATACCGTCTGGAGGTCGAGGCGGTCCTGGCGGAACTCGGCACCAACGATTTATTGGTGCCCTGCTCGGTCGTGGTCGTCGAACACGATCGCCGCCACCGGCCCCCGGGCAGCGTCAGCGGTTCGGTCGGCGGTTTGTTCCTGGCCGACCGGCGCGAGTACGGCGACACCGAGCTCAGCTTTTACCGCGGCGGGCGCTCGTGACCGCGGCCGCCATAGGCGCCCTCGCTCCGCGCGCACCCCTTCGCTGAGGGCCCATCTCCGCATGACCACCCCCAAACCCCTGGCGGTCTATCCCGGCACCTTCGACCCGATCACCAACGGGCACGCCGATATTCTGCGCCGGGCCCTGGGCATCTTCGGGCACGTGGTGGTGGCGCTGGCCGAAAATCCGCGCAAGGCCCCGCTGTTCACGACCGACGAACGCAAGGCGATGATCACCGATGCTCTTGGCCGCGACCCGCGCATCGAGGTCGACGCCTTCGAAGGCCTGCTGGTCGATTACGTGCGCCGCCGCGGGGCCAGCGTGGTTATCCGTGGCCTGCGTGCGCTGGCTGATTTCGAGTACGAATTCCAGCAAGCGCACATGAACCGGCATCTGGCCCCGCAGGTGGAGACGATTTTTCTCATGACCAGCGAAGAGAGCTTTTTTGTATCCTCATCGCTGGTAAAAGAAGTGGCCCTGATGGGCGGCGACGTGTCGCGGATGGTTCCGCCTGCGGTGGTCGCCGCTCTGCGGGTGAAGATCCTGAAAGGAGTTGTCCGGTGAAGCTTGCGCGTAGACTTTCTGTGGTTGAACCGTCTCCAACGCTGGCCGTGTCCGCCAAGGCCGCCAAGCTGAAGGCCGCCGGCATCGACGTCGTCAGCTTCGGCGCGGGCGAGCCCGACTTCGACACGCCGGTGCACATCAAGGAGGCGGCGAAAAAGGCCTTGGACGCCGGCGCCACCAAGTACACGCTGGTCGAAGGCACCGTGCCGCTGCGCAAGGCGGTGGCGACCTGGCTGGGCAAAGCCCACGGATTGACCATCGATCCCAGCGAGATCATCGTCAGCTCTGGCGCCAAGCAATCCATCTTCAACGCCGTCCACGCGCTGGTCGACGAGGGCGACGAGGTGATCATTCCGACGCCGGCGTGGGTCAGCTACAACGACATCGTCAAGCTGGCCGGCGGCCGTCCGGTCAACGTGCCGACCTCGGCCGAGAGCAACTTCCAGGTGCGCGTCGAGGACGTCGAGAAGGCGATCACGCCGCGCACGCGCTTGATCCTGGTCTGCTCGCCGTCGAACCCGACCGGCGCGGTGTACGACGAGGCGACGCTGCGCGGGCTGGCCAAGCTGGCCGTCGACAAAGACGTCTGGCTGATGACCGACGACATCTACCGCACGTTGCTGTACGGAGACGCCACGTTCTTCCAGCCCGCGACGATCAGCCCCGAGGTCCGCGCCCACACCATCATCATCGACGGCGTGTCCAAGGCGTTCGCCATGACCGGCTGGCGCGTCGGTTTCACCATGGCCCCGAAGCCGGTGATCGAAGCGATGGCCACGCTGCAAGGCCAGTCGACTACCCACGCCGCTGCGGTCGCGCAAGCCGCCGCCCAGGCCGCCATCGAAGGACCGACCGACGAACTGGAGAAAATGCGGGTCGAGTTCGACAAGCGCCGCAAGGTGATGGTCGCCCGCCTGCGCGAGATCCCGGGCGTCAAATGCGTCGAACCGAAAGGCGCGTTCTACGCCTTCCCCGATCTGTCGGCGTTCATCGGACGCAAGACGCCCGAGGGCAAGACCATCGAAAACGATCTGGCCCTGTGCGAGTACTTGATCGAAGCGGCCAAGGTGGCGGTGGTGCCGGGCTCGGCCTTCCATGCGCCTGGTTATGTGCGGCTGTCCTACGCGACGTCGATGAAGAACGTCGAAGAGGGCATCCGCCGCATGGCCGAAGCGCTGCCGCGTTTGACCTGAGCGCGCCTGACCTGATCGGCTGATGGCTGGTAGCCGCGACCCGCGCTTGCCGTGGGCCGCGGTTGACTTCATTCGTGCCTTCCGGTGATAACGGGGTCATGAGGCCGATCGATTTTTCCCGGCCGTTGTCGATTTTCCTGGTGCCGTTGCTGGCGCTTGGCTGTGGCAGCGGCGGCGGATCCTCGGGCACCGGCGGGGCGACCGTCACAGGTTCAGGAGGCGCCACCGGCACGGGTGGCGCGACCACGGGCAGCGGCGGCAGCATCGGCACCGGGGGCAGTCACGGGAGCGGCGGTGAAACCGGCACCGGTGGCAGCGCTGCTGGTACCGGAGGCAGCGTCGACGCCGCGACTGACGTCGGCTCGCTCGACGCCCCGGTCGAGGTCGCGCCCGACGTTCCCGCCGGACCGTTCGCATTGACGAGCACCGCTTTCACCACCGGGATGAACATCCCGCTGATGTACAAGTGCGCCCAGGCCGGCAATCTCCCGATGGGGATGAACATCTCGCCCCCGCTCGCCTGGACGCCAGGCCCGCCCGGCATTATGAGCTACGCGATGACGTTGATCCATCAGGGCGCGAGCGACACGGCCAAGCATTGGCTCATGTGGGACATCCCTGCGTCGGTCATGTCACTTCCGGTTAACCTCGACCACGTCGCGATGCCGGCAACACCGGCAGGGGCTAAACAAGTTCACCTTAACAATCTGGACGGTTTCACTGGTAACGGATACCAAGGACCGTGTCCTCAAGCCGCCGGTGCGCAGCAGAGTTATCTCTTTGCCGTCTATGCTCTGAAAGTGACCACAATCCCAAACCTGACGCCTCAGTCCGATCCCGAGACCGTCTATTCTGCGATTCAAAGCAACATGGTGCAGAATGGCCGAGCGACTCTACAGGTCACTCAGACTCGTCAGTAAGATTGGTTCAGTATGTTCCGGGCGCGGGCGTAAGAAACATTTTGTCGATCTTCACATTGGCCGCTCCGCAGCCGACACTGGCCGCTTGGGTTGTGGTCGGTGAAAGCGCGGAAGTGGATGCGTTCCTCCGTTACGGCACTACGAAGTCGCCGCTTGGTCCACCGTCAAGGAAGACGTCCGAGCGGGTTCGGGCTGCTTCGGCAATTGTTCGCTAGAACTGCGGCGAGACGCGTTTGCGGCGCAGCTTTTCAACCAGGGTGGTGCGGTTCAATCCCAAAAGCTCGGCGGCGCGGTTCTTGTTGCCGCCGGTGCGCTCCAGCGCCTCGCCGATCATCCGCTCTTCCACCGCCTCCAGCATGGCCCGCAGGTCGGTGCCGTCCTTGGGCAGCTCGGGCATTGGCGTCGACAGCGGCGTCACGTCGCGCGGGCTGCGGATGGCCGGCGGCAGATCGGCCAGCGTCAATGTGCCGCTGCCTTTGACGATCACCAGACGCTCGACGACGTTTTCCAGCTCGCGGATGTTGCCCGGCCACGAATACGTACGCATGGCGCCCAGCGCCGTTTGATCAAAACCGCCCACATTCCGCTTGTGGCGTTCGTTGGCCCGCCCGACGAAATGTTCGGCCAGCGGGATGATGTCCGACCCGCGCGTGCGCAGGCTGGGCATCTCCACCGGGATAACGTTCAGGCGCCAGTACAGGTCGGCGCGAAAGCGTCCGGCGGCCACCTCGCGTTCCAGCTGGCGGTTGGTGGCGGCCAGGATGCGCACGTCGATCTTGGTCGGGGTCTCTTCGCCCACGGGGTAAAGCTCGCCGTCCTGGATCAAGCGCAGCAGCTTGGCCTGCACGCCGAGCTCCATCTCGCCGATCTCGTCGAGAAAGATGGTTCCGTCGTCCGCCTGGGCAAACCGCCCCACGCGCGAGGTCGTCGCGCCGGTGAACGATCCTTTGGCGTGACCGAACAGTTCGCTTTCCACCAGCGACGGCGGGATCGCCGCGCAGTTCACCGGCACGAACGGTTTTCCCGCGCGCGCCGACCCGGCGTGCAGCGAACGCGCCGCCAGCTCCTTGCCGGTGCCGGATTCGCCGGTGACCAAAACCGTGCAGCGGGTGTCGGCGACCTGGGACATCAGCGCCAGCACCGGCAACATCGCGGCGTCGTTGCCCAGCATCCAGGGCGCGTGCTTGTTACGCCAGGTGACGGGATCGGCGGCCGGGCTGGTCGGCGGCGCCGGTCGCAAAACGTTGGCGACCGCCTCTTCCAGCGCCTTGACGTCGAACGGCTTGATCAAAAAATCGCGGGCGCCGGCGTGCATGGCGCGAACGGCGTCGGGGATCTCGGCGCTGCCGCTCATGGCGATCACCGGCGTGCCCGGCGAGTGCGAGCGGGCGGCCGCCAGGATCTCGAAGCCGCTGAATCCCGGCATGCGAATGTCGGTGAGAATCAGATCGAACGGTTCCTGGCGCAGGCGCACGTGTCCGCCTGGCCCATCAGCCGTGACCACCTCGTGCCCGGCCGCGCGGAGGATGCGCCCAAGGCTGCGGCACAGAGATTCCTCGTCATCGCACAGCAGAATTCTGCCCATCCGTCCCAGTCCTTTCGAGCAACCGCAGTTGGCGCGTTAGCGAACGCTAAAGTTTCGCTCGTCTTTGCCGATTTGCGGAAGTTTTTAGAATCTCAGAATACACATTTCGAGAATCATTGTTGAAAACGCTTTGCGGCACAGCGTCTTGAGGGGGAGCCTCTCCTACATTTGTTGTGGAAAACCCCGTCGCATAGCGTTGGCCCGACGGTGAAGCCAGGCTTGCTTGTCGGTCGCCGGCGTCCTAAACCCTGCCCATGGTCGATCCCGCCCACACCCTGCTTGGTGAAATCGAAAGGGCGATTTCATCCCTGCCCGGGGCCATCCTGCACCCCGCCTCCGGACGGGCCAACGCGCGCAGCTTGGAGGCCGCGATGGGCCGGCGGCCGCCGCCCGGGCTGCTGGCCTTCGTCGCGGCTCATGATGGTGGTTTGCTGGGCAACGACATCGTTCTTCTGACCGTGGCCGAGGCGCAGCGGCGGCGTGATTCGCCCGACCCGGAGAGCAGCCGGTCGAACGCCTGGCCGGCCGGGCTGTGGCCGGTGCTGGAACGCGGGCATCACCGGTACGCGCTGGACATGGACGACGCCGCCACCGACGGTGAATGGCCGGTGGTCGAGGTCAGCGAGCGCGGCGTCGATCGCGTCGGCACGTCGTTCCTGCGTTTTCTGCACGTCCTGTGCGGCGAGCTCGGCGCCGGCACGGCCAGCGAATCGGATCCGCTGGCCCTGGCCCGCGAACGCGCGCGGCGCGATCCGGGGATGGCCGACCACTGGCTGGACGTGGCCGAGTTGCAAGAACGCGCCGGCCGCGAAGCGGAGATTGACGAGACACTGATGGCGGCGCTGCGGGTGGCGGTGCCGCCCACGCCGGCGCTGTTGCTGACCGTGGGGATGCGGGCCGTGCGCACCGGCGACTGGACCACCGCCGAACGCGCCTTCGAAGACGCCATGTCGCTGGAGCCGCTGGCCACCCGCGACGACGACGCCCGCCTGGACGCCGCGGCGCTGGTGTTCACGCTGGCGGCCGAGCGGGGCGACGCCGCGGGGATGACGGCGGCCCGTCGGGTGCTGGGCGCGGCGGCGACGGCCACCGCGGCGTTCTGGCGCGCGGAAGCGGTGGCGGCCATGGGCGCTGATTCTCCGTCGACGACGGCCGAGGTTGGGTTGCGCATCGTCAAGGCGCTGGTGCCCGACGATCCCGACGTGGCCCGCTTGCTGACCTTCGGGCCCAGCCAGCAAGCGGCGCTCAAGGGCCTGCACCAGGCGCGCGAGTCACTGGAGGCTGGCACCGCGGAACAGGCGGTGCGCGAGGCACGCGCGGCGCTGAACGAGCCGCGGGTGGCGGAACTCGGCATCGCCCAGGCGATGCTGGCCGAGGCGCTGAATGCCACGCGCGACAAAGACGCTCTGGAGGTTGCCCGCAAGGCGACCGTGCTGAACCCTTTTCTCGTCGAGGGTTGGCGGGAGCTCGGCGATGCATATCTCGAGGCCAGCGATCTGCGCGGCGCCGAGACGGCGTTTCGCAAGGTGGTGGACACCGACGGGACGTACGGGCTGGGTTTCGCCAAGCTGGCCCAGGTGCTGCTGGAACAAGGACGCACGCTGGAAGCGCTGGAGGCCATCACCACCGCCACCGATCGCGGCGGCGATCCCTTCTTTCTGGCGGCCATTCGGGGCGACATCTACGCCGAGATGGAACGTCACGGCGACGCCGCCGAGGCGTATGACCAGGCGCTGGTCATCGAGCCGGACGATCATTGGGCCTTGCACCAGGCCGCCGTCGAACACGGCCACGCCGGCAACACCACCCGCGCCACCGAGCTGTTCGAGGCGGCGTTGCGCCACGATCACGACGGTTGCCACCAGACGCTGGTCGATTACGGTGACCACCTGCGCCGGGTGGGCCGTATCGGCGATGCGGTGAAGCTGTACCGGCGCGCCGTGGCCGCGGTGCCCGCCGATCAGGAATGGCGGCAGACGCTGCGCGACGCCGAGCGTGAGCTTTTGGCGGCGCCCAATTAGGCCAGCGAAACCAGCAATCGTAGAGTAAAGTCCCCCCGTTCGATGGACCACCTCAGCGAGCTAGAGCAACAAAGCGTCTACATTTTTCGGGAAGCGTTCAGGCACTTCGAGCGGCTGTGCATGCTCTGGTCGGTCGGCAAGGATTCGACCGTCCTGCTGTGGCTGGCGCGCAAGGCGTTCTTCGGCCACATCCCGTTCCCGCTGGTGCACATCGACACCAGCTACAAGATCCCCGAGATGATCGCCTATCGCGATCGGCTGGCCAAGGAATACAAGCTCACCATGATCGTCGGGCAAGACGCCGACGCCATCCGGGAAGGGCGGACCTTCCCGGCCACGCAACACCTGCCCGACGGCGATCCGAAGAAGCTGTCGCGGGTCGACTGCTGCGGGATCTTGAAGCGCGACGCGCTGAAGGGAACGCTGCACGGCACGTTGCCGCGCAAGCGCCTGAATCTGGTCACCGGCGAATACGAGCCCGACGCCGACACCGAGCCGTACACCGGCGTCATCGTCGGGGCGCGCGCCGACGAAGAAGGCAGCCGTTCGAAGGAACGGTACTTCTCGCCGCGCGACAAGAACAACGCCTGGGACGTCGGCGATCAGCCGCCCGAGTTCTGGAACCAGTTCAAGACCGACTTTGCGCCCGGGACGCACGTGCGCATTCACCCGCTGCTGGATTGGACCGAGCTGAACATCTGGGAGTACATCAAACGCGAAGGCATCCCGACGGTCTCGCTGTACTACGACCAGGGCACCGGCACGCGCTACCGGAGCCTCGGGTGCGCGCCTTGCCAGGCGCCCATCCAGAGCACGGCGAAGAACGTCGACGAGATCATCGTCGAGCTCAAGAGCGGCAAGCTCCGCAACATCGCCGAGCGCTCCGGCCGCCTGCAAGACGGCAAGCACGGGCTGGAAGAGCTGCGCCGCGACGGATATATGTAGATGATCCGCGACCAGATGAACGTGGTGATCGTCGGGCACGTCGATCACGGGAAGAGCACTGTGGTCGGGCGCCTCTTGGCCGACACCGGATCGCTGCCGCAAGGCAAGCTGGACGCGGTCAAGCGCGAGTGCGAGCGCACCGGCAAGCCGTTCGAGTACGCGTTCCTGCTGGACGCCCTCACCGACGAGCAGGACCAAGGGATCACCATCGACACCGCCCGCTGCTTTTTCAAGAGCGAGCGCCGCGATTACATCATCATCGATGCGCCCGGGCACATCGAGTTCCTGAAGAACATGATCTCCGGCGCCGCGCGCGCCGAGGCCGCCGTGCTGGTCATCGACGCCAAGGAAGGCGTGCGCGAGAACAGCCGCCGCCACGGATACATCCTGTCGATGCTGGGCATCCGCCAGGTGGTCGTCTGCGTGAACAAGATGGATCTGGTCGCCTACAACGAAGACCACTTCCGCAAGCTGGAAGCCGAATACCGCACGTTTCTGGAAGCCATTGGCGCGGTCAGCCCGCAGCAGTTCATCCCCGTCAGCGCCATCGCCGGCGAGAACCTGGCGACGCGCGGGCCAAGCACGCCCTGGTACGAAGGCCCGACCCTGCTGCAGACGCTGGACGCGTTACAAAAGGCGCCACCCAAGGTTGATCGCCCGCTGCGCATGCCGGTGCAGGCGGTCTACAAATTCACCAAGCAAGGCGACGACCGCCGCATCTTCGCCGGCCGCATCGAAGCAGGTCGGGTGAAGGTCGGCGATCGGGTGGCCTTTTCACCGTCGAACAAGACCAGCACCATCCGCAGCATCGAAGGTTTCAACACGGCGGCGCGGACCGAGATCGAATCCGGCTGGTCGACGGGTTTCACCCTGGCGGAGGAGATCTACGTGACCCGCGGCGAGGTGATGAGCCACGCCGATCGCGCGCCGCCGGTCAGCACCCGCCTGCGCACCAACATGATCTGGCTGGGCAAGAAGCCCTTCGTGGCCGATCGGGACTACAAATTAAAGCTGGGCACCATGGCCACGCCGGTGCGCATCCACCGCATCATCAAGGTCATCGACGCCTCCGAGCTGGGCGCGACGCTGGAGAAGGATCACGTCGGCCGGCACGACGTCGCCGACGTGGTGCTGGAGACGCGGCAGCCGGTGGCGTTCGATCTGATCGCCGACTGCGAGGCCACCGGCCGCTTCGTCATCGTCGATGGGTACGACGTCGCGGGCGGCGGGATCATCACCGCGGCGGTCTCCGACGAATTGCGGGATCTCCGGGCCGAAGCCCGGACGCGCGACTTCAACTGGGTCCAGGGCGGCGTGACGGCGACCGATCGGGCGCAGCACTACGGCCACCGGGCGGCGCTGATCATGTTCGTGGGCAAGGCGGGCGCCGGCAAGCACCGCTACGCCCGCGCCCTGGAAAAAGCGCTGTTCGAGCAGCAGCGCCACGTTTACATGCTGGACGGCAAGAATGTCCTGCTGGGCGTCGACCACGATTTGTGGGTGGACGCCGCGCAGTCCGAGCTGGTGCGGCGGTTCGGCGAGGTGGCGCACCTTTTGTTGAACGCCGGCCTTCTGGTGGTGTCGACCACGAACGCCATCGGCCTCGCCGACGCGCGCTCGGTGCAGGCGCTGATCACCGACACGCCGACGGTGTTGATCGACGTCGATCCCGACGGCGGCGACGGATCGTGCGACCTGGCCATCCGGGGCGACGAACCTGAGTCCGACGTGGTGGCGCGTATCGCCACCGTGCTGGCGGCGCGGCAGATCACCATCGCCTGAGGCTGGCGGGTGAGCGGCGGCGATGGATTTTTTCGCGGGCGATCGAAGGTGGTGGCCGCGACCCTGGCCGCGTCGGTGGCGGTGATGATCGTCGGCGAACCGCCGTCGCTGGCGGTCGACGACGCTTACACGAAAGAGATCGAGGCCTACCGTCACGACCGTGAAGCGCGCCTGCGCGGCGAGCGCGGGTGGCTGTCGCTGATCGGCCTTTTCTGGCTCGCCGACGGGGTCCAGCGTTTCGGCAGCGATCCGCGCGCCGACCTCGTGCTGGCGGCCAGCAGCGCGCCGGCCACGGCTGGAACGCTGACGGTGAAAGAAGGCCGGGTGACCATCGCGCTTTTTCCGGGGACGACCGCCACCGTCGACGGCCAACCGATCACCACGCGTGAGTTGCGCCCGGATGACCCCGGGCCGGCGGACGTGGTGATGCTGGGTTCGGTGTCGCTGCAGGTGATCAAGCGGGCTGGACATTTGGGTATTCGCCTCAAGGACAGCAACAGTCCGGCGCGTCGCGCGTTTACCGGCCTGCGCTTTTTTCCCATCCGCCCGTCGTATCGGGTGGCGGCGCGTTTTGTCGCGCACGAACATCCGGTGGCGATCACCGTGCCCAGCGCCGTCGGTCCCGCCCAGACGCTGCAAAGCCCGGGCGCGGCGGTGTTCACCCTGGAGGGCCGCCAATATCGGCTGGACGCCATCTTGGAAGAGCCGACCGCGACCGAGCTGTTCTTCATCTTTCGCGATCAGACCAGCGCGCACGAGACCTACGGCGCCGGGCGGTTTCTCTACACGCCGCTGCCGCGCGACGGTCAGGTGATCGTGGATTTCAACAAGGCCTTCTCGCCGCCGTGCGCGTTCACGCCGTACGCCACCTGTCCGCTGCCGCCGCCGCAGAACCGCCTGCCCATCAAGATAGAGGCGGGCGAGCTGGCGCCGCCGATTCACGACGCCGCCGCGCCGTAGATTTGTTGGTCGTGGCGGCGGCGGCGATGAATTCGCTGTCGAATCGCGACGCCGGGTCTGACAAAGTAGCGGGTGATGGTTCCCGATTCGCAGCCGCTTGCCACTCCCCCAGCCGCACACGCGCCGACGGTCTCTCTGGTCCCGCGCGAAGTTACCAGCGGGCCGTTTTCCCGCGAGGCCTTGGCGCGCGAGCTGAACCCGGCGCAGCTGGCGGCGGTGGTGCATCCTGGCCAGCCGCTGCTGGTGGTGGCCGGCGCCGGCTCGGGCAAGACCCGCGTCATCACCTATCGGTTGGCCCGGCTGGTGGCGGCCGGCGGCGATCCGCGTCGCGTCCTGGCCGTCACGTTCACCAACAAGGCCGCCGGCGAGCTGCGCGAGCGGGTGGGCAAGCTGCTGGGTCCGCGGATGGGCCTCGGCACGGCGGGGTTGTGGGTGGGGACGTTCCATTCGATCTCGGCGCGGCTTTTGCGCCAATGGGGGCAAGCGGTCGGTTTGCTGCGCGACTTCGTCATCTACGACGACGACGATCAAAAACGGCTGCTGGGCCGCGTGCTGACCGATCTGAAGGTGCCCGAGCGTCTGTTCCCGGTGCGCCAGGTGCTGTCGGCCATCGACCGAGCGAAGAACCAAGGCATCACGGCCAAAGATTTTCAGCCCGGTGATTACTTCGACGACGTGGTGGCGAAAGCGTATGCGCTTTACGAAGAGCGGTTGGCGGCGTCCAACGCCACCGACTTCGGTGGCTTGCTGATGTCGGCGCTGCAGCTTTGCGCGGCGGACGTCAACGGCACGCAGGAGATCTTGAACCGCTTCGATCACGTGCTGGTCGATGAATTTCAGGACACCAACAGCGTGCAGTACCGGTTGGTGCGGTACCTGTCGCGGCGAACCGGCAGCATCACCGTGGTCGGCGACGAGGATCAGTCGATCTACAAATGGCGGGGCGCCGACATTCGCAACATCCTGGACTTCGAGCGCGACCACGGCGGCGCCCAGGTGGTCAAGCTGGAACAGAACTATCGTTCCACCGGCAACATCCTGCGCGCGGCCAACGCGATCATCGAACGCAATACGGAGCGTCGGCCCAAGCGCCTGTTTACCGAATCGGGCGACGGGTCGCCGATCGTGATGTTCGAAGGGGAGACCGAGCGCGACGAGGCGGACTTCGTCGCCGCGCGCATCGAGGCGTCTTTGCAGGAAGGCGCCAGCCCGCGCGATTTCGCCGTGTTTTATCGGACCAACGCCCAGTCGCGGGTGCTGGAAGACGCCTTGCGGGCGCGCGATCTGCCGTACGTCATCGTCGGTGGCACGCGCTTTTTCGACCGGGCGGAGATCAAAGATCTGATCTGCTATCTGCGCGCCCTTTCCAATCCGGACGACGGGATGGCCTTGCAGCGGATCATCAACGTGCCGACGCGCGGGATCGGCGGCACCACCGTCGATCGCATCACCGATCTCATCTATGAAAAGAAGATCTCGGCGTGGGCGGCGCTGGCGGCGGCCACGGAGGATCCGGAGATACTGGGCACCGGGCCGCGCAAGAAGGTGGCGGCGTTCGTCGAGTTCATGACCCGCTTGCGCAGCGAAGGCGCGGGTCTGGGGCCGGCCGCGCTGGCCGAGAAAGTCTTGGAGGAGAGCGGCTATCGCGACGCGCTGGCGGCCGAGTCGTCGCTGGAAGCGGAAGGGCGCATCGAGAATCTTTTGGAGCTGATCGCTCAGATGCGCGAGTACGAGAAGGAAGCGGAGGAGCCGTCGCTGTCGGGATTTCTCGAGCGCATCGCGCTGGCCTCCGACGTCGACGGGTACGATCCGGAGAAGGGCGCGGTGTCGCTGATGACCGTGCACACGGCGAAGGGACTGGAATTTCCCACCGTGTTCATCACCGGCCTGGAAGAGCGAATTTTTCCGCACGCTCGTAGCGTGGACGACGATTCGGCCGTCGAGGAGGAACGCCGCCTGTGTTACGTGGCGGTCACCCGGGCGCGCAAGTTCCTCACCCTGTCGCGGGTGCGGCGGCGCCGGCTGTCCGGGCAAGAGCTGCCGGGCGTGCCCAGTCGCTTCCTGAAAGAGCTGCCCGCCGCGTGCATCGAGGCCATCGTCATGGAGCGGCCGGCGGGTTACTACGGCGACAGCGAAGGCCAGGGACCGTGGGGTGGCCGCTGGAGCCGCGACGACGATGGTGGACGCGAGCGCGGCTGGAACGCGAGCGGGGGCGGCAACGGCGGCGGATTTTCGGCGCCGCGTCGCGGGCCGGCCGCCCGCCCGACAGCGGCGGCGTCACCCGCCCGCAAAGCAGCGACGGGCGAGATCGTCGTCGACTACGACCACGAAGCCGAGCCGAGCGGCCTGCAGATCGGGGCCAAGCTGCGCCACTCGCAGTTCGGCGTCGGCGAGGTGCGCGGCTGGCAAGCGGCCGGTGCCGACATGAAAGTGACGATGCGTTTTCCGTCGGTGGGGGTGAAGACCATCCTGGCCCGGTTTCTGACCAAGTAATTTTCCCGAAGGACAAAACTGACCATGAAGCTGTACGGCTCGACCAACCTGCGTTCGTTCAACACCCTCAAGCTACGCGCCGCCCTGGCCGAGACCGGCGCGCCGCACGAATTCATCGCCGTCGACTTGCAAAAGGGCGAGCACAAGCGCCCCGCGTTCGTGGCCATCAACCCGCACGGGAAGATCCCCGTCCTGGTCGACGACGGTTTCACGCTGCCCGAGTCCGACGCCATCCTTTGGTACATCGGCGAGAAGTACCCCGAGGCCAAGTTGTTGCCGCGCGCTGACGGCAGCCTGGCGGCGGCACAGGGACGGGCCCAGGTGCTGCGCTGGTGCGACTTCGCCTCCACCGCGGTTTATCCCGCCTACGCCGAGTTCTACACCTATGCACTTGGTGAGGCGGACAAACGCCTTCCCTGGATCGCCGAGGCGGCGTTGCAAAAGATCGCTCGCGCCACCGCGGTGATGGAGACGGTGCTGACGACGCAACAACACCTGGCCGGCGGCTTCTCGCTCGCCGATCTTTCCAACACCGCCATTCTGGTGACACTGAAACTGCGCCTGCCCAGCGATCCGCTGGCCGATCGCCCGCACACCGCGGCCTGGTTCCAGCGCGTGACCACCCGGCCGGCGTGGGCGCAGGTCGTCGCCGACATCAAATAGGGTTTACGGCTTCGGGATCCGCAGCGTCTTGCTGATCATCGCGCTGCCGTGCACGGCGAACAACAGCGCCAGCGGGTGCAAGGTCCACGGGCCCAGCTCGAACCAGCCGAAGGGCAGCGCCTCCTGCCAGTGATCGGTGGCGGCCAGCAGGGCGATGATCCCGGCCAGCAGCAAGCTGCTGGGGATGGGGAAGCCTTCAAAGTGCGTGACCTTCCGGTTCTCGGCGGACAGCGAGGTGGCGGTGACGTTGTAACGGGCCAGGCGCGAGATGCCGCAGCCGACGAAGTACATCAGGATCAGCACGTCCCAGCCGCCGCGCAGACCGGCCGCGAAGGCCATCGCCGCCGGCGCCACGCCGAACGACACCACGTCGGCCAGCGAGTCCAGCTCTTGTCCCAGCGGCGACGCCTTCTTGCGCCAGCGCGCCACTCGGCCGTCGAGCACGTCCATGACCAACGCCGCCGGCAGCAACCATGCGCCCAGCCAAAAGCAGCGCTTGTCGCGTTCCAACAGAAACCGCATGAAGGCCAGCACGGCGCCCGTGCCGGCAAAGCCGTTCAGCAACGTGAACGCGTCGGCCAGGTGAAACTGGCGGATCATCGAGAAATGGCGGCGCTGATCGGACACGCGCGCGTCCTCAGCGAATGGTGGTCAGTTTCGGGCTGCGTTTGCCGCTGCCCGGCGCGGGCACGTTGCGCACCGACAACCGGCAGGCCACCGCGCTGGCGATGTCCATGAATACGCGCGCCACTTTTGATTCGGGATCGGCCAGCACCACCGGCTTGCCGTCGTCGCCGCTGCGGCTGATGGTTCCTTGCAGCGGGATCTCGCCCAGAAACGGAATGCCTTCACGCTCGGCCAGCTTGCGGCCGCCGCCTTGCAAGAAAATGTTTTCGTGGTGGCCGCAGCTTTGGCAGACAAAGCCGCTCATGTTCTCCACCAAGCCCAGCACTGGCACTTCGACCTTCCTCCACATGGCCAGAGCTTTCTCCACGTCGATCACCGAAACCTCCTGCGGGGTGGTGACCATGACGGCGCCGGTGATGGGCAAAAGCTGCGACAGCGACAGCTGCGCGTCGCCGGTGCCGGGCGGCAGGTCGATGATCAGATAGTCCAGCTCGCCCCACACCACGTCCTCGATGAATTGCTGCAGCAGCTTGCCGACCATCGGCCCGCGCCAGATGACGGCGCCCCCGCGCTCGATGAAGAAACCGATCGAGATGACGCGCAGGCCGTGGTGGACGGCGGGGATGATCTTCTTGTCGGTCTCGGCGCCGGCCGGCACCTCGGGCACGCCCATCATCTGCGGGATCGACGGACCGTAGACGTCGGCGTCCAGGATGCCCACCTCGGCGCCCAGGCGCGAAAGAGCGGCGGCCAGGTTGGTGCTGACCGTCGACTTGCCGACGCCGCCCTTGCCAGCGGCGACGGCGATGATGTTCTTCACGCCGGGCAGGCGCGGGTTTGACGGATGGTTGGGTCGGCCCACCACCGCTGCCGACAGCACCACCTCGACCGCACTGACGCCGGCCAGCCGTCCGACGGCGCTCTCCACTGATTGTCGGATGGCGTCCTTCGACGGGCAGGCGGGCGTGGTCAGCTGAACCGCGACACGAACCTTGCCGCCGTCGACGGCGACGTCCTTGACCATGCCCGCCGACACCAGATCAATCTGCAGCGCCGGATCATTGACCCCGGCCAGGACCGCGCGGACTTCGTCGACGTTGGGAATGACAGCTCTCCGAATCGGGTGAAACGAAAATTGACGGCCCCTCGCCGTCGGGCAGAGCTTGCGCTGCCGCCGCGCGCGCCGCTAGCGTTTTCGCGCCGACGGCAGGGCGTGCAGCTTTACCTGGCTGTCCGGGTGATGGCCCATCTTGCGGCGCTTCACCGCCAGATAACCAGCGTTGTACTGATTTTCGCCGACCCAGTGCGCGATGCGATCGGCGACCTTCACGCCAGCCGCTTTCAGGCCCGCCATCTTGAGAGGGTTGTTGGTCAGCAGGCGGATCGATTTGACGCCGAGATCGTCCAGAATCGCCGCCGCCAGATCGTACGTGCGCGCGTCGGCTTCAAAGCCAAGCGCCAGGTTCGCTTCGACGGTGTCGGCGCCGGCGTTCTGCAGGGCGTACGCCCGCACCTTGTTGCCAAGACCAATGCCGCGACCTTCCTGGCGCAGGTAAACAACCACGCCCGTGCCCTCGGCGGCCACCCGTTCCAGCGCGGCGTCTAGTTGTTCGCGGCAGTCGCACTTCAGCGAGCCGACCACTTCGGAGGTCCAGCACTCGGAGTGCACCCGGCACAGGACGTTGCTGCCGCCGGCCACGTTGCCGCGCACCAGCGCGACGTGTTCTTCGGCCGCAGGACCGGTGGCATCCCCGGCGCGATAAACGTAGACGCGGAACGGGCCGTGTTCGGTGGGTATGTCGGCCTCGGCGTAGCGGGTCAGCTTGCTCATGCGTAGCACTTGGATGGGCCTGGTGCGGGCAAGTTACGGACGGGTCTGTCGTTTGTCAAACCCGGGCTTCAAATGCAAGACAAAGGCCGGCAGCGCGGCAAATGCATTGAAAAACAGCTAAAAACTGGTCAGGTGCGCGTCCTTGCTTCGCTATCCGGGCGATGTCATCTTTACCGGTCATGGCGCTTCGGCAGATCCTCCGCTTCCCGGACAACCGTCTCCGGCAGACCTCCGCCGCGGTGAAGACGTTCGATCAGGACCTGCGCCAGCTGGTCGCCGACATGAACGAGACCATGGTCGCAGCGAATGGCGCCGGCCTGGCGGCGATTCAGGTCGGCGCGCCGCTGCGCCTGTTCATCGTCGACGGCGAGGTTGCTGGTGGCGACGAGGGTTCACCCCCGAAGGTCTTCATCAACCCTGAAATCGTCGAGCTGTCCAACGAATCGCAGACCGGCGACGAAGGGTGCCTGTCGTTCCCCGGCATCTACGTGGCGGTCAAGCGCGGGGTGCGCGCGCGGGTGCGGGCGCTGGACGTCGACGGCCAGCCGTTCGAATGCCAAGGCGCCGAGTTGCTTGCGCGCGCCCTGCAACACGAGACCGATCACCTGAACGGCCGCTTGCTGATCGATCAGGTCGGTCCGGTCAAGCGCGAGATCATCAAACGCAAGCTGCGCAAGGACGCCCAAGCCGAGGCGTCGGAGGCCGCCGAGGCCGACGACGCGGCCAGCGCCAGCTAGCCGGGACCCAGCGGCGGTTCATTCGTGCTCACCATCAAACTCTGCCGCGTCGGGTTCGAAGGCCGCCACGGCGCCACGGCCATGGAACGCCGGAGTACGCGTAAGTTCGAGGTCGACGTGGAAGCCGACTTTGAAAGCACCGCCGGCGAGACCAGCGATCGTCTGGCTGACACCGTCGATTACACCGTCATCGCCGACGCCATCGTCGGCATCGGCATCGGCGAGCCGCACCGGCTGCTGGAATCGCTGGCCCGCCGCATGGTGGTGGCGATCCGCCAGCGCGTGCCGGGCGCGCGGCGGGTGCGCCTGGAGCTGCGCAAGCTGCACCCGCCCAGCTGCCCCGGCCACCCCGATTACTCGGCCGTGCGCATCGACGAGTAGGCTTGCGACGTGGTTCAGTTGGCGCAGCCGATGCGCGTGTTGTTGATGGCCACTTCGTCCATCCAAAATTCGTAGAGCTGGGTGCCCGAGTACGCCTGCCAGCCGATCCACAGCGCGGTGAAATTCGGCAGGATGAAGTTGCCCATGCCGGCGCTGGGCGCGCCGCGCGTGAGCATCGTGCCGTGCATGGTCTCGGTGGTGGCGATGGACGGGTGCAGGACGCCGTCGACCCAGATCTTGGTCTGATTGGCCGGCGGCCCGGCGTGCATCCACTCGATGCACAGCCACACGCCGGTGGGAACGTGGGCTGCCTTGCCGTCGGGCGCCGGATCTTGATCGACGTTGGTCCAGTCGCCGGTGCCGCCCGCGCTTTGGTTGTCGGTGCCGGTGCCCCACTTGTTCACGCTGTTCAGCATCTGCGCGCCAAAGCGGATCTCGCCACCGGCGCCCTGACCGTCGCCGGTGCCGGCCAGCAGCGTCCAGTGCGAATAGCCGAGGCCGCCTGTCGGCGTGGGCAGCGACTTGAAGTAATAAAAGACGCGCCCGTAATACGTGTCGTCGGCCTCGGGGAACGTCTTCTTCTCGGTCAGGCGGGTCGAGCTGCCGTTGGTGCTGGTGATGTGCAGCGCCTTCGAGCCGCGCGCGAACTGCATGCCGTCGATCACCGGCGCCGTTCCTTGCACCGTCCAGGTGGTCTTGTCCAGGGTGCCGCTTTCGAAGTCGTCGCAGATCTGGAACGGCGAGCCCGCACATTTGCTGGCGCCGCCCAAGGAGGTTGGATCCCAAACGCCGTCTGCATCGACCAGCACCGGGCCGCCGTCGCCGGGCGCCGCCGCGTCGCCCGCGTCGGCACCATTGCCGCCGGTCGCCGGCGCGCCACCGCTGGCAGCGACGCCGCCCGTGCCGGTGCCTGACTCGCCGCCGCTGCCAGTGGTGACCGACCCGCCCCCGCTGCCAGTGACGACGGAGCTGCCGCCACTGCCGGCCGGCGTGGTGCCGACCATTCCACTGCTGCAACCAAGGCTGGCGATCACCACCACCAGCGCCGGAAAGAGGGCGGTCCTGCTCATAGCGCCTCCAAAAGTCCGAAGCGCCAGCATAACACGGGCGCACCGGCGCCCCGACGTGCGCACGAACGTTGGGCCGCTACGTCTTGGTCAAGCCGCGGGCCATCAAGATCTTGCCCGAACGGATCAGCTCGACGACGCTGTACGGCTGCAGCAAGGTCAGGAACGCGTCCAGCTTGTCGCTGAGACCGTACACGCGCAGGATCAGCGACTCCGGACCGTAGTCGACGACCTTGGCGCTGTACTGCTCGGCGATCTGCAAGATCTCGGTGCGCTGATCGATCTTGCACTGCAGCTTGACCAGCGCGATCTCGGTTTCGATCACCGCTTGCCCGGTATGGTCGAAGGCGTGGACCACGTCGATCAGCTTGGTGACCTGCTTGATGATCTGCTCCAGCGTCTCGGGATCGCCGCTGCAGGTGATGGTCATGCGCGACAGCTCACCGTTCGAGGCCTCGGGGCTGACCACCAGACTTTCGATGTTGTACCCGCGCCGCGAGAAGATCAGCGCCACGCGCACCAGAACGCCCGGCTTGTTGCGCACCAGGATCGACAGCGTGTGCAACGGCGCCGCAGGCGCCAGACTGAAAGCAGCCGCAGCGGACATTAGGTGCTCCCTTCGGGCTTGGCCATCTTCTGTTTGGGGCGTTCGATGATCATGTCTTTCAGCGCGGCGCCGGCGGGGATCATCGGGAAGACGTTGTCCTCTTTGATGACTTCCGCTTCCACCAGACACGGACCGTCGTTGTAGGCCATCGCGGCCTTCAAGATGCGATCGACCTCGGCCGGTCGCTTGATGCGCCAGCCTTTGATCCCGTAGGCGCCGGCCAGCTTGACGAAGTCCGGGTTGCCTTCCAGATCGACGCCCGACAATCGATTGTCGAAGAACAGCTCTTGCCACTGGCGAACCATGCCCAGGTAGCTGTTGTTGATGATCAGGATCTTCACCGGCAGCTTGTGAATGGCCGCGGTGGCCAGCTCGGCCAGCGTCATCTGAAAGCCGCCGTCACCGACGATGGCCCACACCTTCTTGTTCGGGTGGGCGAACTGCGCGCCGATGGCCGCCGGGAAACCGTAGCCCATCGTGCCGGCGCCTCCCGACGACAGCCAGTGGCGGTTCCTGGTGGTCAGGCAAAACTGCGCCGCCCACATCTGATGCTGGCCCACGTCGGTGGTCAGGATGCAGTCGCGCCCACCGAGAGCATCCAGGCGATCCAGCACGTGCTGAGCGCGCAGGCCGCCTTTCTTGGCGTACTTCAGGGGGAACTGCCGCCGCCATTCGGCGACCTGCTTCAGCCAGTCGGCGGTGTCCAGCTTGGACACCAGCGGCAGCAGATCCTGCACGGTCAGCTTGGCGTCGCCGGCCAGGCTGACGTCGGGTCTCACGATCTTGTTGAACTCGGCCACGTCGATGTCGATGTGGATCTTGGTGGCGCCGACGCAGAACTCGCTCAGCTTGCCGGTGATCCGATCGTCCCAGCGCGCGCCGATGGCCACGATGCAATCGGTGTTCATCACCGCCTTGTTGGCGTACGCGGTGCCGTGCATGCCCAGCATGCCCAGGTGCAGCGGGTGATCTTCGCGGCAGGCGCCCTTGCCCAGCAGCGTGTTGACGATGGGCGCTTGAAGTTTCTCCGCCAACGCCAGGATGGCCTCGCCGGCGCCGGCGATCACCGAGCCGTGGCCGACGTACAGGACCGGCTTGCGGCTTTTACTGATCAGCGCGGCCGCTTTCTTCAGCGCGTCGCCATCGGGGTGGCCGGGCACGTGGTATCCGGGCAGCTCGACGGTGTCCACGGCGGGCGCAGTGCACGGCGCCGATGTCACGTCCTTCGGCAGATCGATGAGCACCGGTCCGGGCCGGCCGGTGTTGGCCAGATAAAACGCTTCGCGCGTGATGCGCGGGATGTCGTTCTGGTTCTTCACCAGGTACGAATGCTTCACCACCGGGTAGGTGATGCCGGTGACGTCCGCTTCTTGAAAGGCGTCCTTGCCCAGCATCGGCGTGATGGTCTGCCCGGTCAGCACGATCATCGGCACCGAATCCATCAGCGCGGTCAGAAGGCCGGTGACGGTGTTGGTGGCGCCCGGTCCCGACGTCACCAGCACCACGCCCGGCTTGCCGGTCGAGCGCGCGTAGCCATCGGCCATGTGCGTGGCGCCCTGCTCGTGACGAACCAAGATCAATTTGATCTTTGAATCGACCAGCGCATCGAAGATCGGCATGGCGGCGCCGCCCGACAGACCAAAGACGTACTCGACGCCTTCCCGCTCCAGCGCCCGAATCAGCGCTTCGGCGCCGGTCTGCGCCTTGTGCAGCTGGCCCGCGGCGGGCGTCTTGGTGTGGGCGGGCAGGGGGGCTTTGGCGATGGTCGGAATCGAAGTGGTAGACACGGCCAGACTCCAGGTTTGTTGACGAAGGACGGACAATCTAGGTCGCTTTCGATCAAAAGTCTAGATGATCAGAATGTAGGCATAAGCATACATGAGACAAGCGCCGCTGATGACGCAATGCTCACGACGATTTACTTCGCAAGATGGTCTAAATCTGGGAAAACCATCCAGGTTCTGTGCTTGTTCTCATTCTTCGTGGCGAACCGGCGTGCGGAACGACTTCTTCGCTGACTGGGCGTGCTTGTTGGCCAGCATCTTCTGTTTGGCTCGACGTGACCGGCGGCGTTTTTGTCGCCGCGTTTTTTCGATCGCTTGCTGGCGGAGGCTGGCCCGGCCGAGACGTTGGGTCTCGATTTTTTCGGCCAGAAGCGCGCGCGCGATCAGCCGGTTCGCGCCCTGCGTGCGCTCGCGCTGGCACTTGACCGCGGTTCCCGACGGGCGGTGAACCAGCACCACGCAGGTGGCCACCTTGTTGACGTTCTGGCCGCCCTTGCCGCCGGCGTGGACGAAGTGCTCGTCGAGATCTTCCTCGCGCACGCCCAGCGCCGCCAACCGTTGAGCGACGGCGCGCGCGCGTTCACCTGACAGCGGCATGGCGGTCTTTACATCGCGCGCGAATGCCGGCAGCCGGCGCCGCCGGTTCAGCCGGCGGTCGCTTCTTCCTCGGGGGTGGCAGCGCGCGGCTTCTTGGCGGCGCGGGCCTCCAGGGTCTCCTCCAAGAATTTCTTGGCGTCGTCCGTCCACACGTCGCCGTAGGTCTGGCTGTAAACCAGCGCCTCTTCCAAAGACCCCGGCTGGGTGCCGGCCAGGTTCTCCACCCGCCGGCGCACCCGACCCAGCACCGTCTTTCCATAGTGCGGGTTCGCTTCCAGGGCTTTTTCCAGCGCGACTTGCGCTTTGTCGCGCGCGCCGGCTTTGAACTCGGCCAGGGCCAGGCCCAGGTTCACGCGGCTGCTGGCCTCGTCCCCGCTGGCCGCCGGCTCTAGCACGGCGGCCGCGTCGGCAGGCTTCTCCAGCTTCATCAGCGCCTTGGCGGCGATCAAGCGCGCCTCGGTGCCGACGGGGCCTTCGTCGATCTGGTACACGCGTTCGAGATCCTTCAACGCGTCCTCGAATCGATTCTGATCGTAGGCCAGGCAGCCGAGCGCGTGGCAGGCCCGAATCAGCGGCTGCGCCTCCGGTCGGTTGAAGGCGTCCTTCACTTTTTCGTCGCGCAGCTCGGCCAGTTTCTTCTCGCCGCCGGCCAACACCGCCGATAATTCTTCCTTCGCGCCGTCGGCGTTGCCCGCCGACAAGCGCGCCATGCCGATGCCCACGCGCGCGTCAGTCAGCTCGGCGTTCAAGGCCAGGGCAGCGCGAAATTCTTTTTCCGCCGCGCCCGGGCGGCGCTGTTCGAACAGACGCCAGGCGCCGGCCAGAATCTCCTGCGGATCGGGCGCCGCCGGGGCGGGGGTGGTCGCCGCCTCGTCGGCCTGCAGGTGGCACTTCTTGTACTTCTTACCCGAACCGCAAGGACAGGGATCGTTGCGTCCGGCAGCGCCAAGGCGGGGCCGGGCCTCGGCGGCCGCGGTCTCCGCACCTTGTTCTGTTGAGTTGTCTTCGGCGGCGGATTCCTTGGCGGCGCGCTTCTTCTGCGAGTCTTTGGCCATTGCTTGTCCTTGCTGGAGGACGGACCATACCGTAAAAATTCGTTCGAGATCAGGAAGGATCTCAATGACGCGCACTCTTGGCCTGGCGATGATTTTTTTGGCCGCCTGCGGGACGGGGGCGGCGTCGCGGGTCCCGACGGAAAAGCCGATCACCTTGGCGGCGCTGTCGGCACTGGGCACCACCCCGATCATCGATGCGCGAGACGCGCTGGGCGACGTGCGTTTCTTGGCGGCGCCCGAGCAGCAGGGCCGGGGTGCGCTGACCCGCGGCCTCGGCAGGGCGGGCGATTACATCGCTGGTCGGTTTCGCGCTGCCGGGCTGGCGCCGGGCGGCGAGGACGGCACGTATTTTCAAGCCGTCCCCGTGCCGGTGGGCAATCAACTGGGCTCGGGCGTGTCGTTTGCCGTCGACGGTGCGGCGCTGGTGCTGGGCGATGACTTCGTTCCCAACAAGGCCTCGTCGTCGACGCGGGCGGTGGGTGGCGCGGTGTTCGTCGGCTACTGCATCGCCGTGCCGGGGAAGTACGACGACTTCGCCGGCGTCGACCTGCGCGGCAAGCTGGCGGTGTGCCTGCGCCATGGCCCGCACTATGATCGCGGCACCGGGAAGCTCGGCGACGGGACGTTAGAAGATGCGGCCAGCCTGAGCCAAAAGGTGCGCGCCGCCGCCCAGCGCGGGGCCATCGGCGTGGCCATCGTCGATCCGCTGGCCGAGGGTGAAAAGCCGGGTCCGATACGCTCGCTGGCCTATCACGCCGGCGCGGTCGGCAAGACCACCGCCACGTTTGTCCTGCACCCGGCGGCGGTCGAGCGAGTCTGGCTGTCCCAGCTCAGTCGGCCAAGCGAACAGTCGCTGGCGGCGATCGAAAAGCGCATCGACGAAAACAATCGCCCCGACTCTTTCGCGCTGCCGGGGCAGGTCTCGTTCAACGTGCAGTGGAAGAAGTCGACGGTGCAAAGCCACAACGTGGTGGCGCTGCTGGAAGGCAGCGACCCTACGCTGCGCCAGCAGGTGGTGCTGGTGGGCGCGCACTACGATCACCTGGGACTCGGCGACGAAGGCAGCGCGCTCGACGGCCCCGGTCAGGTTCACCCGGGCGCCGACGACAACGCGTCCGGCACGGCGGCGGTGCTGGAGATCGCCGAAGCCTTCGCGGGCACCACCCCGCGCCCCAAACGTTCGCTGCTGTTCGCTGCCTTCACCGGCGAGGAGCGCGGCTTGCTCGGCTCGGCGGTGCTGGCCACGCACCCGGGCGCGCGCAAGGTGGTCGCCATGATCAACCTGGACATGGTCGGCCGCATGACCGACGACGCGCTGGAGATTGGCGGCGCGCCGACCTCGCCCGATTGGGAACCGGCAGTGAACGCGGCCAACGTCGACAAATTGAAGCTGACGTTTCCCAAGCGCGTGGTTCCGAACAGCGATCACGCCTCGTTTTTGAAGAAGGACGTGCCGGCGCTGTTTCTGTTCACCGGCATGCACGGCGACTATCACCGGGTCAGCGACACCTGGGACAAAGTGAACGCCGACGGTTTGGCCAAGGTGGCGCGTCTGGCCTACCGGGTGGCGCGTGGGGTGGCCGATCGTCCGGCGGCGCTGGCCTTCGTCGCGCCCAACTGGACGCGTGGCGGGACCATGGGCGCCGCGCACGGGACCGGCGTGCGCCTTGGCGTGATGCCCGACTATCAGAACGAAACAGGGCTGCGCATCAGTGCGGTGCTGCCGGGCGGGGCGGCGTCGGCGGCCGGGCTTCTGGCGGGCGACGTGATCGAATCGATGGGTGGCCGCACCGTCGGCGACATCGAGGCGTACATGGAGATCCTGTCCACCTTCAAGCCGGGCGATCAGACGACGGTCAGCGTGCGGCGCGCCGGCGCCGCGCGCGCCGTGAAGGTGACGTTCGCCGCGCCGCCACCCAGCTCCGTCGAGGACAAACCGTGACCGGCAGCGGCAGCGCTGGGCGGTCGCTGCACGGTCGCACCATCGCCCTGCCCGAGACGCGCGAGCTGGATCGCCTGGCTCAGTTGCTGGAAGAGGCGGGCGCCACGGCGCTGCGCTGCCCGATGGTGGCGATTCTGGACGCGCCCGATTCGGCGCCGGTGGAAGCGTGGCTGGATCGCCTGGCGGCCGGCGGCTTCGACGATCTCATCTTGCTGACCGGCGAAGGCCTGCGGCGCTTGCTCGCCCTGGCCGAGCGCACCGGGCGGCACGCGGCCGTCGTGACAGCGCTGGGCCGTGTTCGCCGCATCACCCGCGGGCCCAAGCCGGCGCGCGCCCTGCACGAGCTTGGCCTGTCGTCGGATCTGCCGGCGGCGGTGCCCACGTCGCAAGGAGTGATGGCCGCGCTGTCGACGCTGGATCTTCGCGGCCGCCGCATCGGCGTTCAGCTTTACGGGCAAGAGCCCAATCACGATCTGATTCGCTTTCTTGCCGAGGCAGGCGCCGTCGTCGATCCGGTGGCGCCCTACGTCTACGCGCCGGCCGCCGACGACGCCCGGGTGCGCGAGCTCATCGCCGGCATGAACGACGGGCGCGTCGACGCCATCGCTTTCACCAGCGCGTCGCAGATCGATCGGCTGTGGCAGGTGGCCAAGGAACACGCGCTGGAAGCCGCGCTCGGCGCCGGTCTTTCGCGGGTGAAGGTGGCGGCCATCGGTCCCATCGCCGTCGAGGCGCTGCAACTGCGCGGCGCGCGCGTCGACATCGTGCCGGAGAAGAGCTTCGTGATGAAGCGCCTGGTGCAGCGGATCGTCGAGGTGCTGGGCGCGCCGTCGCCGCCCGCTACTACTGCAGCGTGATGCCGTCGATCAAAACCACGGTGTCGTAAATGCTGTCGCCGCGGTCGTTGACGGCAAAGCGCAAGGTGATGTTCTTCGGCGAACCCGCCCACGGCGTCATGTCGAACGGGCCGAAGTGCTGCCAGTCGGTGGCGTAGGTCTTGCCGTCGTTGTCGACGTAGCCGTAGTCGGGGACCTTGAACTTTGAATCGCCGACGCTGGCGCAGAGGTCATCGATCTTCAGCGCCTGCAGGACCGTCGTCGCGCCGCCGGGACCGGTCTCTTCGATGGTGACGGCCAGGTTGTCCTGGTAGCGCGGATCGTTGCAGTAGGACAAGAACTCGGCCGAGATGAAGTTCCAGTCATAGCTGAGCTGGGTGACGCCGGCCGGGACGCAGAAGGTCTGGTACAGCTCGCCGTTCGTCTGCGTGAAGCCAAGGCCGGTCGAGATGAGGCCCATCTTGGTGCTCTCGGTCGGCAGGTAACCGCCCAGGTTGAACATCACCCGGGCGTCGCCCTGGCTTTGCCAGGCCACCGACTGCGGGCTGGCGGCGTTGCTGCGATCGATCTCCTCGAAGCCGCCGTTGCGCAGCCCGGACACCGACGCGATGGTGACGTCCTGGCGGGCCATCATCTTGAAGTACGCCGGCAAGTGGGTGACGGCGACCGGCTTGGGCAGCTTGATGCCGTAGGCGGCGGTCGACGGCCACTGGGCGCCACGCTTTTCGTCGCCCGAACCGTCGTCGTGGAGGCCGGCGGTGAAACAGTCGGCGCTGCTTTTACCGGAGCCGTCGTCGTTGTGGTCGTTGAGCAAGCATTGCAAGAACGCCATGCCGGTCTGGTAGGCGAAGGCGCTCTTCACCATGTCCGAGTAGCCGAAGAAGGCGGCGGCGCCCTTGCGCAGGAAAGCGGCCGCGAACTCACCGTTCCAGAAGCTGCGGCAGGCCCCCACGTAGATCAGGCTGTTTTGAAAGCGACCGGGGAGGTTGTCGATGAACTTGGGGGTGATGAAGAAGCGTTGCGCGCCTGCCACCGTCGGGCCGACGGCCATCTGCCCGGTCTTGAGCTCGAGCTCGTACTTGCGCAGCGAGGCGGGCGTGACCTCCTCGCTGGTCAGCAGGAATTCGTGCGCGGGCAGCTGCTGCGCCGCCGGCGTGTTGGGCAGATCATCGTACGACGTGCCGTGCATGGTCAGGAAGACCAGGCCGTGGCGGGTCAGCGTGCGCAGACGATCGATGGTGACGTCCTCGTCGCGGAACACGTCGCTGACGTCGTAGGCCGGGCAGCTGCGGCCGCCCAGGGTGGTGCCAGCGTCGGCGCTCTCGTCGGTGGGCGAGAAGTCAGCGTCGTTGGCGGCCCCGCAGAAGCTGGCGTGGTTGCCGATCTCGACGCTGCCGCGTTCGTCGTTGTTGCCGCTGTCCAGCATGCCGGCGATGATCCCGGCGGTAGAGACGGCCCAGGTGCCGCTGCCACCCGCCGACACGCCGCTGTTCGACACGTTCGGATCAGCCGCGGCGGCAGCGGTGGCCGCGCCATAGGCCATGGTCAGATCGCCGGTGGTCTTGGCGGCCTGAAAGCTTTCTTCCATGTTGGAGACGGTGGCGGCGGCGCCGGTCAGCTGATCGTCCGTGGCGTGCGAGACGAAGGGCACCGAACCCATCGCCGCCACCTCGCTGGCGGCGCCGGTGCTGTCGGTGGCGGTGACCGCCAGGGTCAGCGCGCTCTCGGTGGATTTGGTGATGCGGAAGCGCGCCGAGTAGACGCCGTCGCCGGGGATCTCGTCGCCGCTGTTCCCGAAGTCGCCGTCGTCCGCCATGCTGGAGATCATTCCGGCGATGCCGCCCGAGGGATCAACCTGGGCCAGCTTCAAGCTGGCCGAATTGAGGCCGGCCATGCTGGTGTCGATGCCGACGCTGACGATCACCTCGGTGTCGTCGCCGACGAAGGCGAACGACGGGGTCAGCTGCGGGTGCCCGAGAAAACCGAGGAAGGTGTTGCGGCGGACCACGACGCTCTTGCTGGCGTGCGAACCGTTGGAGGCGACGGCGTCGATGGTGATGAAGTTTTCGCCAGCGACGAGTGGGATGTCCGTGGCGGCCCAGTTCTGCGTGCCGTCGGCGGTGCCATTGCCGGCCGGGCCTTGCCAGTGCACCTCGCTGGGTGCGCCGAAGGCCAACCCGTCGAGCGTGATGGCCGACGAGGTGGTGGTGATGTCGTCGTCGGGCGAAGGGCCGATGATCGACACCGCCAGGTGCTCGCCGCGCTGGGCAGGCGGCAGGCGCGAGGCCACGCCGCTGCCGTCGCCGCCGGTTCCACCGGTCCCGTCGACGGCGGGCTTGGAGATGCCGCAGCCGACCGCGGTGGCGGCAGCGACCACTAGGAAGATCGATGAGGCGAGCGAGCGAAGGACGCGCATGGTGATTGCAACCATCGTCGGCGGTCACGCGGGCGGACTTGAGACAAAGGCTTTGTTCTCGGTCGCTTGCGCGGAAGCCGGCGGCATCGTGGTCGGCCGAATTGCATCGCCCTCGGCATCGATGCGACAGTGCGGCCCATGGCGCAGCGTCTGGCGCGAAGAGCTGGTTTTTCTTCCTGGTTTTTGGCCGCGGCGGCGATCGCCCTGGGCGCGGCGACGGGATCGTGCACCGGGTCGGGCGGCGGGTCGGCCATTCCGCCGGGGCCGGGCCAAGGGTTGCTGCGCGGAAAATTGCCGTCGTCCGCGGTGGGTGTCACGCACACCGAACGCCTGACCGACGGGGTGGCTCCGCTGGCGGGAAACTTCTGGCGGACCGAGCTGACGTCGGTGATCCCGCCCGGCGGCCGGGTCATTTACGATCTGGGACAGTCGACGCCCATTCATTGCGCGCTGGTCGAAGGCGACAACAACGACCACTACCGATTTTCGGTGTCGGAGGACGGCCAGGCGTTCATGCCGCTTTGGACCGGCGGGCCGGTGCCGGGCGCCGGGATGCGTTTTCGCTATGGTAAGGATCTGACCGGCCAGGGCCGTTACGTACGCGTCACCGCCGACGGCGGCGACGGCGCGTATAGCGTCGGCGAACTGGCGGTGTATCGAGACTGCCCGACGGAGTGGCCGCCGACCTTCAGCGAGGCGAACGGGACGTCGTTGCAAGAGACCGCGCAGTTTCGACTGTGGCTGTTCGGGCTGGCGATGGTGATCTTCCTGCTGATTCACAACCGCCAGTCGCGCGATCTGGTGCGCCTGCTGATCGTCGTTCCGATCGGTCTCGGTTTGTCGGCGGCGTTCTCGCTGGCCGACGTGTGGCCGGTCGACGAGCCCGAGCAGTTCGTCCTGCGCACGGTGGTGGCGGCCATCGCGCTGGTGGCGCTTTTGCGCGAGGCGTTCGGGCGCGGGGCGTCCGCCGTCGACCGGCGCTGGATCACCGCGATCTTATCGGTGCTGTCGCTGATCTCGGTGATGTGTTTTTACCACCTGGGTCCGCCGCAGTTCCGCGACAACTCGAAGCACCGACGGACGCTGGTGCACCCGTGGGACATGCGGGTGTACTTCCCGGTGGCCAAGTATTTCCGCGAGCTGCGCTTCGACGGCCTGTACCTGGCCAGCGTGGCGGCGTACCTGGACAACAACAGCGTCACGCCCGAGCGCATCGCCCACGTGCGGCTGCGCGATCTGCGCGACAATCACATGCGCACCGTCTCGGAGATCGTCCCGGAGATCCAGGGCGTGCGCTCTCGCTTTTCCCCCGAGCGCTGGGAAGAGTTCAAAAAAGACATGCGCTATTTCCAGGACGTGATGGGCGCCAACGATTACCTCGGCAGCCTGCAAGACCACGGCGGCAACGCCACGCCGGTCTGGATCATGCAGGCGTACGCGCTGTTCCGGCACGCGCCGGCCAGCGAGACCACCATGACGTTGTCAGCGCTGATTGATCCGTTGCTGCTGATCATCACCTTCATCGTCATCGGGCGCACCTTCGGGCTACGGGCGGTGTTGCTTGTGATGATCATGTTCGGAGCGACGGACTATTCGCGCTTTGGCACCAACCTGATGGGATCGACCTTGCGTCTCGACTGGATGTGCGGCATGGGCCTGGCCGCGTGTGCCTTCAAGCGGCGGCGGTACGCGCTGGGCGGCGGCCTGGTGGCGTACGCTGGTTTGATCCGCGCTTTCCCCGCGCTGGCGGCGTTCATGATGTGCGCGCCGGGGATCTGGTGGCTGATCGAAACCGTGCGGGCCGGAAAGAAATTTCCGTCGCTGTCCGCGCTGCGCGAAGGGCTGCGACCGACGCTGCGGGCGATCGCCGGTGGCCTGGGAACGCTGGCGGTGCTGGTGGCACTGTCGTCGGCGCTGTTCGGTCTTTCAGGATCTTGGGGCGCCTGGTTCGAGAAGATCCGCATCCACGCCGAGCAGCCCAACACCAACCACGTCGGCCTGCGCAACGTGCTGGCCTACGACGGCGATCGCGTCGGGCAGCGCGTGATCGACAACAGCGTGGTTGAATCGTGGGCCACCTGGCAGCGCGAGCAGCTGGAGCGGTTCGAGGCGCGCAAGCCGATCTTTTATCTCGGCGTGCTGCTGTACACGGGGCTGGCGTTCGCCGCCTGCCGCCGGCGGCGGCTGGATCAGGCCGCGCTGGCGGGCCTGATCTTGATCCCGATCTTTTTCTACCCGGCGAACTATTACTGCCACTACGTCTTTCTGCTGCCGCTCCTGGGCACGCGCGACCAGCAGACGGTGGACCAGCAGCTGGCCAGCCGCGACTGGCTGTTCACCTATGTCTCGGCGGTGCTGCTGGCGATGACGGTGATGCAGTACCCGACCTTGTTCACCGGCTGGTCGGACGTGGTCTACACCTGGCAAAGCGTGATCCTGCTGGTCGGCTTTGCGGCGATCCTGGGCGGCCTTTGCTGGGACACCTGGCGCGGGCGCGGCGCCCAGACCAGCATCGACGGCGAAGAGCCGGCGCCCGCCCAGGCAGCGGCGTAGAACGGCTGACGAAAAACGCCGTGGCTACGAAGCGGCCGGCGGCTGCAGCAGGGCCGCCAGCTCGCCGCGGGCGTGCAGGTCGCGCACGATGTCCGCGCCGCCCACCAGCTTGCCGTCGACGTAAAGCTGCGGAAACGTCGGCCAGCTCGAGTATTCCTTCAAGCCCTCGCGCAGCTCATTGTCGGCCAGGATGTTGAACGAGCCGAACGGCACGCCCTCTTGTTTCAGCACGCCCACCACCGCGGCGGAGAAACCGCACTGGGGCATCGACGGGCTGCCCTTCATGAACAGCGTGATGCGGTCCTTGCTGATGGTGGCGGCGATGCGCTTGCGAAGGTCGTCGGTCATGATGGTTTCTTCTCCTGCTCGTCGGGGGTCAAGGTGGTCAAGGCCAAGGCGTGAATGGGCCCGTGCATGGCAGCGCCCAGCGCCGCGTAGACGGCGCGGTGGCGTTCCACCGGCGGCTGTCCGTGGAAGGACGCGCTGATCACCGTGGCGGCGAAGTGGTCGCCGCCGCCGGTGGTGTCCTGAACGCGAACGTCGGCGTCTGGAAGCGCCGCGCGAATGTGGGCGCGGATCTCATCGAGGGTGATGGCCATGCGGGGTTGATCCTATAGCACGGCGGGTCCGAACCGGGAGGCCGGTGTGCGTGCGCCGTGCGGGTATACTGAAAGACGCATGCGGTTGCGTCTCGGCACGCGCGTCACCGTCCTGACCACCGCCCTGGTGGCACCGGTGCTGGGGCTGTCCGGCTTGGCGGCGTTGAAGGTGCGGCGTGCCGATCTGGAGGCCGACCTGGCCCGCCAAGCGCGCGAGGCCGCCGAATCGCTGCGCGCGGGGTTGGAACCGCTGGCCAAAGACGGCGCGGCGAAGACGCTGGCCGACAGAGCCTGGGCGGCCCGCGAACGCGACGACGTCTTTCAGCTGGAGATCCTGCGCGTCGGTCAGTCGCACGAGACCACCGATCAGAACTGGCTGCTGCTGTCGCAGGCGGCGGAGATCGAAGGCGTGCCGGTGGCCCGCCTGTTCGATTCGCCCAGCGGCGCGCCCTACTATGCGGTGGCGGTGCCGCTTTACGACGCCGACGGGATGGCGCTGCCGCGCAACCATCCTGGCCGCCGTCCGGCCGCCATGGTGGGCATGAGGCGCGACGCTGGCACCATCGATCAAGAGCTGGCGGCCACCGCGCGCCGCACGTTCCCGCTGTTTCTGGGCGTGGTCATCTTCGTGGCGGTGGGCGTGTTCCTGGCCATGCGCACCATCGTGACCTTGCCGTTGCGGCGCTTGCTGGAAGGGATCGACGCCGTCGGGAAAGGCGATCTGTCGCGCGTCATCCTCACCGAGCGCGACGACGAGATCGGCACCGTGGCCGGCCGATTCAACGCCATGACCGGGTCACTGCGCGAAGCGCGCGAGGACGCCCAGCGCGGCACCGAGGCGCGCCTGGCGCTGGAAACGCGTCTCCGCCAGTCGGAGAAACTGGCCACCATCGGTCAGCTGGCGGCGGAGATCGCCCACGAGCTGGGCACGCCGCTGAACGTGATCGGCGGGCGGGCCCGGGCGCTGTCGCGCAAGGCCGCCGACACCGACGAGGTGATCAAGAACGCCGGCATCATCGGCGGTGAGGTCGAGCGCATCACCAAGATCATCGGGCAGGTGCTGGATTTCTCGCGCAAGCGCGGGCCCACCCTGACCCGCGTGCACCTGGGCGCGGTGGTGGCCGAAGCGCTGGAGTTCCTGCGCGAGATCATCCAGCGTCAGGGCGTGGAGGCCGACGTGCAAACCATGCCGGCGCCGCCCGAGGTGCCCGGCGATCCGGATCAGATCCAGCAGGTGTGTCTGAACTTGTTGATGAACGCCCTGCACGCCATGCCCGCCGGCGGCACGCTGCGCATCCGCACCAGCAACGTGGTCCGCCGCAAGGAGGGCCTGGATCTGGCACCGCCGTCGCACTACGCGATCCTGGAGATCGCCGACAGCGGCCCCGGCGTGCCGGCCGCCGCGCGCGAGCGCATCTTCGAACCCTTCTTCACCACCAAGGACGACGGCCAGGGCACGGGTTTGGGCCTGGCGGTCAGCCACGGCATCGTCAAGGAGCACGACGGCTGGATCGAGCTCGACAGCCCCCCCGGTGGCGGCGCGGTGTTTCGGGTGTTCTTGCCCTGCGCGGCCCCCGTCGTCGCCCTGGTTCCGCTGGCCTTGCCCAGCGCCGCGGCGGCCAGCGCGCCGGCAGCCCCAACAACCGCCGAGCCGCTTGCTCAAGGCGATCGAATCAGCAAGGATTGAAAGAACGTCTCGCCGCGCGGGAACCGCCATGCCGATGCCAGAGCTTGCCAGCCCCGAATCAACGGACGCCGCCGTTCGGCGGGAAGGTGCCCGCGGCAGCATCCTGATCGTCGAGGACGATGCGGCCATGCGCGAGATGCTGCGCGAGGCCCTGGAGGACGATCGCTATGCGGTCGAGACCGCCGCCGATGGACGTCAGGGCATCGATCGGGTGCGCAAGGGCGGGATCGATCTGGTGGTGTCGGACGTGAAGATGCCAGACCTGGACGGTCTGGATCTTTTGCGCGAGGTGAAAGCGGTGACGCCGTCGCCGCACGTCATCACCATCACCGCTTTCGGCTCCATCGACACCGCCATCCGCGCCGTGAAGCTGGGCGCCTTCGACTACATCACCAAGCCGTTTCAGGTCGAGCAGCTGCTGCTGTCGGTCGAAAAGGCGCTGGCCGAGCGCCAGCTGCGCTCCGAGGTCGCTCGGCTCCGCGACGAGGTCCAGCGCAGCTATCGGTTCGACAACATCATCGGCAAGTCGTCGGCCATGCAGGAGGTCTTCACGCTGATCCGCCGGCTGGCCGGGTCGGCGGCGTCGGTGCTGATCACCGGCGAATCCGGCACCGGCAAAGAGCTGGTGGCCAAGTCGATTCACTGGAACAGCCCGCGCAAGGATCGCCCCTTCGTGGCCGTCAACTGCGCGGCCATCCCCGACGCGCTGCTGGAGAGCGAGCTTTTCGGTCACAAGCGGGGCGCCTTCACCGATGCCCACGCCGATCGTCCCGGGATCTTCGTCGAGGCGGCGGGCGGGACCATCTTCCTCGACGAGATCGCGGAGCTGTCGCCGGCCCTGCAGGCGAAACTTTTGCGCGTACTGCAGGAACGGGAGATCCGGCCGCTGGGCGCGGCGCGCTCAGAGCGCGTCGACGTGCGGGTCATTGCCGCCACCAACCGCGATCTCAGCCTGCGGCTGCAGGACGGATCGTTTCGCCAGGATCTGTATTACCGGCTGAACGTCATCCAGCTGCAGCTTCCTGCCCTGCGCCACCGCCCCGACGACATTCTGCCGCTGGCCGATCATTTTCTCAGCACCAGCGCCCAGCGCGCCGGCAAGGAGATCCGCAGCCTGCACGAGACCGTGCGCAAGGCGCTCCTGGCCCACGGCTGGCCGGGCAACGTGCGCGAGCTCGAGAACGTCATCGAACGCGCGGTGGCCTTGGCCGAGACGGCGGTCCTGACGCTGGACGATCTGCCGGCGGTGCTGCGCGTCCGCAAGGCGGCGGACCACGACCCGGTGGCGCTGGCCCTGGCTCGCGGCTTGACCCTGGACGAGCTGGAACGTGATTACATTCAACGCGTCCTTTCGTCCGAGGGCGGCAACAAGACGCGCGCCGCCCAGCGGTTGGGCCTTGACCGCAAGACGCTGTATCGCAAGCTTGAGGAGTACGCCGCCGAAGAGGAACCCACCCCCACCGGACCATCGCCCACGCTGCCGCCGCGCGACGATCCACCCTGACGTTTTCAAAGAATGACCCGCCCAACCAATCAGCTGGCCTTGTCGACACCCACGGCGGTGACCTTCACCGGGACCGCCCGCGCCACCACCGCCGAGGGCCTGCGTTCGCCGGTGTCGGGGCTGCCGTGCGTGCACTGGCGGCTGCGCGTGGTCGAGAACATGACCGCCAACCTGCAGCTGGTGCACGAGCTGGCGTCGCCGGAGATGTTCGAGGTGTCCTGGGCCCGCGCGGGCGAAGCTGATCCCGGCCGGCCGGCGGTGCGCGTGCGCGTTGACCCCCGGGCCTCGCGCATCCAGGCCGCGCCGGTCTTGCACCGCCCGGGGACGCCGGGCGCGCTGGCCGCGGCCCGCCACCTGGGCCTGGCCGGCCTGGTCTCCGTCGAGGAAGTGTTGATCCGCGAGGGCGAATCGCTGGAAGCGGAAGGTTTCTTGGAGGCGCCGCCCGACGCCGAAGGCCCTTTTCGCGCCATCGCCGGCGAGCCCGAGTTGCTGGACGCCATCGTGCGCCTGGAATCGCGCAGCCTGGGGCCGACGCTGCTGCCGTGGGCGCTGGGGACGGCCGCCGCGCTGCTGGGCGTGATGGGCGGCGCGACGTACGCGGCCTGGCGCTATCACGTGCTGCACTTGCCCGCCGGCACCCAGCATCTGCCGCGGCTGTTCATGCCCCGCCCCGAACTGCGCCCGCCCGAGATCCCGCACCCGCGCCTGCCGTAATGGCGGCCGTCGTGCTGGCTGTCGGGCGCGGCGACGGAAGACCATGGCAGGGCGCGCGGTCTTGGGGCATCCTGGCCCGACCTCAGGTGTGGCCATGGCAATGACCAGTCGCCCGAAGCTGTCCCTCGTTCTTCCGGTGTTCAACGAAGAAGAGGTCATCCCCGAGCTCGAGCGCCGTTTGATCGCGTTCTTCGCCGGGCTGCAGGGCGTGGGCGACGCCTGGGAGGTCATCTTCATCGACGACGGTTCGAAGGATCGTTCGCGCGAGCTGCTGGAGGCGATGGCCACCCGCGACCGCCGCTTCAAGATCGTGGCGTTTTCCCGCAATTTTGGCCATCAGCTGGCCATCACCGCCGGCATCGACCGCGCCGACGGCGACGCGGTGGTGGTGATGGACGCCGATCTGCAGGACCCGCCCGAGATCGTCGCCCAGATGCTGGAGAAATTTCGCGGCGGCTATGACGTCGTGTACGCCATGCGCGAAAAACGGGCCGGCGAGACCTTGTTCAAACGCACCAGCGCCGCGATCTACTACCGCGTGCTGAACCGGATGCTGGGGGTCTCCATCCCCGTCGACGTGGGCGACTTTCGGTTGATGAGCCGGCCGGTGGTGCTGACCCTGCGCGCCTTGCGCGAACAGCACCGGTTCGTGCGCGGGTTGGTGGCCTGGCTCGGCTTCCGGCAGACGGCGGTGGTGTACAGCCGGCCGGCGCGGTTTGCCGGCGAGACCAAGTATCCGCTGCGCAAGATGGTGCGTTTCGCCATCGACGGCATCACGTCGTTCTCGATCGTGCCGCTACGTTTCGCCACCTGGCTGGGCGTGTTGTCGGGGCTGGTGGCCATCGCGGTGGCGGCCTGGGCGGTCTACGTGAAGCTGTTCACGAACGAAGCGGTGGCCGGCTGGACGACCATCATGATGTTGGTGGCGTTCGCGGCCTCGGCGCAGTTGCTGATGACCGGCGTGCTGGGCGAATACGTCGGCCGCATCTACGAAGAGGTGAAGCGTCGGCCGCTGTACGTGGTGGCGAAGGAGATCAACCTGCCGCCTGCTTCGCCTTCCGAGCGTCCGCCCGCTGACAGCCGCAGTTAGCGAAGCCGGCGCGCGCCTCACCACTACCATCAAACCGCGTCAGTAGCCGCGTACCCGCGTCAGCACGCTGGCGTTGGCCGCGGTGGAATAGCCCTTCTTGGCCAGCGCGAACGGCTCTTTCACTTCGACGACGCCGTAGCCGCTGCTGGCGAGGCCGGCGGCGATGTTGCGTCCCTCTTCGCCACCGGCTGGCATCATGAACAGCAAGTAATCGGCGTCGAAGATGCCGATGCGGGCGGTGTACGCGTCGGGGCGGTGCGAGATCTGCGGGACCACGGTCTCGGTGCCGGCGACCTTGGCGCGCGGCGGGAGCCGGGCTATCAGCGCGTAGAGTGCTTCGCGGCGGGCGCGATCGGCGGCGCTGGTGCCGAATTGATAGACGCCGAAGCCGCCGCGGACGGTGTTCTGTTGTATCAGCGCTCCGTACTGGTGCGACGCCACCAGCGACGCCAGCGCCAGCGTGACCATCGCGGCCCGCTGCCGCACCGATGCCTGCGGATCGACTGCGCGCTGGTCGTTGGGCGCGCGTCGATCGATCCCCTCGACGGCCAGCACCACGGCGATGAACAGATAGGTGGTCCAGTGCGCGGTGTACTGAAACGAAATCTGGTACAGCGGCGCATAGCCGGTCGACAGCAGCGTGAAGATGAAGCCCGGCACGCAGCACAGGATGGTCAGTGGCCGCGAAAGTGGAATGAACGCCAGCGGCACCAAGATCTGCAGCAGGTAAAGCAGCTTGTCGCGTTCGACCAAGCTGTTCACGGTGAAGGCCGGGTTGCCCACCACGGTCTTCAACATCGCGCCATAACTGTTTTCGCCGCTCGGGACCAGGCCCTGGTACATCGACAGGAACGACCACGCACCCGCCACGTGCGGCATGATCACCAGCTTCAAGAGCCCGGCGTAGCCGACGCCGACGATCGCCACGATGATGCCGGCCTTGGGGCGCTCGCCGGTCAGCAGCAGCAGGCCGCCGATGATACCCAGGCCGGCGGCCACATCCTCGCGCACCGACAACGTCAAGATCACGGCGAACACGCTCAAGACGGTGCGCCGCGACTCGAGCGCGTACAGCGTCAGCCACAGGAAAAACGTGCCGAGCGGCAGATAGTGAAAGTCGTACAGGTTCGACCCGTGCAGCGGCGGATAAAGCAGGTAGCAAAGCGCCACCACGCACGCCTTCCACGGGCCGATGTGTCGGCGGGCGAAGAGAAACAGCGGAATCGCCGCCGCACCCAGCACCACTGCCTGCAGCACCAGCAGGGTCTCGGCGCGCTGGGCGAAAAAATAAAACAGCGCGATCACGTAAGCGAAGAACGTGACGTGGTTGCCGCCGTGCGAACCGGTGGGCCCGCTGTACGGCGACGACTTGAACAGCGGTCCGCCGTGCAGCGCGTTCCACACCAGGTTGTCTTCCAGGCCCAGATCCAGGCTGGTGCTGAGGATGTTCCGGTGATGAACGATGGTGTGATAGGCGAAAAACGCCGCGTAATACACCGCGCCGCCGAGGACGATGAAAAGCGGCAGCCGGGCAAAGAAACGGGCGTGCCGGTGGCGAAACGCATGCAGCGCGACGCCGAGGCCGATCAACGTCAGCGACTGGCCCAGCAACGGCGGCGCCGACAGCGACATGGTCAAAAGCGGCCGCACGCCCAAGGTAAAGACCGCGGCCAGCACCAGAAACGACAGCTCGCGCCCGCTCCAGATCGACCAGTTCAGCAGGAACGGCAGCAGCCCGACCACGACCAGCGGCGCCAGCCGTCGCGCCACGCCGTCGACGACGTCGAGGACATCGGCGCGCCGCCGCCGCACCAGCATGTAAACCACGGCCAGCAAGCAGACGGCGAACGCGGTGCCGAACATATCGGCCAGCAGCACGATGCGCCCCTTGGCGGTGATCTCGTTGGCCACCGCGTAAGCCGACAGGCGCCAGGCGGCGCGCGCCCCCCAGGCCAACAAGCCGACCGACCAACCCTCGAGGCCGAGGAGTCCCAGGCTGCGGGTCAGGCCGGTCAGCGCCGGAACGCCGTCGTGGGCCGGGGCCTTTGGGGCTGGCGTCGTTGCGGTCGCAGCCGGTTCCTCTGCCGGCGGCGACGACATTGGTGATTCGGTCGACGGCGGCAGCTCGGGCATCGGATTGTCGGCAACGGGGTCGCCCATTATTCGATGGTCAAACGACATCCGGCCCGGGGGAAGGGGAGCTTATCAACCGGCCTCGCCGAAGCCAAGCAAGGGCCTCCGCGCACTGGGATGGCAACGGGCGCGCCGTTTGCGGTACATAGGGCGTGGAGATGCCGCGCGGGCGCCTGTGGATGATGGTCGTGGCGACGTGCCTGGGCACGGGGTGCTCCATCGCCGATTCGCACCGTCCGGAGTGGCTGGAGGCGCTCGGGCACGCCAGCGTTCGCTGGATCGCCGCCACGCCGTTCGGTGTGCTGGCCATCGTTCCCGGCGGCAAAATTCGACGATACCCCGGCGAATGGGATCGCCCGTGGTTCGATCACCTGGCGGCGGACGCCATCCAGCTGGCCGCCAACCAGACCGTCATCTGGACGCTGACCGCTGACGGCAACCTTGTGCGCCGCAATGACGTGCGCGCCGCCGGCGAGACGCTGACCAACGGCGGCGGCGGCATCACCCGCTTTGCGGTCTCGTCGTCGGGCGACGTGCATGTGCTGGCGCGAGGCCACCCGCAGCGCCTGGTCGACGGCCGCTTGGTCGACACGCCGTGCGCCGCTCGCCCGGCGCAGGCGCTGGCGGTGGCCGCCGACGGGACCTATCTGGTGACGACGATCGGGTCGCTGGCGCTGGAGACTGCGGCCGGCGCTTGCGTTGACGGTCAGTTCTTGAAGCCGGAGCGCGCGCCGCGCGGAACGAACAGGCCGGCGGTCAACGCTTCTTCCAGCGGCGTCGGCGGTCGCGGTTTGCCGCTTGGGCGCGAGGGCGTGGCGTACTCGACCTCGATGCGCTGGGGGACGGCGCCGCCCGGCCGATCGGCCAGCTGCTTGATGGCCTCGCCCAGCTGGCGAATGGCGCTGTCGGCGGATTGCAACGGTCCGGCGGCGGGGCCGACGCTGGTCTTGAGGCGGCTCACTTCGCGGCGGGCGTCGCCTGCGCCCAGCACCGCGCGCCGGGCCAGATCGCCGAGGTCCTCGACGAACGCCAGCAGCACTTTCTGCGGGGCCGTGCCGCGGGTGGTTTCGTTCGACGCTTTGAACGTGGCGTCGACCAACCCTTCGGCGACGGATTCGAACACCGCGCTGATGCGGGTCAGCTCGGCGATGAGGCCGATGGTCTCGCGGACCTGATCGCGCGCCTTCAAGATCTCGGCGTGCGCCTGTTCGATCAGCTTCGATGCTTCATGGACGGCGTTTTCAGGCGCGCCCGCTTCGGCAACGTTGTGGCTGTTCGACCCGTCGAAACCTGACTGCGACATCGTGAGACCTCCTTGGCGTCCGTGCGACCGTTTCAATGGTAGCAACCGCCGTCCTACAGGCGAGTACAATCGGCTCTATGTCGTATGCCTAAATACAATGGGCGACATCGACACCCAGCGTCGACCCGCGATTTCTCCGGGTTTTCTGGCGCGCTGAGCCACCCGTGGGGTCGCCTGCCAGGTAAAGTGTCGCGATGCCGCCGCGCCCCCCGACCGCCGATCGTCCCGGATGGCGCGGCTGGCTTTGCATCGATCCGCGCAGCTTGGGTTTGGGTCGCATCGCGCTGGGCTTGGCGTTGCTGGTGGATTTGTGGTCGCGCGGGCCGCAGCTGACCCTTTTCTATTCCAACGAGGGGCTGCTGCCGAATCACACCGTGCTCTGGCAGCCGATTGTTCCCCGGCTGTTTTCGATCTTCTTCATGGCGTCGCTGCCGCACGAGGCGGCGCTGCTTTTTTTCGTCTGCGGATTTTGTTTCGTCACCCTGGCGGTCGGATTTCGCACCCGGCTTTTCCAGGTCTTGAGCCTGCTGGCCACGGTCAGCCTGCACAACCGGATCATCTGGATCGAGGGCGAGGGCAGCGTGGCGCTGGGCGCGCTGTGCTTGTGGACGTTGTTCTTGCCGCTGTCGCGGCGATTCTCCGTCGACGCGGTGGTGGCCGGCCTGCGCGGGCGCGCCCATCACTCGGCAGCGGATCTGGATCCGGCGCGCGCGCCGGCGGCGGACACCGCGCCCGTGCAGTCTCTGGCTGTGGCGGGCCTTCTGCTGCAGTTCGCGGCCATGTTGATCTTCTGGTTCGCCAACCGGTCGGGGCCAGCCTGGCGTGACGGGTCGGCCCTGCACTGGCTGCTTCACCAAGCGCGGGTGGTCACCGCCGTCGGTGCGTGGGCGCGCGCGGCGCTGTCGCCGTCGCTGTTGTCGGCGCTCAGTCGTTTCGTGTGGCTGGCGCCGCTGTTGATTGCCGTGTTGCTGCTGCTGCCAGTGGGACGCGTCTGGGCGCGCCGGCTGGGCATCGCGCTAACGGTGACCTGGGTGGCGACGATCGCCGCGCTGTTAAACCAAGGCAACTGGGCGGTCGCGGTGCTGGCGTTTCTGCCGTTCTTTTTGTCGGCGCAAGATTGGGAGCAAGCCGCTGCCTGGGCGCGCCGGCGCCAGCGCACGCGTCTCGTCATCTTCGACGGTGATTGTGGGATCTGTTTTTTTTCGGTGCGCCTCTTGCGACGCCTGGACACGCTGGGGCGGCTGCGTTTCCTGTCGAACGACGACCTGGCGGCGTTTCCGGCTGGACTGTCGGTCGAGCCGGGACTGCTGGAAAAGACGGTGCTGGTGGTGGATCCCGTGACGGGCCGGCGCTGGCTGCGGGCAGATGCCTTCGCCGAGATCTTTCGCACCTTGCCCGGCTTTTGGCCGCTGGCGCTGTTCCTGCGGCTGCCGCTGGTCCGCACCGTGGCGGTCTGGGTCTACGATCGGGTGGCGATCAACCGGACGCGCCTTTCCACCTGGCTGGGACTGGCGGCGTGCGGGGTGCCGGCCCGGCCGCCGTCCTCCGTGGCGACGGCGGCGGTTGACGGAACAGCGGAGGCGTCGTCGGGCGGCGGCGCTTTCTTTCTTTGTCGCTGCTGGCGCTGGCTGCGCGCGCGGCCAGCGCAGATGCGCGAGCTGCTGGCGGCGCTGACGTTGTTGGCCCTGGCCGTCGATGCGCTGGCCGAAAACCCTGCCGTGCCCGCGGCGCTGCGCGACCTGCGCCCGCCGCTGGTGGCGACGCTGATCGGGTACGGCGGCCTGTCCCAGCGCTGGACGGCGTGGGCGTCGGAGCCGCCGACCGGTGACCGGATGGTGTTCGTCGATGCCCTGACCAGCGACGGGCGCCACGTCGATCCGTTCAACGCCGCCGGCAGCCGCATCGATGAACCGTCGCTGCCGCTGACCACTATCCCGGCGCGCCTGGATGAAAGCGCGCTGTTCGCCGAATACGCGCGTCGCATTCCGGATCACGTCGTCTATCACCAGGCGTTTGTCGAATGGGTGCTGCGCCACCCAGAGCGCACCGGACGCGCCGGCGATCGAATCGCCTCGTTCGACGCCTGGGTGATCGATGACGACAGTCCACCCCCCGGCGAGACCGTGGCCGGCAATGTTCGCCGGCGTATTTTTCTTCACCACGGAGCGCCGCCGCCATGACCGTGAGCGCTGCGGCGTTCGGCCAGGCCTTGGCCCGCCGTTACCTGACCGCCGATCCGCGCAGCCTGGCCGCGGGGCGGATCGCGCTGGCGCTGGTGCTGCTGGTCGATCTGCTGCGCCGGATCCCGGACCTGACGCTTTGGTATTCCAACCACGGCCTGCTGACCAATCACGTTCTTCTGTGGCGGCCGCCCACGCAGTGGATGTTCTCCCTGTTTTTTCTGGCCTCGTGGGAGGACGAAGCCGCGCTGGGGTTCATCCTGTGCGGCATCGTGTACGCGGCCTTGCTGGTCGGCTGGCGCACGCGTCTTTTCCAGTTCCTGTCGGCGATCGCGGTGTGGAGCCTGCACGGGCGGGTCACGCTGGTGGAGAACGGTGGCGACTGGATGCTCAGCGAGCTGGCGCTGTGGACGATGTTCCTGCCTCTCGGGCGGCGGTTCTCCGTCGATGCGCTGCGGGCCGCGCGCGCTGCGCCCGACGCGCCCGCGGACGAGACGCCGGTGTTGTCGGTGGCGGTGCTGGCGCTGCTGGTGCAACTGGCGGTGTCGTACCTGTTCAACGCCCTTCACAAAGGCGGGGCGACCTGGCGGCAGGGCACCGCGGTTCACGTGGTGCTGCACCAGGATCGGATGGTGACGGCGTTCGGCGTGTGGATGCGGCCGCACATGACGCTGGGGTTGTCGCGGGTGCTGACCTACAGCAGCCTGGCGATGGAGACGGCGCTGCCGTTTTTGATCTTGAGTCCGCTGCGCCAGTCCGTCACCCGGCGCCTCGCCATCGTGTTCATGGTGTCGCTGCACCTTGGGTTGCAGCTGTTCATCAACGTCGGCGTGTTCTCGCTGGTGATGATGGCGTACGCGCCGTTTCTATTGACCGCGGCGGACTGGCAGGCGCTGGCGGCGCGGCCACGGCTTTTGGTGCTCGGGCGGCGGTTGTCGGCAGGCGCGCAGCGGATCGCCGCGGTGGTCGCCGGACTGTGCGGCTCGGCACCGCAGCCATCGCTGCCGCGGCCGTCCAATGTACCGGCGGTCGATTTTCTTCGTCGTCTGCGCACGGCCGCCCGCGAGGGCGCCGCCGGTCTGATGCTGGTGGTGCTGATGACCGAGCTTTTCATCGGCAACCCGCTGTTGTCGGCGCGCGTGCGCTTCTGGCAGCCGACCTTCGTCAGGATGCTGGTGGCGTACCCACGCCTCATCCAGGCCTGGACCATGTTCGCGCCCGACGCGCCCGTGGTCGACGAGAGCGTGGTGGTCGAAGCGGTCACCGCCGACGGCCGCCACGTCGATCCGTACAGTGAAGTGGCCGGCCGGTATGGCCACCCCGGCACCGCCGCCATCCCCGCCCGCCTGGACAACGATTCATTTTTCTTCAACTACTCGGCGCGCATTCCGTTCTCGTCGCAGTACTGGGGGGCCTTCCAGGACTGGATCCTGGCCTATCCGCAACGCACCGGACGGGCCGAGGATCGCATCGTCAGTTTCGAAGCCAGCATCGTCGAAGATGACAGCCCGCCGGTCGGCGAAATGAACCCGCGTCACACGCGGGCGCGGGTTTTTCTCCGCTGGCCGCGCCGCTGAACGGATCCGCTCGACAACGTCGGCTGCTAACCCTAAGAATCCTTGTTCATGGCGAACAGCTTCGGCACGTTGTCCACGCTCAAGGTCGGGAACAAGGAGTACCAGTTTCACCGCCTGGCGGCGTTGAAGAAGGCTGGCTTGGATCCGGACCGCTTGCCGTTCTCGCTGCGCATCCTGCTGGAGAATTTGCTGCGCACCGAAGATGGCCGGACCGTGCGCGCCGCGGACATCAAGACGCTGGCCAACTGGCAGCCGAAAGACGAGCCTGCCGACGAGATCGCCTTTCAGCCCAGCCGGGTGCTGCTGCAGGATTTCACCGGTGTGCCGGCGGTGGTCGATCTGGCGGCGATGCGCGAGGCGATGAAGAAGCTGGGCGGCGACGCCACCAAGATCAACCCGCTTTTGCCGGCCGAGCTGGTCATCGATCACTCGGTGCAGGTGGACGAGTTCGGAACGGCGCAAGCGCTGTCGCTGAACGCGGCGATTGAATTTCAGCGCAACAAAGAGCGGTACGCGTTTTTGCGCTGGGGTCAGTCGGCGTTTCGCAACTTTGCGGTGGTGCCGCCGGATACCGGCATCGTCCATCAGGTGAACCTGGAATATCTGGCTCGCGTGGTCTTCACCGCGCCGGCGGTTTCTGGCGCACTGCCGATGGCCTATCCCGACACCCTGGTCGGCACCGACTCGCACACCACCATGGTCAATGGCCTGGGCGTTCTGGGCTGGGGCGTGGGCGGCATCGAAGCCGAGGCCGCCATGCTGGGCCAGCCGATGTCCATGTTGATTCCGCAGGTGATCGGCTTTCGCCTGCACGGCAAGCTGCGCGAAGGATCCACCGCGACCGATCTGGTGCTGGTGGTGACCGAGCTCCTGCGCAAAAAGGGCGTGGTCGGGAAATTCGTCGAGTTCTTTGGCCACGGCGTGGCGGCGCTGTCGCTGGCGGATCGGGCGACCATCGCCAACATGGCGCCCGAATACGGCGCCACCTGCGGGATCTTTCCCGTCGACGCCGAGACGCTGCGCTACCTGCGTTTCTCCGGGCGTCCCGAGGAACAGGTCGCCCTGGTGGACGCGTACATGCGCGAGCAGGGCCTGTTCGGCAGCGGCGACGGCGACAAGACGCCCGCGTACACCGACACCATGGAGCTGGATCTCGGCACCGTCGAGCCCAGCGTGGCCGGGCCGAAGCGGCCGCAGGATCGGGTGCGCCTGTCGTCGGCGCGCCAGTCGTTCGAGCAGGCGCTGCCGTCGCTGATCAAGCCGAAGAAGAAAGCCGGCGCCGGCGATGCCGGCGCGCCGGCGGTTCCGTCGGCGCCCGAGCTGAAAAATGGTTCGGTGGTGATCGCGGCGATCACCAGCTGCACCAACACGTCGAACCCGTCGGTGATGGTGGCGGCGGCTCTGCTGGCGAAAAAAGCCGTCGAGAAGGGCCTTGCGACCAAGCCGTGGGTGAAGACGTCGCTGGCGCCCGGATCAAAGGTGGTCACCGAGTATCTGAACGAAGCCAAGCTGACGCCGTTCCTGGAACAACTGCGCTTTCACACCGTCGGTTACGGCTGTACCACCTGTATCGGTAACTCAGGTCCGCTGCCAGCGCCGGTGTCGCACGCCATCGACGAGCGCGATCTGGTGGTGGCGTCGGTGCTGTCGGGCAACCGCAACTTCGAAGGCCGCATCAACCCGGAGGTGCGGGCGAACTATCTGATGTCACCGCCGCTGGTGGTGGCGTTCGCCCTGGCCGGGCGCATCGACATCGACATGGACAAGGAACCGCTTGGCACCGATCGCGCCGGCAAGCCGGTTTTTCTGCGCGACATCTGGCCCAGCAGCGACGAGGTGAACCGCACCATGGCGGCGGCGATCAAGCCCGAGATGTTCACCCGATCGTACGGGGTGGTCTTCGAAGGCGATGACCGCTGGCAGAAGCTGGACGTGCCCAAGGGCGAGACGTACGTGTGGCAAGGCGACTCGACGTACATCAAGCACCCGCCCTACTTCGAAGGGATGAAGAAGGCGCCGTCGCCGGTGGTCGACATCAAAAAGGCGCGCGTGCTGGCCCTGCTGGGCGACAGCGTCACCACCGATCACATTTCGCCGGCGGGATCGATCAAGAAGGATGGACCGGCGGGCAAGTATCTGCAGGCTCACGGCGTGGACGCCAAGGACTTCAATTCCTACGGCGCGCGGCGCGGGAACCACGAAGTGATGGTGCGGGGGACGTTCGCCAACGTGCGCCTCAAGAACCTGCTGGCGCCCGGCACCGAGGGCGGCGTCACCCGGCACTTGCCCGATGGAGCGGCGATGTCGATCTTCGACGCGTCGGAGAAATACGCTGCCGAGAAGGTGCCGCTGCTGGTGCTGGCGGGCAAGGAGTATGGCAGCGGATCGTCGCGCGACTGGGCGGCGAAGGGACCGCTGCTTTTGGGCGTGCGCGTGGTGATCGCCGAGAGCTATGAGCGCATCCACCGATCGAACCTGGTGGGCATGGGCATCGTGCCGCTGCAATTTCTACCCGGGCAAAACGCGGAGAACCTGGGTCTGAACGGCGAGGAGCTGTACGAGACCGTCGGGTTGCCGCAGCTTTTGAGTTCGAACTTCGCCGGCGGCCGCACGCTGAAGGTGCGGGCCACGCGCGCTGACGGCGGCGTGGTCGAGGTGGAGACGCTGGTGCGCATCGATACGCCACAGGAGATCGCCTACTACCAGCACGGCGGGATTCTGCAGTATGTGCTGCGCCAGCTGGTGGGCGCGTAGGCGCCGGCCGGTCAGGTTCTTATTTCTTTCCCTGCAGCGGATGCCCGGGCAGCAGATCGTACGGGTGCTTCCAGCGCGGCTGCGCCCGGATCCGCCCCAGCCAGTCGCGCAGGTTCGGGAAGTCGTTCCAGTCGACGCCCAGCTCGTCTTCGAAGAAGAGATAGCCGCAGATCGACAGGTCGACGATCGATAGCCGGTTACCGACCACGAACGATCGGCCGCCGAGGTGCGTGTCCAGCACCGTCCACGCCGCGCGCGCCCGTTTGCCGAACTCCGCCAGCACGGCGGGCTCGCTCTTGGCGGCCAGGACGCGAAAATAGCGGAAGGTGGCCGTGTAGCTGGTCAACTTGTGGTTGTCCCACAGCAGCCAGCGCAGGACCTCGCGCTGCTGCGCCGGATCGCCGCCCGCGATTTTCTCGACGGCGAGCTGCGGATAGCGCTCGGCCAGATAATCCAGCATGACGCCCGACTGGGTCAGGCGCAGGTCGCCGTGGTCGAGCACCGGCGCTTCGCCCATCACGTTGATGGCCCGATAGGCCGGCGTGTGCGTCTCGCCGTTGAAGTAATCGACGAAGCGCGGCTTCCAGTCGGCGCCCGCCAGCTCCAGACACAGCGCCACCTTGTAACAGTGTCCCGATTGGGCAAATCCATACAGCGTGTACTCCGGCACGGGCACTCTCCTTGGTGATTCGGTTCGAGATCGAGATCGCTGACCTAGGTCGTCGCGGTCGCCGACTTGATGGCGCGAAAACGAACCCGCGTGTAATCGGCGGTCCAGTGGCCGGCAGGGTCGCACAGCGCGGGCCGCAGATCATCTTGCACCTCGGCCAGCAACACCGGCCGCTCTGTCGGCGGCAGCGGGTCCAGAAAACTTTCGGCGAAGGTTTGCAGCCAGGCGGTCATCTCGCCCGGCAGCGGCGTCGGGCGGGCGAACAGGGCGATGCTCTCGACGACGAAGCCGCCTTGGAGCAGCCGGGCTTGATAGTCTTCCGCCGAGGCGAAGCGCCACGGGTTGTGCCGATCGGCGTCGATTCCGCGCCGGCCCAGCGCCCTCCCCAAGGCCGCGCGGATAGTTGCCACGCAGCCGGCGCCGCCGCACTCGGCGACAAAGCGACCGCCCGGGACCAGCGCGCGCCACACCCCGCCGATGACCGCGTCGGCGTCCTTCATCCAGTGCAAGGCGGCGTTGCTGAAGACGGCGTCGAATTCGCCGGCGAAGGGCAGGGCCTGCCCGTCGATCACGCGCGCGTCCAGGTCCATCGCCACCGCCGCCGCGATCTGCGCCGCGCTGGCGTCGACGCCGATCACCCGGGCGCCCATCTCCTTCAGCTTGGCGGTCAGAAAGCCGTCGCCGCAGCCGAGATCCAGAATGCGTTCGCCCGGCTGCGGATCCAGCAGCGCCACCACCGGCATCCCCAGTTCGGCCACAAAGCGCGCGTTTTCCGCGTAGCGCTGCGGATCCCAGGTCTGCGGCAGGGCGGTCGCGTCGTTCGCCATGGTGGTAACTTGAGCGGGCGGCGCGGGAAGATCAATTGCGCGTCGTCCAAGTCGCGCCGCCGTCCGCCGCCTGACAGACTCTTGGCGTGCAACTTTCGCAACTGGTCGAGACGTCGCGCCGGGTGGCGGCCACGCGCTCGCGGCTGGAGAAAGTCGCGCTTTTGGCCGACCTGATCCGCCTGTTGCCGCCGCGGCTGGTGGGCGTCGGCGTCGCGTACCTGACCGGCGAGCTGCCGCAGGGACGACTGGGGATTGGCTACGCGGTCCTGCACGAGCTGCGCGCCACACCGACGGCGCCCAACGTCGACGCCGCCACCGAACCGCTGCAGCTCGCCGATGTCGACCGCACGTTCGCCGCCATCAAGGACACAAGCGGCGCCGGCTCGGTCGAACGCCGCGCCGGTTTGCTGCGCGCGCTGCTGTCGCGAGCCACTGCGGCCGAGCAAGACTTGGTGCTCCGTCTCATCATCGGCGAGGTCCGCCATGGCGCGCTGGAAGGCGTGGTCGCCGACGCCGTGGCGCGCGCGTTCTCGGTCGAGGCGGCGGCGGTTCGTCGGGCGATGATGCTGGCGGGAACGTTGCCTGCGGTGGCGGTGGCGCTGGCACACGCCGGCCCGGGAAACGGCGCGGGTGCGCTGGGACAATTTCAGCTGCAGCTGTTTCAGTCGGTGCAACCGATGCTGGCCGACACCGCGCTGGACGCCGACGCGGCGCTGGAACGCCTGGGCCAGGCCGCCTTCGAGTACAAGCTGGACGGCGCCCGCGTGCAGGTGCACAAGGACGGCGGCACCGTCGAGGTCTTCAGCCGCCAGCAGAACCGCGTCACCGTCGCGGTGCCGGAGATCGTCGAGCGCGTCGCCGCCCTGCCGGCGCGCCGGCTGGTTCTGGACGGCGAGGCCATCGCGCTGTCGTCGAACGGACGACCGCTGCCGTTTCAAACCACCATGCGCCGGTTCGGCCGCCGCCTGGACGTGCCGCGCCTGCGCGCCGAGCTGCCGCTGGCGGTTTCGTTCTTCGACGTCCTGCGCATCGACGACGACACGCTGATCGATCGCCCGCTGTCCGATCGCTGGCAAGCGCTGGCCGCCGCTGATCCCGACGGGGCGCTGCTGGTTCCGCGCCTGGTCACCGGCGACGGCGACGCTGCCGACGCTTTCTTCGCCCGCGCCATCGCCGACGGCCACGAGGGGGTGATGGCCAAGGGCCTGCAGTCGCTGTACAGCGCGGGCCGCCGCGGGCAGGAATGGTTGAAGATCAAGTCGGCTCATACGCTGGACCTGGTGGTGCTGGCCGCCGAGTGGGGCAGCGGACGGCGCCAAGGCTGGCTGAGCAACCTGCACCTGGGCGCGCGCGATCCCGAAAACGGCGGCTTTCTGATGCTGGGCAAGACGTTCAAGGGCATGACCGATCAGATTCTGCGCTGGCAGACCGAGGCGTTTCTGTCGCGCGAGATCGGCCGTGACGGGATGGCCGTCTACGTGCGCCCCGAGTTGGTGGTGGAGATCGCCTTCAACGACGTGCAGGTGAGCCCTCAGTACCCGGGCGGCGTGGCCCTGCGCTTCGCCCGCTTGAAACGCTACCGCGACGACAAGACCGCCGCCGACGCCAACACCATCGCCGAGGTGCGCGCGCTGCTGCCGTCCGGTTGATTTGCCGGCTCCGCCGATCCACAGTCCCGCCGATGGTCAGCGAAAGTCCGCGGTCGATCTTGCGGTCGTGCACGCACCCGGCGTGGTTCGCGCGCAGCAGCGGCGATCTGCTGATGCTTCTGTCCGATCATCTGCACTGCGAGCGCAAAGCGGCCGAAAACGCCCTGTCGCTGGTGCGGCGCTATCCGCACCGCGGTCCGTCGGTGACGTTGCTGGGGCGGCTGGCGCACGAAGAGACCAGCCACGTGGTGCAGGTGGCGGCGCTGATCGGGGCCCGCGGCTGGGTGCCGCGCGCCGATACACCGAATCAGTACGCTCGCGGCCTGATGGCGGAGATCCGCGGCGCCGAGCCCGCGCGCTTGCTGGATTCGCTGCTGGCGGCGGCGTTCATCGAGGCGCGCTCGCACGAACGGCTGGGGTTCCTGGCGGCGGGCTTCGAACGCGTCGGGGAAGATCAACTGGCCGATTTCTATCGCGCCCTGGCCGGCGCCGAAGAACGTCACGCCGAGATCTTTCTCGAGCTGGCGGCGCCGCTGGTTTCCCTGGCCAGCTTCGACGATCGCCTGTCGCACTTCGCCGCGCGCGAAGCGGAGATCCTGGCGGCCCTGCCGCACGGCCCGCGCATTCATTGAGCGGCGCGGAGGCCGCCTGGCTTTCGCTCACCCGCGCTGAAACACCGCCACGCCGCCGACGAAGGTGGTCGCCACTTCGAGGGCGTTGTCCCACAAGACCAGATCCGCGTCGGCGCCCACCCGCAGCCGACCCTGCGTTGGTAGACCCAGCGCGCGCGCCGGCGTTTCAGTGGCCATGGTCAGCGCGTCTTCCAGTTGCGCGCCGGTGAAGGTCAGCATGGTGCGCACCGCCCGATCCATGGTCAGCGTCGAACCGGCCAACGTGCCGTCGGTCAGGCGCACCGCCGCGCCGTCGGAGACCACCGTCTCGCCGGCCAGCGAGAACGTGCCGGGCCCGCAGCCGGCGGCGGCCACCGCGTCGGTGACCAGGGCCAGGCGATCGGGACCCTTGGCGCGCAGGGCCAGGTTCAGCGCCGCGAAGTGGGCGTGCACGCCGTCGGCGATCAGGGTGGCGACCACGCGCTCGTCGGCCAGTGCAGCGCCCACCGCGCCCGGCGCGCGGTGATGAAACAGCGACATGGCGTTGTAAAGGTGGGTGGTCATGGTGGCGCCGGCGTCGATGCCAGCGACGAACTGATCGAACGTCGCCTCGGTGTGGCCCAGGCTGATCACCATCCCGCGATCGCGCAGCCGGGTGATCAACTCCAGCGCGCCCGGCCGCTCCGGGGCGATGGTGACCAGACGAACGTCGTCGCCGTCGGTGAGCTCGTCGGCGAAGGGCGCGTGGGCGTCGGCGATAAACTCGCGACGGTGGGCGCCGGCGCGCGAGGTCGAGATGAAGGGGCCCTCGAGGTGCAGGCCCAGGGCGCGCGCCCCCGGCGCCCAGCGCGCGTCGGCGAAGGCAATGCGGGCGCGGCGATAGGCTGCCTGGTCGCGCGTCACCAGCGTCGGCAGATAGGCGGTGACGCCGGTGGCGGGCAGCGCCGCCGACAAGCTGCGCAGGGCTTCGCTGTCGTCGCCCACTTCAAAACCGAAGCCGCCGTTCACCTGCAGATCGATCAGGCCCGGCGAGACGATGTTGGCGGCGAACACCGGTTCCGGCAGCGCGCTGGCGTTCAGCTCGGGATCACGAATCACCGCCGCGATGGTGGGACCTTCAATGATCAGCGCCCCGCGATGCAGCTGGCCGTCCAGCAGCAGGCGGCCGGTGATGCTGAATCGCGCGCTCGCCTCCGCCGCCTGGTGGTTGGCCATCGCCCGGAATATGGTACCGCATGCCGACGATTTCGACGACGCTGTTCAATCGCGCCGGTTCGCTGCTGGCCGCGCTGGTGGCGCTGGCGGGCCCTGCGTTATGGTCGCCCCCAGCGATGGCCAAGCCCGGACCGGCGTTTCCCTTCGCCGTGCACGAAAAGATCTTGCCGAACGGCTTGCACATCGAGGTGGTGAACTACGATTCGCCGGGCCTGGTGGCGTATTACACCATCGTGCGCACCGGCAGCCGCAACGAGGTCGAACCGGGCAAGTCGGGTTTTGCCCACTTCTTCGAACACATGATGTTCCGCGGGACCGAACGGTACTCCCAGGACGCGTACAACAAGGTCATCACCTCGATCGGCGCCGACTCGAACGCCTACACCTCCGACGATTTGACCGTCTATCACACGCTGGCCGGCAAGGCGGCGCTGCCGACCATCGCCGAGATCGAAGCGGATCGCTTTCGCAACCTGAAGTATTCGCAGCCCGACTTTGAAAAAGAGGCGCGCGCGGTGCTGGGCGAATACAACAAGAACGCCTCCAACCCGCTGGAGAAGATGACCGAGACGCTGTACGACCACGCGTTCACCGCGCACACGTACAAGCACACCACGATGGGCTTTCTGAAAGACATCGAGAATATGCCCAATCAGTTCGCGTACTCGTTGCAGTTCTTCGATCGCTATTACCGGCCGGACAACGTGACGGTGCTGGTGGTCGGCGATGTCGACGCGGCGGCGGTTTTTCCGCTGATCGAAAAGGAGTACGGCGACTGGAAATCCGGGCCGCCTCGGCCGGCCGTGCCGGTCGAACCGCTGCAGACCAAAGAACGGCGGGCCGCGCAGCCGTGGACCGGCCCGACGCTGTCGGTGCTGATGGAAGGCTTTCACACGCCGGCTTTTTCCACCAAGAACGTCGATCTGCCGGCGCTGGACGTGCTGTCCGAGTTGCTGTTCGCCGAGCGGGCGCCTCTTTACAAGCGCCTGGTGATCACCGACCAGATGGTCGAGACACTGTCGGGCGCGGCTGATCCGCACGTCGATCCGAATCTGTTCACCGTGGTGGCGCGGATCAAGAAACCGGAGGACATCGCCCGCGTCGAGACGGCCATCCATGACGAAGTGGCCCGCATCGGCCGCCAGGGCGTCGACGACAAGACGCTGGCCGAGGTCCTCTCGCACGTGAAGTACGCCTTCGCCGCGCGGCTGTCGACGGCGGATCGCGCGGCCGACGTGGCGGCGTCGTTCATCGCCCTCACCGGATCGATCGCCTCCATCAACGACTACTTCGCGCTTTACGACCGGGTGACCAGCGCCGACGTCAAGCGCGTGGCCCAGACCTATTTCACCGCCACCAACCGCACGGTGGTGACGTTGACGGCGGTCAAATGAATCGCCGGGGGAGGGCGCTGATGGTGCTTTCGTTCTTGTTGCTGGCGGCGGCCGCCGGCCGCGTCCGGGCGGCCAGCGCGCCGAAGACGGTGTTCGTGCGTTCGCCGGACAACCCGCTGGTGGCCATCCGGATCGTCTTTCGCGTCGGCGCCGTCGACGATCCGAAGGGCAAGGAAGGTCTGGCCGCCCTGACCGCCGAGATGGTCGGCCACGGCGGCACCCGCGCGCGAACCTACGCCGAAGTGCTGGACGCCCTTTACCCGATGGCGGCGCAGATCGGCGTCTATGCCGATAAAGAATCGGTGGTCTTCGAAGGGATGGTTCACCGCGACAACCTGGCCGCCTTCGCCGAGTTGCTGGCCCAGCAGATCCTCACGCCGCGTTTCGCCGCCGACGATTTCACCCGCAACCGACAGGACGCCGTCGATGCCATCACCAAAAGTCTGCGCGGCAACGCCGACGAAGAGCTGGGCAAGCAGGCGATGGCGTCGGTGCTTTACCAGGGCCATCCGTATGGCTATCCGTCGGAGGGAACGGTGGCCGGGCTGCGGGCCATCAGCCTTGACGATGTTCGGCAATTTTTCGCCCGTCACTTTGCCCAGGACCGGATGATCGTCGGCGTGGCCGGCGGCTATCCAGACGGATTCGCCGAGGCGTTCGCTGGCCGCTTCGCCGCGCTGCCCAGCAAGAGCCCGCCCTTGCCGGCGCTGCCCAAGCCGCCCGTGTTGCGCGGGACGCAGGTCTTGATCGTCGAGAAAGACGCCCGCGCCGACGCCATCTCCATCGGACACGCCATCTCCATCACCCGCCACGACGCGGATTTCTACCCGCTTTTCGTGGCCCGTTCTTACCTGGGTGAGCACCGGACCTTCAGCGGCGTCCTGATGAACGAGCTGCGCGGCAACCGCGGTCTCAACTATGGCGACTATGCCTATGTGGAAAATTTCATCCAGGACGGCTGGTCGACGTTTCCCCTGCCGAATATTCCGCGCCGGCAACAGCACTTCGAATTGTGGTTGCGGCCGGTGCCGCCGCAGAACGCGCTGTTCGCCCTGCGGGCGGCGCTGTTCGAGACCGACCGACTGATCCACGACGGCATTCCAGAGGCGGCGTTCCAGGCCACCAAGGTCTTCCTGACCAACTATGCCAACCTGTGGACGCAGGACGTGTCGCGGCGCCTGGGCTATGCCATCGACGCCGCCATCTACGGCAAGGATCTGATCGCCGAGCTGCAGGCGCGTCTGCCGAAGATGAAAAAGGCCGACGTGGATCGGGCCATCCGCAAGCACCTGTCGGTTTCGAATCTGGCCGTCGCCATCGTCGCGCAGGACGGCGCCGGCCTGCAGGCCAAGCTGCTGTCGAAGCAGCCGACACCGATCACCTATGACACCAGCGGGACGCCGCCCGACGTGCTGGCCACCGATCGCCTGATCGAAAAATTTCCGCTGCCGCTGGCCAAGGGCGCCGTGCGCGTGGTGCCGGTCGAACAGATGTTCGAACGTTAAGGCGGGTCGAGCACGATCGCGCCGGGTTCCAGGCGAAAGCCGGCGGCGCGCAAGGTCGGCACGAACGGGCTGCGCAGGGCCGGGGTGCTGTTGATGGTGTCGACACGCAGCTGGCGCGGGCGGCGGCGGTCGGCCGCCTGGCGCAGGCCCGACACACCCGCCGCGACGGCGGCGTCGTCGTCGGAGAGCACGCGCAGGTGGCGGCCGCTGCGATCGATGAAGAAGACCAGAGCGCCGCCCACCAGCACCACGCGGGCGCCGGGCGCGCGGCGCGGTGGGGCGGCGTCTTCACCGTCGTCGGCGCCACCGCCGACGCCAGCCCCGACAATCGTCGGCCAGGGCAGAAGCGCGCCGTAGGGATTGGCCGGGTCGACGGCGGCCAGGGTCAGCGTGGCGTGGTCGTCGGCGTCGCTGTCACGCGCGTCGCGCAGGCGCTCGACGGCGCCGGGCAGGGCGAACTGCGCGCCGGTGAGGCCTTCGACGAAGAAACCGCGGCGGATCTTTCCCGCTTCTTCCATCGCCCGCATCACCTGGGCCAGCGGCGCGAAGCCGCCGGGCGTGGCTTCGGCGATGGCGGCCTCGCGGCTGACCACGCCGTATCGTTCCAGCAGGGCCAGCGCCCGGGCGTGCGCGCGTTGCGTGTCGGGCAGCGGTGGTTGCATCAGCGCCGCCACCGTCGACCAGCGCCCGGCCGCTTGCGCGACGGTCAGGCGCGCCGCCGGCCGGGCGCTTTTCGAGCGGCGCGCGGCGGCGATGGCGCGCAACGGTTGAAAGGTGTCGTTGGTGACCAGGCCGGCCCACACCAGCTGCCACAGCGCCGCCAGGATCTCGTCGGAGGTGACGCCCGCGCAGGCCTGCTGGAGCTGCGCGAAGAACGAAGCGCCCTGCGCGTTGAGCTGGGTCCAGATGGCCTGCTCCAGCGCCGGGGCGTCGTCGGGCAAGGCCGGCGCGTTGTGAAGAGCGCGGACCCGCTCGCGGCGAAACAAGGCCACGCGCGTGTCGCTGCTGCTGGAACCGCCGCGCCCGATCCACACCACTTCGCCGAGCGCGCCCAGCTCGTCCAGCGCGGCGCCGGTGAAACCGTCGATCCTCGCGGGGAGGATCGCGTTTTCGAGATCGGCGAAGGGCAGGAACAATCCTTCCAGTTGTTGCACCGCCTGGCGCAGGCGCGCCGGGCCCGAAGGCGGTGACGATGACAGCTGGTGCCAGCGCGGAAGAAACCGCGCCAGCCCTTCGCCGCCGACGGGCGCCACTTGACTGCGCAGATGAGTCAGCGTGCGCCGGCGCAGCGCGCGCAGCACCTCGGCGTCGCACCAGCAGGCGGCCGGCCGATCAACGCGGAACGGACCTTGGGCCAATTGCCCACTGGCCGCCTGGGCGCGCACGATGCTCGCCGCGCTGGCGGCGCTGATGCCGAAGCGGACCGCCACGTCGTCGGTGGCGAAGGGCCCGTGCGTGCGGGCGAACCGCGCCACCAGGCCCGGCAAGGCATCCGGGACGGTGGCGGCAAACGCCGCCGGTGTATCCGCCGGCAACGCCACGCCCAATCCCTCGCGATAGCGGCCGGCGTCTTCGGCGGCGATGAAGCGCGCCTCGCCCGCCACCGTCACCCGCAGCGCGCGGCCGCTGCTTTCCAGAACCGCCAGCCAGGGCTGCGGATCCTCAGTGGCGCGCGCCGCCAGCTCGGCCGCGCTGAGATCGCCGAGGCGGCGCAGAAGATCGTGCGCGGCCTCGGCGTGGTGGGCGCGGCGCTCGGGGGCCAGCGCTTGCAGCTCGGCGCCAAGCGCGTCGATGACTGCCGGCTCCAGCAACTCGGCCAGTTCTTCCTGGCCCAGCAGATCGCGCAGCAGGTTGCGATCCAGGGTCAGGGCCTGCGCCTTGCGCTCGGCCAGCGGCGCGTCGCCTTCGTACATGTACGCGGCGACGTAGGCGAAGGCCAGCGAACGCGCGAACGGCGAGGCCGAGGTGGTCTCCGACTCGACCACCTGAACCTCGCGGCGGCGCACGGCGGAAAGCAGGGCCACCAGCGCCGGCACGTCGAACACATCGTTGAGACACTCGCGATAGGTTTCGAGCACGATGGGAAAATCGGCGTGGCGCAGCGCCGCGGCCATCAGATTTTGCGCCTTCAATCGCTGAGTCCACAGCGGCGTGCGCTGGTTCGGCCGCCGCCGCGGCAAAAGCAGCGCGCGGGCGGCGTTCTCGCGAAAATGAGTGGCGAACAAGGTCGACCGGCTGAGCTCGGCCAGCAGCAGATCCTGGACTTCTTCCGGCTCGGGGACGAAGGCGGCGGCCGGCGGCGGGTCGTCGGCGTTGGCGAAACGCAGGGCGATCCCGTCGTCGCTCCACAGCGTCTGCACCTCGAACCCGGCGCTGGCGGCCAGACGCGCCTGCAGGGCCAGCGCCCACGGCGCGTGCACGCGCGCCCCGAACGGGGACAGCAAACAGACGCGCCAATCGCCCAGCTCGTCGCGAAACCGTTCGACCGTGATGGCCCGATCGGTGGGCAGAGTACCGGTGGCTTCCTGCTGCGCGCGCACGTAGCGCCACAGATTGCCGGCGGCCCGCGCCTCCAGCGGATGCTCGGTGGTCAGCCACGCCGTCGCCGCCGCCTGGTCCATCTCGCCCAACCGTCGGGTCATCTCGCCCAGCGCCCGCCCGATCTCCAGCGGCCGGCCGGGACCCTCGCCGCGCCAGAAGGGCATCTTCCCCGGCTGTCCCGGCGCCGGCTGGACAATCACCCGGTCGCGGGTGATCTCGTCGATGCGCCAGCTGCTGGCGCCCAGCAAGAAGATCTCGCCGACGCGCGATTCGTGCACCATCTCTTCGTCCAGCTCGCCGATGCGCGGGCCACCTTCGCCGAGGTGCACGCCATAAAGGCCGCGATCGGGGATGGTGCCGCCGTTGACCAGCGAAACGATCTGGGCGTCGCGCCGCCCGATCAAGATGTCGGTCTGGCGATCCCAGACGATGCGCGGGCGCAGATCGGCGAAGGCGTCCGATGGATAGCGGCCGGCCAGCATGTCCAGCACCGCCGTCAAACCATCGCGCGACAGCGCGGAGAATCCGTGGGCGCGCCGGACCAGCGATTCCAGCGCCGCCAGCGGCCAGGCGTCCATGCTGACCATGGCCACGATCTGCTGGGCCAGCACGTCCAGTGTGTTGCGCGGGACGCGGATCGGCTCGACGGCGCCGGCGGCCATTCGCTGGGCCACCACCGTCGCCTCCAGCAGATCGCCGCGGTGCTTGGGAAAAATGCGGCCGGTGCTGCGCGCGCCCACCTGATGGCCAGCGCGCCCGATCCTTTGCAGCCCGCGCGCCGCCGTGCCAGGCGATTCGATCTGGATCACCAGATCAACGGCGGACATGTCGATGCCCAGTTCCAGCGAGCTGGTAGCGACGAGCCCGCGCAAGGCGCCGGTCTTGAGCAGAAGCTCGATCTCCTCGCGTTGGGCGCGGGCCACGCTGCCGTGATGGGCCAGCACCAGTGGGCCGCTGTCGGCGTTGGTGGCGGCGTCAAGATCGTTCAGGCTCTGGGCCAGGCGTTCGCACAGGCGGCGGCTGTTGGTGAAGATGATGGTGCTGCGGTGGGCGCGCACCAGTTCCAGAAGGCGCGGGTGGATGGCCGCCCAGATCCCTTGCGCTGCGCCGTCACGGTCAGTGTCGTTGTGCGCGCGCGCCGTCGCCGCCCGCACCGCCTCCATGTCGTCGACGGGAACTTCGATGGCCAGATCGAGGCGCGGCGGTTCGGCGCTGTCGACCAGCGCGACCGGGCGATCGCCGCCCAGGAATCGCCCGACTTCGTCCAGCGGGCGCTGGGTCGCGGACAGACCGATGCGCTGCGGATCGCGGGCGCACAGGGCGCTGAGGCGTTCCAGCGACAGCGACAGGTGCGCGCCGCGCTTGGTGGGCGCCAGGGCATGAATCTCGTCGACGATGACGGTGTCGCACAGACGCAACGTCTCGCGCGCCGCCGAGCCCAGCATCAGGTACAGCGACTCGGGCGTGGTGATCAGAATCTCCGCTGGCCGGCGCAACATCTCGCGCCGGGCGGCCGGCGGCGTGTCGCCGGTGCGCACGGCGACGCGCGGCTGATTGAACGGCAGGCCCAGCTCGTGCGCGACGCGGGCGATCCCTTGCAGCGGCGTGTTCAGGTTGCGTTCAACGTCGTAGGCCAGCGCCTTCAGCGGCGACACGTAGACCACGCGCACGCCCGCCGGCCGTCCTGCCGGCGCGGCGCCCAGGCGATCCAGGCAAGCGAGAAACGCCGCCAGCGTCTTGCCGCTGCCGGTGGGCGCCAGCAGCAGCGCGTGCGCGCCGGCGGTGATGGGCGGCCAGCCGGCGCGTTGCACGGCGGTGGGTGCCCCGAAGGTCTGGGCGAACCAGCGACGGGTGGCCGGCTGGAATGTCGCCAGCGGATCGGCCCCGTCGGAAGCGTCGCCTGCGCTCACCTTTCACCCGCGCGTCAACGGGCCAGCAGCAGACCCAGGCTGCCCGCCAGCAAACACCCGAACACCGTCGCGCCCATGTACGTCAGGCCCAGGGCCAGCGAGCCGTGCTGAAACAGGCGCAGGCTTTCAAAGTTGAACGACGAATAGGTGGTGAAGCCGCCCATCACGCCGGTGGCCAGCACCAGCCGCATGTTCGGCGAGATCCCCGCTCGCTCCAAGCTGGCGCCGAGGACGATGACGATCAGAAACGAGCCCAGCACGTTGATGAACAACGTTCCCCACGGGAACCCGGTCCCGAAGGTCTTCACCGCCCACGACCCGATCAGAAAGCGCGCGCCGGTTCCCGCCGCGCCGCCCAGGCAGACCAGAAGGAAGCGAGCCATCGCCCGTGCTTACCACCGTCGCCCAGCGACGCCAACAGATCGGTGCCGGGCACTTTGTCGCTGCCTTCCAAAGAAACCCCGGCGAGGGCCACGAAACCCCTGCGATCCGGGACGCCCGGCAAACGTTCGCTCAACGCGCCACCTTCCTCCACCAAACCACCAACCCCAGCGCGCAAAACCAAACGCAAACCTGACGTCCCGAATCCCCCCCGCAGTCCCACGATCCCTCGCGAAACCGCCCCGCTTTCGGCGAAGCGGTCATGGTCCAGATACCCTTCGAACACCAAAGCACGCACACCCACCTGCAGGCCCGGCATTGGGCTTCCCGAGGTCGGGCTTTTGCCCTGATGGTCGGCATTCATGTCGAGTTGTCTCTCGCAAAGACCGCACCAGTTTTCGGGCCGGCGAATCCCTGATTTTCCGCGCCGCGTTTTTCGCACCTGGTCAAGACCGTCACCGATTGGCAACGAGCGTCTCCGGTCTGAAACGCTGTGACGTTCCGGGAAATCCGGCGATTTGTACGATCCATCCGAAACGACCCATGCTACGGTTGCTTCCGTTGCCGTGCCCCCGGCGACAAGAAGGAAGCCATGAGATATGACACGACAAAGGAAGTCCGTTGTCCTGTCCGCGGGGCCGATCTTGGCGCTTGTCGGGGTCTGTGCCGTCCTCCCGCTGCTGTCTTGTGCATCGGAAGACGTCGTTGACGACAATTCCCAGGGCCAATCCTCGGCGCTGGGATCGTTCAACGTCCTGACCCGGAACTACAACAATCAGCGGACCGGCGCCAACCTCTCTGAGACCACGCTGACCCCGTCGAATGTGACCAGCGGTCAGTTCGGCAAGCTGTTCGCGCTGTCGGTTGACGACCAGGTGCTGGCCGGCGTGCTTTACGGGTCGAACGTCTCCATCGCTGGCGGAACCCACAACGTCGTCTGGGTGGCCACGGCGAACAACACCGTTTACGCCTTCGACGCGGACAAGGCCGGCAACCCATTGTGGAAGACCAACTTCAATAACGGCGGCCGCCCGACCAACAACCACGACGTCGGGCAAGGCGCTTGCGGCGGCAACTACGTCGACTTCATCGGCAACATCGGCATCGTCAGCACGCCGGTGATCGACAGTTCGACGAACACGATCTATTTCGTCACCCGGGCGGTCAACGGAGGCACCACCCAGCAGCTGCACGCGGTGGACATCACCACCGGGGCCGAACGGCACAGCCCGCAGACGATCAGCTTTGCGGGTTTCAACTCGACCACCAACAACCAGCGTCCGGCGCTGGCGCTGTCCAGCGGCGTGGTCTACGTGGCCTGGTCTTCGTTCTGCGACGACGGTTCCTATCACGGCCTGGTGGCTGGCTTCGACGCCGCCAGTTTGTCTCTGGTCGGATCGATGAACGCGACGCCCAGCGGATCGCAGGCCGGCATCTGGATGGGCGGCGCCGGGCCGGCATTCGATTCGGCCGGCAACCTGTTCGTCGCCACCGGCAACGGCACCTGGGACGGCAGCAACAACTTCGGCGAATCGCTGCTGAAGCTGGCTCCCCGCACGCTGGCGCGATCGTCGTTCTTCACCGCGGGCAACTGGGCGAACTTGAACGCCGGCGACGTCGATCTGGGATCGTGCGGGCCGATCATGTTGCCCGGAACGTCTTCGGTCGTCACCGGCAGCAAGGAAGGGAAGATCTACCTGATGCCGACCGGCAATCTGGGCGGCGAGAACAATTCCGATTCGCAGATCCCACAGTGGTTCCAGGCGGTCAACACGTCCATCGTGAATTCCACTCACCACATTCACAACAGTCCGGTGGCCTGGCAAAGCCCGGCTGGTCTCAATTTATATGTGTGGGGCGAGAACGACTTTCTGCGCGGTTTTCGCTTCAATCCGTCCACCGGCAAATTCGGAACCTCGCCCTTTGCCAGCGGCGCCAACTTGCCGCCGGTGGGCATGCCGGGTGGCATGATGACCATCTCGGCGAACAATTCGAACGGCGGCAGCGCGATCCTCTGGGCCACCACGCCGCTGTCCGGCGACGCCAACCACGCCACTGTTCCGGGCATCCTGCGCGCCTACAACGCCGAAAACCTGTCGCTGCTGTGGGACAGCAACACGTCCGCCAACAACACCCAGACCTTCGCCAAATTCAACCCGCCGGTGGTGGCCAACGGGAAGGTCTATGTCCCGTCGTTCTCGAACATGGTGTCGGTGTACGGTTTGTTGCCGCCGCAGGCACCGTCGACGCCGTTCACCACCTTGAACATTCCGGGCACCATCGAAGCCGAGGACTTCGACAACGGCGGCGAGGGCGTGGCCTACCATGACGCCGACCCAACCAACCAGGGTGGCGCCTTCCGCCCGAACGAAGGTGTCGACGTGCAGGCGTCGCCGAACGAAGGTGCCTTCGACGTCGGCTGGATCAACGCCGGCGAGTGGTTGAAGTACACCGCGAACATCGCGCCCGCTGGCGGCGGCATGTTCAACTTGTCGGCGCGCGTGGCGTCGTCGGGCGGTGGCGGCACCTTCCGGGTCGAGGTCGACGGCACGGACGTCACCGGGCCGATCACGGTTTCCAACACGGGCTCCTGGACGACCTGGACCACGGTGACCAGGAACGGAATCTCGTTGCCCGGCGGTCAGCACGTGCTGCGCGTGTTCATCATCAGCCTCGCCTCTAACAACGTCGCCTTCAACCTGAACAGCTTCACGTTCCAGTCGACCAATGGCGGCGGTGGAACCGGCGGCAGCGGCGGCGGAACCGGTGGCACCAGTGGCAGCACACCCTTCGCCGGCACGCCCGCCTCGCTGCCTGGCACGGTACAGGCGGAAAATTTCGACGAGGGCGGAGAGGGCGTCGCCTATCACGACACCGACAACGTCGACATGGGTCCGGTCACCAACCGCGTCGCCGGCAGCCCGGGCGTCGATCTGGAGAACACCACTGATACCGGCGGCGGCTCCAATGTCGGCTGGATCGATACCGGCGAATGGTTGATGTACTCGGTGAACGTCACCACGGCGGCGACCCACACCGCTTCGTTCCGGGTGGCGTCGATGGTGGGTGGTGGCAATCTGCACCTGGAGGTTGACGGCGCGCGCGTGGGCGGATCGGTCAGCATTGCCAACACCGGCGGCTGGCAGACCTGGATCAATGCCACTCTGCCCAACGTCAACCTGACCGCCGGCAGCCATCGGCTGCGGGTCTTCTTCGACACCGGCGGGCTGAACCTGAACAGCTTCAGGTGGCAATGATCGGGCACGTCGGCGGCGTCCGCGTCGTCTACTCCAGACGCAGCAGCTCGATCTCGTAGATCAGGTTGCCGGCGGGTTGGCCGTGGCGCGACTTGTCGCCGTAGGCCAATGCCGCCGGGATCCACAGCCGCGCTCGATCGCCGACCACCAGCAACGGCAGCGCCTGGGCCAGCCCGGGGATCAGCTCGTCCAGGCCATAGCTGGCGGCATGGCCGGTCATGGCCGTCGATTCGAACAACACCCCGTCGGCGGTCCACCCGGCCAGCTGCACCAGCGCGTGGGCCGGACGCGCCGGATGAACCTGGCCCGTCCCTTTCTTGAAGATTTCGATCGCCACGCCGGAAGGAAGTCTTCGCGCCCGCGCGGGCGGCGCCTTCAATGCGCGCGGCGTGGGCGGAGCAGCGATGATCTCGTCCAGCGTGAGGTCGTACGTGAGGTCCGCCTTGCGCGCCGGCGGATCGTCCTTCGGGTTGGGGGGAAAAGCCAGCGCCTCCGGGATCCACACCCGGCGATGCTGGCCCACCACCATGGCCGCGATCGCCTCGGCGATCCCCGGCGACATCTGGTGCATGCACTGCAAGGCGGGGGAGCCGTCGTCGCTGCCGCTGCCGGCCACCTGGCCCTGGCGGGTCCAGGCGACATAGCGAACCTTCACGCAGTCGTTCGGGTGCGGGTGTTTTTTTCCGCTGCCGGCGTCGATGATGGTCATCGCCAGGCCCGACGGCGTTCGGATGGCGGTCGCGGGCGGGGCGGCCACGTCGGGCGGCGGAACCGGCGCGGCCTGCGCAGGCCCGACCGAAATAGTCGACGCGGCCAGCGCCGCCACGACCAGAGGGCGAAGCCTGAACGAAAACGGCAATGGAGCGAACAGCGACATCTCCTCCTTATACCGCCACCAATTACCAGTTGGCTTGCGGCCGGCGCTGATCGAATATCCTTCCACCATCATGACAAAACGCGTGTTCAACTTCTCCGCCGGTCCCGCCATGTTGCCGCTTGAGGTGCTGGAAGCCTCGGCGCGCGCTCTGGTCGATTATCAAGGCAAAGGTTTCGGCATCGCCGAGTGCAGCCACCGCGGCAAGGAATTCGACGGCGTTCTCGACGAGGCGCTGGGCTTGGTGAAAAAGCTGCTGGCGGTTCCCGACACGCACGACATCCTGTTTCTTCAGGGCGGGGCGACCCAGTTGTTCGCCACCATTCCGATGAATTTCTTGAACGGGCCGGCCGACTACGTCGTGGGCGGCGAATGGGCGAAGAAAGCCGTCGACATGGCCAGGCCGATCGCCGGCGACAAGCTGCGGGTGATCGCCAGCAGCGAAGCGACATCGTTCGATCGCCCGCCCACCGGCTGGACGGCCGATCCGGGCGCCGCGTACCTGCACGTCTGCTCGAACGAGACCGTGCACGGCCATCGCCTGCCGGAGTGGCCGACGCACCCGACGCTGGTGGTGGATTCCAGCAGCGAGATGATGTCGCGCCCGCACCCCATCGCCCGCACCGCGCTGGTCTACGCCGGCGCGCAGAAGAACCTGGGCGCGTCGGGAACCGTGCTGGTGATCGTCCGCAAGGATCTCTACGACCGCATCCCCAAGAGCGTGCCCAAGATCTTCAACTTCAAGGCCCACGCCGAAGCGAAGAGCTGCCTGAACACGCCGCCCACCTTCGGCGTGTACATGCTGCTGGAGACGTTCCGCTGGATGGATCGCCAGGGCGGCCTGGGCGCGCTGGAGAAGACGAACGACGCCAAGGCGAAGGTCATCTATGACGCCATCGACGGCTCGGGCGGCTTTTACACCGGCACCGTCGCCGACAAGGCGGTGCGCAGCCACATGAACGTCACCTTCCGCCTGCCCAGCGAGGAGCTCACCGAGACGTTCTTGAAGCAAGCAACCGGCAAGGGCCTGGTGGCATTGAAAGGCTATCGCACCGTGGGCGGCATCCGCGCTTCGATCTACAACGCCATGCCGGCGCAAGGCTGCCAGCTGCTGGCCGAGACGATGAAGGACTTCGCCAAGGCGAACGGATAGGCGTTCTGAACGGCGAGCCACAAAACGTAGAGGCGAATTCTACGTTTTGAATCGCTGACCCGCTTGGCGCGTTCGATCCGCCGCGCCATCGGCTCCCGGCCGGTGGCACGGCGGCTGCAATTTCGTCTCGGCGAAAGGAGCCGATACGAACATGTGCAACTCATCGAAGGTCCGAGGGGGTTTGGTTTCGCTGTTGTTGTTGGGCGCCCTGGGCGTCAGCGCGGGGGGCTGCGACGATCTGTCGCCGCCGGTGACCAAGGCCAAGCCGACGGTCAAGACCGAGGCGCCGACGCCGCAGCCGCCGGAGGCGCTGGTAGCGACACCGCCGCCGACGCCGAAGCTGCCACCGCCGACGGAGGTGGCCAAGACGGACGTCACGCCGCCGAAGAAAGAAACCCAAGAACCGCTGCCCAGCGATCCGCTGGAACTCGCGCGAAAGCTTCTGGCCACCGGCGATTTCGAAGAAGCGTTGAAGCAGGCGAAGCTCGCCGTGAGCAAGCAGCCGCAAAAGTCGGGCGCCTGGAACACGCTGGGCCGCGCCGAGCTGCAGGTCGGCCATCGCAAGGCGGCCCTGGAGGCGTTCGAGAAAGCCGTCGACCTGAACCCGAACAATTCGTACGCGCACAACAACCTTGGTCTGGCGCTGATCTACGACCAGCGCCCGGCCGAAGCGATCGACGAGCTGGAGCAGGCGGTCGAGCTGGAGCCGGTGGAGAGCTATATGTGGAACAACCTGGGGATGGCGTACGAGCAGCTTGATCGCCTGGACGATGCCCGCAACGCCTACGGCAAGGCGGCCGAAATGCAGAGTGACCACGCCCAGGACAGCCTGGCCCGGCTGAAAGGCGTGCAGTCGGTGGTGCGCACCGCCAAGGCCGACGACGGCGACCACAACAACAAGTCAGACAGCGGCGAGCGCAAGAACTGAAACAGGAGGCACCAGCAAAAGGCCGGCGCGAACAGGATTCGCGCCGGCCTTTTGCTGGTCGCGGCTACCAACCGAGCTCGGTCTTCAGCTTGGCCGTCAGCACCGCCGCCATTTTCTGGTGCGTCTTGACGCTGGGGTGATAATCGCAGCCATAACCGTCGGCGGGATCAGTCGGGTCCATGGTGAACGATTTGATGTTGGCATCACCGGTAGCGGCCACCGCCGCGTCGATGGCCGCCCGCGCGGTGGTCAGATCGCTGCCGCCGAGCAATGGCGCCACCGTGCAGAGAATCAGCGCCGTCGGGTACTTGCTGCGAATGTGCTGCAAGAAGGTCTGATAGGCCGTGCTGAATTGCGCCGGCGTGGGATCAACCGCCGTGCTGAAGTCGTTGGTCCCGAGGTTGATCACCACCACTTGCGGCTGCCACTGTGAAAAATCCCAGTGACTGTCAGCGCGCTCGGGCAAAGTGCGGTCGTAATAAATGGGCAGCGGATCAACGCACGACGTGGGATCGTCGCCGTAATTGCAGACCACGCCCTTGCCTGACCACGCCACCGTGACGACGTCGGCGCCCGCGTTGCGGGCGGCGATTGATCCGTAGGCCAGGTATTGGTCCTGCGTGTCTTCGGTGTACGTGCAGTTCATATTCGCGCCTTCGATGCCGTAGGCGCAGGTGATCGAATCGCCGATCATTTCGATGCGGCGGGTGGGCGTGGGCGGCGGCGCCAGCAGTGTGCCGCCGCCAAAGTCGAAACCCAGGAACTGCGCTTCACCCTGGTTGGCTTCGGTGCGGCGGTAAATCTCCACGACGTGTTCACCGGCGGACAATCCGCTGGCGATCGGTGACAGCGCGCCGCCGGCGGCGGGCAACAATTTGGGTTTGAGAACGCCGTCGATGAGAACCGTGTATTGCTGCGCGCCATTCAATTTGATCCCGACGGACGTCCCGGAGAAGCGGGCGATCATCCCCGAGCCCGACCAGGCGAAGCGGGGACCGGCGGGATCGCTGCGATCGAAACGCCCGACGAAGCGCACGGCCGGAGCGCCGTTGGTGGCGTCGTCGTTAGCGCCGTCGCCGCGCTGATCGTCGCCGCCCGGGCCGGCGTCTGTGGGGCCGCTTTTCATGTCGATCCTTTCGTCGATCGGGCCAGCATCGCGATCGGCAGCGCCACCGGTCGCGGCGCCGCCGGTTCCCGTGCCGCCGGTACCGATCGCAGCGCCACCGTTGCCGGCGTCCGAAGGCATTTCATTCGCACCGCCGCAGCCGCCAGCGGTGAGGGCCATCGCGAGCAACGCCAGTCCGATGCACACGTTGACTGGTCTGCAACCGTGGCGTTTGCGCATGGCTGCTGTCGATTGTAGTCGACCGCGCGTGAGTCTCAGAGCGGGTCGAACTCGATCGTCCCCGCCGCGGTCAACCCACTGCCGGAGGCGGACAGCCGCGTGGCGCGCAGCCTAGCCTGTAAACGACGGGGGCCCAGCGTCAGCGCCGCGGGAGGAATCGGCGCCAGCGTGCGCAGCACCTGACCGCCAAACTGTCGGGTCAATTCACCCGCCAGCGTCGCCGCCGCCGCTTGCCGGGCCGTGTTGCGCGCCCGGCAGCCCAGGGCCGCCATCATTGAATAAGCCGCGCAGTCTTCATTGTCGGCCTCCGCGCGCACCTCTGCCACGCGTAGATCCGCGCCGGTGGCCTCAACGGCGATGTGCGCCGATTCGCCCAGGCCGCGCGGCGTGGCGCGCCCGCGGACCGCCAGACGATGGTCGGCGCCGTCGGCACGCAGCGCCGTCACGTCGATCGCCTGTCCTTGAACATCCACGGTGAGCGGGCCATCGCGCGTGGCCTGTGCCAGCAAGCGATTGCCCAGCGCGAAGCTCGCGCGCAGCGCCCCGTCGCTGCCCTCGGGAATGGCCAGCGCTTCCGGCGGGGCGGCGGTTGGCGGCGCGTGCCCAGGCGGCGTCGCCGACGGCATCAGCCGCAACGCCACCCCTTCGTCACCTTTGAGAAAGCGAATCGCCACGTCGTAGGCCTGCGGTGGCAGCCCCGGGAAGGTCAGCACGCGCGCCGTGGTGTCGATGACGCGAATGGTTTCGTTGGTCGTGCGCGCGTGCGCCAGCGCCGCTGCCACCACGGGCGCCACGCCCGGTCCGGCGGCAAGCGCCCCGATGGATATCCGCAAGCCGCCCTGCTCGGACGGCGCCAGCAGTAGACTGACCACCGCCGCGTCGCCGGCCGCCGCGATCGCGTCGCGTTTCAAAAGATCGTCCAGCTTCGCCGCGCACGTCGCCGCGCCATCGAGCGCCGAAGACGCCAGCCGCGCCTCGGTCGACCGGACCACCCCGACCATCCGCCCGCGCCCGCCCTCCGCGACGCCGCAATAGCGCGCGTCGACCAGCCAGACCGTCACCGACGCCGGAGCCGCCGGGCCTGCGTCCGGGGACGGCGTGGTCGGCGCCGGGTTGCTGGTCGCGGCGGCCGCCAGGTCGTACGCCACCGGCAACACCTTGCCGAGGATCCGATTTGTGGCCGCCGCGGACAGCGCAGCGTCGGCGCGCTCGCCTTCGCTGGCTGCCCGCGCGACCGCCGGCAGAGACACCGCCACCGCGATCGCGACCATCAGCGACCGCTTCGGCGACCCATTTATCGTGACCATAGACGCCGCAGCTTTGCCGATTCTCGGGCGCGGCTCAAATTCGCCGGTCTAAACGTGACGGCCAGCACGCCAGGAAAGTTCAGGCTGTTGTTGCCGTAGCAATGAACACATTTTCATCGCGGCAATTTTGCGCCGCCGCCATTCACGCTCTGCGCCGGTCGAATTTGCGACGAATTTACTTTTTTGCGAGTAACCGACTGTGCTACCAGGCGGAAAGCTGGTCCGCGTTCTGCTCGCGCGCAACCGATTCGTCGTAGCGGCGAGAACCACTGTCGGAGTTTTCTTAAATGACAAACCGGTCCATCGCGCGTCCGTTCATTGTTGCGCAATTGTTTCTTCCTGTGGTCGCCCTTGTGGTCGCGAGTTGCGGCGGCGGGAGCAAGCCACCGGCTGCGAACAACTATGGCGTCACGCAGGCCGCCGTCACCGCGGGCCTCGGTGCCGAGTTAACCCAACTCGGAGATATCATCGCCAAGGTTGGCCACCCGACGGGCGGTGGCTCGTGCGATCTGGAGACGATCCGGGACGGCGTGAAACCTCCCGTCGGCTCGACGGACGCGGCTTTGCAGTACGACACCTTCAACAACGCCGGCAACTCAGACAAGAGCGACGACTGGATTGGCTACGAATTTACCGGCAAGGTCACCTTCAGCCGGGTTCTGTTCCAAGAGGGCATCAATCCTGGCGATGGCGGCTGGTTCACGAACCTGAACGTTCAAGTTCACCTTGACGATGGTTGGGCAAATGTAACGAGTTTGGTCTCGACGCCGCCGTATCGACCGAACGACGGAGTTGGCTTTGATACCTATCAGCTGGATTTCGCGCCCATCGCCGGCGACGCCATTCGCATCGAAGGACCACCCGGCGGCAGCAGCCAGTTCATCTCGGTGGCCGAGCTGCAGGTCTGGGCGGCGCCTGGCAGCGTGCCGCCCGCGCGACCGACGTTGGGCCCGGATCTGACGCCTTTGGCCAAGAACCCGGCCTGCCCAGCAGCTTCGAGCAACAACGAGGCAAGATTACTCACACAGTCACCACCTCGAGCGCCGACAATGCCCCGTCGATCACGCACACGACCGATTTTGTCTACGGCGCCGTCGGCGCGTTTCGACCGCGGGACGGCGAGCCCATGCAGGACACGCTCGGGCTCAAGGAGACCATCGTCGAGCCCGGGGCGGGCAGCGACCCCGCATCGGATCCGGATCGGCCCGACGTCCTCGAGACCCACACGGCTTTCGTCTACGATCGATTCGGCCATGTGGTCAAAACCACCGAATGCGCCTCTGATTACAACGACTGCAGCAGGCCGGGCGCCGAGGGTCCGACCGACGCCCTCGACGCCAACACCCCGCGCTTCCGAATCACCCGCGTCAGCTATGACCCGCAGGACTTCTCGGTCACGCCGCCCTCGGACGGCGGCGACGAAGAGTTCACCATCACCACCGGCCTCAGCTATGATCGCGGACGCTTCCCGGTGCGGACGATCGACCCCGAGGGCCACGCCTCGTACTCCGCTTTCAATCCTTCGACGGGCACGCTCATCCAGGAGACGGACCCGAACGGCATTTTCACCTGCCGCAAATACGATGAATTCTCGAATCCAATCGCCGTCTCTGCTCGCTGTGGCACGCAGAAGTCCGTTGTCACGCGGACAAGGACGTATCACTCGCCGCCGGCGCTCATCGCCACCCGTCCATTCATGACTGTAAGCAAGTCGACCACAGGCGACGCGAAGTGGACATACTCAGACGTCCTGGGGCGGTCCCGCGAGACGCTCGTGCGCGGCTTCGCTGGCGGCTTCGTGCACAGCGGGGTGGTTATGTATGACTCGATTGGGCGCGCAGTGACCGAGACCGCGCCGTACCTCGACACCGACGGGGGCCCGGCCTCCACCACGACATATCTGTACGATTCGCTCAATCGGCTCTACAACGTGGCGAAGGATCTCGGTGCGATCGGCCCCGACAATCCCGACGGCGCCAGCGTCGTCACCACATTCTTTCAAGGCTTCTCGATCTGCACCGAGCGCGTGGTCAAGGGCCGCATCCAGGTTCGGGTGGAGACCAAGAACCCTGTTGGAAAGATCAGCTCCATCACGACCCTCATGGACAACGGGAGCGACGACGGTCCGGCGCAGACTTGCTCCAGCCACAATGACTACGGGCCCGGGAGCCTTCAGGCAAAGATCAGTTACGGCTACGACGCCGACGGTAACTTGACGTCGGTCATCGATGACGCGGGGAACGTCACCGGGCTTGGCTACGACCTGCGCGGCCGGAAGACGTCGGTCAATGATCCCGACATGCGTGGCTGGACCTACAGCTACGACGGTTTCGGTCAGCTCATCAGCCAGATCGACGCCAAGCTGCAGAAGACGACGATGATCTACGATCGGCTCGGCCGCGTGCTGCGCAAAGGCCCGATAGGCGACACTCAGGCCGAGTGGGTCTACGACACGGCGCCCGGCAAAGGGATTGGCCGGCTGGCGGCGATGGTGAGCCGGCCCGACGCTCGGTTGAAGGGGCCGTGCGCGATCCCGGGAACCAGCCAGACCGATGGAAACCGCTCCGGGCGATCATTCAGCTACGACGATCGCGGCGCCGTCAGCAACGTGTCGGAGTGCACCGATGGCGAGACGTTCGACACGACCTATGACTACGACAGGCAGGGACGTACCAGCGCGATCACCTATCCGGGCGTTGTCGGAAATCCCGTTGCCGGCAATCGACTCGCGGTCGGCTATCACTACACCGCCACCAACCGCCTGCAGTACGTCTTCGACCTGTCAGATAACTCCGTCTTGTGGAGCGCGACCGCCGTCAACGCTCTTGGGCAAATCGTCAAAGAGACGACCCGCAACGGCGTCGAGACCGTTTCGCAACGAAACCCGGTCACCGGGTGGCTGATGGGAGCGACCAGCACGGCCTACCTGGATGGATCGACGCTGATCCAGGACCGGTCGTATGGTTACGACGAGGCGGGCAACCTGCGGGCACGGACCCGGAACGAGCCCCTCAACGGGCCGGCCGCGGCCGAGACCTTCACCTATGACGCTGCCGATCGATTGACGAACGCGCAGACGACCATCGCGGCCAATGGGTATGTCGCTTCCGATGCTTACGGATACGACAGTATTGGAAACCTCACCACGAAGGGCGGCAAGACCTATTCCTACGGCTCGTGCCAGAACGCCGGTCCGCACGCCATTTGCCCGAGCGATGTCGGCGACGCATTCTCCTACGACCCGAATGGCAACATGACCAGCGGACACGGCCGAACCGCGACGTACAGCGCGGCCAATAAGGCTCTCTACGTCACGAAAGACACGGTCGGAATCGACTTTGTCTATGGCGCGGACGACCAGCACGTGGTGCAGGAAAAGGGGACGACCGATGGCGCCGGCGCGACCGAGCGAATCGTCTACGCGGGCCTCAGCGCCACGGGCAAGAGCCTGTATGAGCGGACGACGAAGAGTGCGACCGGCACGGTCGAGCACGTGCATTTCATCTACGCCGGCGCGGCCCACGGTGGCAATGCCTTCGCACTCCGTACGGTGACGACGTCCACGGATACGACCGTGACCGCGAGCGTATCCACGCGCTATTACCACGGGGACCATCTCGGTTCGGTCATCGCCTGGAGCGACGAGGTCGGTCACGTCTCCGCGCCGGCTCCGGACGCGCCTGACTCCACGACGCTGAGCTACGACGCCTGGGGCGCGCGTCGCGCCACCGACGGGCATACGCTGGCGCCGCCGGCGGCCGCCGCGCTCTCGCCGCCTCCGGGCCACCGCGAGTTCACTGGCCACGAAGTCATCCCGGGTGTCGGCCTGGTGAACATGAACGGCCGCATCTACGACCCTGAGCTCGGTCGTTTCCTGTCACCCGACCCGAACGTCCAGTTCGTCGCCGAGTTGCAGAGCTACAACCGTTACGCCTATGTGCTCAACAACCCGCTCCGCAGCACCGATCCGACCGGCTACTCTGCCAGCTCCGTCTTCAAGGGGTTCCTCAACTCGTTCCCCAACCCCTACAGCGACCCGTTCTACGACGATCCCAATGGCCTCGGCTGGTGGACCTCCAACCCCGAACGCGCGGCAAAGACAGTCTTGACCGTCGGAACGGCTGTCGTCGGCTCGGTCGCGTGCGCCTACTCGAGCGGCGCCGGCTGCGTTGCCGCCATGGCGATGATCGCCGCGATCAACGCGAACATGATGATCGCCGAAGGCGCATCGTTGAAACAGACGCTGGTCGTTACGGGAATCAGCATCATAGCGTCCGGATTTGGAGGCGCCGCAGCCGGTGCGACGACCGGTATGACTCACGCCATGATACAGGGCGTCGTCTCCGGTGCGATGTCAGCCGCGATTACCGGCATCGCCTATCACCAACGCGATCTCGGTGCGAACATTTTGGTTAGCGCTCTTCAAGGCGCTGCGATGGCCGCCCTGACCACAGGGCTCACGCGGGCCGTCCCGATGTCGCGCGCGGAGGCTGCGGCACAGGACCCGGATGAGGGGGGCGAGACCGTCGACTCGGTGCTTGCGGCGAACGGGGTAACAGGGCTACAGATAGGTTCCGACGAGGCATTGTTCGACGCCGATATGTCGGACAGTTTCAGAAGTGCTGCACAGGCTCGTGGAGACTTTTCGCTTTCCGCGGGCACTGGGATGGCAGTGGGTCCCGATGGAATGCCGGTGCAAGTTGCTTGGACAGTAGAACTCGGCCTTGGTTTGAATTTTCAACTGGGACCGATCAATATCAATTTTTCTACAGGCATTGCATTTGATGGCTCTGGAAACCTCGCAACGTACAACACTCCGGGCGGTGGATTGGGCGTCGGGGCATTGGCATCAGGAGGATTCCAGGTCCAATCATCAAACGCTGCAACCGTCTACGATCTGAAGGGCGCATTTTACAACACCAGCAGCGGCGCTGGTCTTGGCCCCTCTGCCTCTTGGGAGACATTCAGTGGTCCGAGTGATCACGGATTTGTTGCGGGATGGGGGATTACTGCGGGAGTGGGTGTTGGTGGAGGCGGCTGCAGCTGGTGGTTCGAATACGTACTTGACTCCCCTGCGAGCACCGCGGCCGTGAAATCGACGTTGATTCTCAAGATGATCATAGTGATCCTTGCGTCGGTATTCTTCGTGGCACTGGGGAGAGGAATATATTTAGAAATGTCGTATGCAGCACGATTGCCTCGAATTGCAGACCCAAGCTCAGGCCGGATACATCAGATATCTGTGCAACACGGCACGCGCGTGTTTGCGTCCAATAGTGAGGTTGCGGATCTTCAAAGGTCTGAATTTTTATGGCCGTCGGCGTGGTCGCTGGCATTGGCGCAGGTATTCTGAATGCGGCCTATCGTGTGTGGTCACGAAACGTCAATTCCTAACACCCGCCTTTCGCTTGGGATCAAAAGCGCCTCGCCGGATCATCCAGTCGTATTGCCGGTCATCGTCGGCAGCGGCGATAAAACTCAGTGGGGCGAACCTTTCCGGTGCTTGGACTAAACGAATGGAGAGTTCGAATGTTGTATAGGACTGTGTTGTGCCCTCTTCTGTGGTGCGTAGTGTCAGTCGGTTGTGGAGACACAAATCGGACGCCATGCCGAAGATTGCCCGCCGCTTTTTCGACGACAAAACAGATCATTGGGGGGAGTACCGTGACGCCGCCGCCCTTGTCGGTGACGACGAGCACCTGCCATTTCGATGGTCCATCGTTGACCGTCAGTTGCACGATGACCACCCCAGGGTCGAAAAATCCTGACGGGACAACCACACAAGACGTTGTTACTCATTCAACGACGACCTGGGCCACGATTCACGACGCGGTTATTTCGAATCGACCGATCGGAAAATCGACCGCGAAGAGCACCACATACTCGGCTGCAACCCAGTACAACCCATACTGCAATGTCGATTTTTTAGACGCAAACGACTTTGACGATACCGGACGTCAATTGTCAGACACTGCGACTGTGTCGGCGCCTGCTTGCGCATCCGACATCAAGTATTCGCCCTGGACCTATCGATTCGATAGTTGGGATTGGCTTGGGCGAAACAAGACTGCGACCTATACGGATGCCCTTGGCTTTTGCACAAATGGAGTCTGGACTGCGATCTACGATGACGGCGCTCGCACGGTGACGAACAAAGGAGGTGGATGTGCTGAGCGTCAGTCGACCACGACCTACAGTGCAGATGGAATCGCGACTGCAACGCTGAGCTTCTACGATGGGACGGAAGAAATAGACACAATGACATATTCTGCGTTCGAAGAAATATGTGAGGACTGGCGCTCTGACCGTCAGGTAACGATTCCGTTGTAGCGAAAGACGCGGGACTTTCTCGCCGGCGAAGCGGATGTGAGCCGATCCCTGACCCGGACTAATATTGAGCCGTTCCCGATCGATGCTCTTGGCGATGGGCACAATGGTGATCCAAAGGCAAAAAAACGCCAATGCGAGGCGCAGGATGATTTGTCGGCTAAAGGGTAATGGTGCTTTCTTGAAACCTTCCAACGATTGAGCTGCGTCAGGAAGGTCGGCGGTCGAGTCGCCGCAGCCCGAATGCTCAGCGATGAGGTCGTAAAGCTCTTTGGACGGCTTTCTGCCGGCGACGCATGGGGAGAAAACGTTGATTCTATCGAGAACGAGCGACGGTCCGGGATCGCTGTTAGGATCGAGTCGAACCATGGATCGCGACCTCATCGCCGAGCTATTTCGCGCCCTCGCGCGCGAGGGGGTGCGCTACAAGGTGGTGGGGGGGATTGCTCTCAATCTCCACGGTCTGGTCAGGGCCACCGAAGACCTGGACCTCGTCGTCGATCCGCAGCCTCAGAACGTGGAACGCCTGAAAGCGGCGCTGGGCTCGGTTTTCAGCGATCCCGAGATTGAGAAGATATCGGCGGAGGATCTGGTGGGCGAATACCCGGCGATCCAATACGTTCCCCCGGCGGGCGGATTTTCAATCGACATACTGGCGCGGCTTGGAGAGGCATTCGATTTTGAAGCCATCGAATCGGAGAGCGCAGATGTGGACGGAACGGCTGTTCCGGTGGCGACCCGCGGATGTTGTATCGCATGAAGAAGGACACGGTACGGCCGCAGGACCGCGCGGACGCCGATCGCTTGCGACGCGAGTTCAAGCTGGGAGACGACTGATGCCCATTAGAAAGTTTCGCGATGTCTCCGAGATGCCGGCGCCTGATCGGACCGATCCCAAGGACCCGCAACTTTGGCGACGGGTGACCAGGTGGATGGCGCTGTCGTTACGTCTCGCCCGCCGTCGCTGGCCTCCGGGGGTTTACCGCAACCGGACCATCGAAGAAGCCAACCTGCGACGAGAAGGCTGGCAATCCCAGTCCCGCCAGTCGCGATAGACGAAGCACGCCTTCAGTTCATTTTCTCGGCCCGGCTCGCGCGGCCCCAGACCGCATCCCACCCCCGCCGGTAATCCTCGCTGGCCACCTGCGCCGGTCCGCTCGGCGCGTCTTCGACGCCGGCCCGTTCCGGGTGCGGGCTCGCCAGCTCGACCTTGACGTCGCAGACGAATGGATAGTCGGCGCGCGGTTTCAGGCTGATCACCTCGCCGTCGATGTTCTTGCCTTCGCGCAGCGGGCGGAGCGTGCCCATCTCCACCGGCTGATCTTTGGCGCGGCGACGCAGGATCTGGAATCCCTCCTGGTCGTCCGTGCGGCCGCAAATCACGGCCACGTCGTCGGACCGGCGGCGGCGCTTGTTACCTTCAGAGCGTCTGGCCATGACTGACCAACAAGTATGGCACACCGATTGTCCGGGCGCCCCGCCGCGATCGTCACCGGCGCGTTAAGGGTATGCTTCGCGCCGACGATGACGACGCGACGGGCCTGCACAGCGACGCTGGCTTTGTGGGCGGCGGCGCTCATTGGGTGCGGCGAGGCGCGGCCGCTCTTGCGCACGCGGCCGGACGATCATCCCGGGCCGGTGGATCCCGAAGTGGCGCGGCTGCCCAACGTGCGTGGCCATTTCATTCCCGACGAGGTCTTCGGCGGCACGATGTACGCGCTGACCGCCGGGCCGTCGCGCCCGTCGCCGACGGCGCCGCCGCTGTTTCTGGTGCACGGGCTGGGCGACAAAGGGGTGCGCGATTTTTATCCGCTGCTGCCGACACTGGCGGCGCAGCGGACGGTGGTGCTGTTCGATCTGCCGGGGTTCGGGCGCTCGACGCGGGCCAACGCTGAATACACCCCGGATCGCTACGCGGCCGTGCTGGCCCGGCTGATTGATCGCTATGCCGGTGGGCGGGTCGACGTGCTGGGGCATTCGATGGGCGGAGCGATCGCGCTTTTGCACGCGTCGATGTATCCGCAGCAGGTGCGCCGGTTGGTGGTCATCGACGCCGCCGGCATCTTGAACCACGAAGCATTGCTGTCGCACCAGGTTCATCGCGCCACCGATCTCACGGCGCGCTTTTTCCCCAAGCTGGCCGAGTGGGCCCTGGACAAGGCGGCGGCGGTGATGGACGAGGGCCGCAAGCTGGACGCCGCCACCGAGCTCATCATGCAGTTCGGGCCGCTGCGCCAGCAAGTGCTGCGCGGTGATCCGGGGGCCATCGCTGCGCTGGGGTTGGTGCTGCAAAACTTCGGGCCGGTGCTGGAAAAGATCCAGGCGCCGACCGCGTTGATCTGGGGCGCGGAGGACAACGTGGCTCCGCTGCGCACCGGGCAACTTCTGGTCGATCGCTTGCCGCGCGCGCGGTTGACCGTGCTGGACGGCGTCGGCCACGTTCCGATGGAAGAGGCGCCGGCGCGGTTGCTGGCTTTGATCGAAGGTCACCTCATGGCGCCCGACAACCCCCTGTTGGCGGCGCCGCCACCGGCCGCGCTGGCGGCGCGCGGGGACGTCACCTGCCACGGGCAGGCCGATGTCTTTTTTGGCCCGGGGCTTTACGGCACGATCGTCCTGGAAGACTGCGCCCGGGTCACCTTGGAGGACGTGCGCGCGGACAAGCTGGTGCTGCGCCGGAGCAGCGCCCGCGCGGTGCACGCCGTGGTCAGCGGCGGCGTGGTGGCGCAGGCGTCCGAATTGATGATGACCGGCGGTCAGGTGAGGGGGGCGGTGGCGCTGGAGCTCGACGACAGCCAGCTTGACCTGGCCGGCGTGGCGGTCACGGCCACGGAGCAGCCGTATCGCCTGGGGCCGGGCAGCCGGCTCTTGTTTTCGGTCTGCCCGTTGCAGACGCCGGCCGGCCTCACCTATTTACAAGGTTTTTACGGCGGGCCGCCGGCGCCGCCGGCCCCGGCCCACCCCTGACCGTGCCGCGCCTAGTGAACCTCGACCGAGGTGGACTGCGAGGCGAACATCGGGAAACCGACCAGCATCAAGATCGCGCCGGTGATGAGGTAGACGTAACCTTCGGTCTTGTAGATGTCGCTGACCGTGGTGTTACCGAACTCGTCGGTGGTGGTCTTGTTGCCGGCGGCCAGGAAAAGTCCGCCCGCTGCCGCCGCCGCGATGCCACCCATGCCCAGGCCGAAGCCCACCCACTTCTTCACCTTTGATCCGGTGGCGGCCTTCACCACCACGTCGCCGTTCGGGCGGGGCAGGTGGAATGGCTCGGACGGGTTGATGGTGCCTCCGCCCACGCGGTAAAGCGCGGTGGGATCGACCGTCGTTCCGCACGGCATGGTGCAGACGTCGCGCCAGCTCAAGCTTAACTGTTGAATGCGCGCCCGCGGATTGTCGGCGAAAAGACGCAGCACCGGTCCGTTGCCAGGCGCCACAGCGGGCACGTTGGAATAGATGACTGGCGGTGGGCCACCGGGATAGGTGCCGTACGCGGGCGGCGGGGATCCCGGTGGCAGCGCATATCCGGGCGGCGGTGGATAGGCGGGGGACGGCGTTGCCGGTTCAGGTGCTGGCGTGGGCGCGGCGGCCGGTACGGGCGCCGGCGCCGTCTGCGCGTGGGCCGCCGCGGCGAGAAGTTGTGCCAGGGCGCTGGTCGACAGAAGCAAACCAAGGGAGATTTTTTTCATCGGGTCACCGGCCGGCAAGGTAGCGGGCCCGAACAATTTGGTAAAGACGATTGCGCGCCGTCGGTGTGATCAGGCCCACCGAAAGACGCGCAGTCCGGCCAGCCAGCCCACCAGGCCCCACCCGGCCAGCACCAGCATCGGCGCGCCCAGCGCGGCCAGCGACGCGCCGTCGGTCATCACCGCGCGCAGGGCATCGTTCAGCGCGGTCAGCGGCAGCAGCGCCACCAGCGGCCGCAGCGCCTGCGGAAAGCGCGTCGACGAGAAAAAAATACCGGACAGCATGAACATCGGCAGCATCACCAGGTTCATGAGGCCGGTGACCGTCTCGGGATTCTGCGCCCGGCTGGAAACGAGAATGGCCAGGCCGCTGAACGACAGCGCGCCGGCCAGCACCACCGTGCAGAACGCCGGCCACGAGCCGTTCATCTGCACGTGAAAGATGAATCGCGCGAAAATGACCAGCGCGCCCACCTCGAACGGAATCACCAGCAGGCGCGCCGTCACCTGCGAGAACAAAAGCTGCCAGCGCCGCATCGGCGTGGCCAGCAGGCGCTTGAGCACCTTGCGCACGCGCATGTTGACGATCACCCAGCCGAGGCCCCACATCGACCCGGACATCACGTTCATGCCGATGAGGCCGGGGACCAGAAAGTCGATGTAGCGAGAGCCAGGCTCTTGCACCAGGTGTTCGGTGACGCCCAGCGGATCGGCGCGGCCGGCGGCCCGCTGCAAGGCCTGGTCGACGACGGCGCGGGCCAGGCGCGCCTCGGGGCGCATCGGATCGAACCGATAGTCCAGCGCGCCGCCCGGGTTCTTGCCGTCCGTCGCCGGCGGTTGGCCGACGACCAGCTGCACCTGGCCGTTGCGAAGCTTGTCGCGCGCCGCGGATTCCGACAGCCGCTGCACGTCGATCCCGGCCGCGGTCAGGGCATGGTCCACCGTCGGCGGCGACGTCTCCAGCACGCCGACCACCACCGGCTGCTTGCTCTGGTTGCTGAACGCCACGCCCAGCGCGGCGGCCAGCAGCACGGGAAAACCGAAGACCCAGAACAGCGTGCCCGGCTCGCGCGCGATCTCGCGCAGGCGCAGGAGACTGAGCTGCCACAACGGATGTGATGTGATGGTCTTCAGGCGAAGCGTCCTTGTGGCGGCCGTCAGTCTGACCAGGCCTCGTGCCCGGCTGATCGCAACAGCGTTTGTTGAAATGGGTTCTCTTTGCGCCACAGATCACCGGCCAGCACGCTGGTGATGCCCGAGCGAAGTTCTTCGCCGCGGGTGTCGATGAAAAACAGCCGCCGCACCATCTCGTGGTTGTAAAAGCGGTGAATCAATGCGGCGAAGCTGCGGTAACCGATCTCCATGTGCTTTGAATGTTCGGCCAGCAAGGTCTCGTCGGCCTCGCGCCCGTCGCGCAGGGCCGGGCTCAAGCGATCGGTCAAGAACTCGGCCCCGAGCATGGCCAGCGACACGCCCGACGAGAACACCGGATCCAGAAAGCACGAGGCATCGCCGATGCAGCCCCAGCGCACGCCGTAGGCGCGGCGGTTGCGGTAGCTGAAGTTGCGAATCATGCGCGGCTCGCTGGTGGTGGCGCCGGCGATCAACCGCTCAATCAGCGGCGAGCGCGCGGTGGCGTCGGCCAGAAGCTTGGGCGAAAGGCCGGGCTGCTGGCTGACGATGCCGACGCTCAAGCGCCGGCCGGCCAGCGGGATCAGCCACATCCAGCCCATCGGCACCAGCAGCACCTTGATGTTGCCGCTGGCGTACAGCTCGTCGGCGATGGCCGGGGCGAGGCCGTCGTAGTGGCGGAACACCGCCGCGATGCCGAAGCCCTTCAGCGGCTGCACGGTGCGGTTGGTGCGCGCCAGCAGCGCGTCCTGCCCGGTGGCGTCGATGACATAACGGGCGTGGTGGACGGCGCCATCGCGGGTCTGCACCCGCGCCCCGGCGGCGTCGGTTTCGATGCCGGCCACCGCCACGCCCTGGCGAACCTCGGCGCCGCGGCGTTCGGCGCCCAGGAGCAACTGGTGATCAAAGCGCGAACGTTCCACCTGGTACGCGCTCTTCGGCGTGCCTTCCAGGCCCTCGGCGAAGGTGAAGGTCACCGCCTGGCCGGTCTCCTCGTCGATGAAGTCGGCGCCGTCCTTGCGGATGAACTGGTCGAAGGGCAGCGACACGCCCAGCCGGGCAAAAATCGGCAGGTCGATGGGCAGCAGCGATTCGCCGATGTGAAAGCGCGGGAAGACCTCTTTTTCCAGCAGGCGCACGCGGTGCCCGGCCTGGGCCAGCAAGTTGGCCGCCGTCGATCCGGCCGGCCCGCCGCCGATGATCAGAACGTCCGTGACGTCGACCGCGTCACCGTCGCTGCTGTCCATGCTCATGCCTCAGGTCATCTTCCGGAAGATCAGCGACGTGTTGATGCCACCAAAGGCAAAGTTGTTGTTCATGACGACATCCATCTTGGCTTTGGCCTGCGCCTCGCCGCGTACGAAGTTCAGCGGCGCGCAGCGCGGGTCGACGGCTTCCAGATTGCGGGTGGGCGGGACGAATTTTTCGTGCATCAGCGACAAGCAGAAGGCCGACTCCAGCGCGCCGCACGCGCCCAGCGTGTGGCCGGTGTGGCCCTTGGTTGAACTCAGCGGGACGTCAGGTCCCAGCACCTTCAGCGTGGCGTGGCTCTCGGCGATGTCGCCGGCTTCGGTGCCGGTGCCGTGCGCGTTGATGTAGTCGATCTCGCCGGGCCCGACGCCGGCGTCGGCCAGCGACTTGCGCATCGCCGAGGCCATCCCGTCAATGGACGGCATGGTGACGTGTTCACCGTCGCAGCTGGCGCCAAAGCCGATCACCTCGCCGTAGACGCGGGCGCCGCGCCGTCGAGCGTGCGCCTCGCTTTCGAGCACCAGCGTGCCGGCCCCTTCGCCCACCACCAGCCCGTCGCGAGCGGCGTCGAACGGGCGCGGGCTGGCGTCGGGGCGGTGGTTGTACAGGGTGGACGTGGCGTAAAGGATGTCGAAGATGCCGGCGTGCGAAAAGTGCATCTCCTCGGCGCCGCCGCACAACATGACCTCGTGATAGCCGTGCTTGATGGTCTCGTACCCTTGGCCGATGGCGTGGCTGCCGCTGGTGCACGCCGAACAGGTCGACAGCACGCGCCCGCGGATGCCGAAGTACTGGGCCAGGTTCACCGTGGTGGTGTTGCTCATGAACTTCAAATACGTGCTGGCGGCGATGCCCTGGAAGCCGCGGCGCTCGAAGACCTTGCGGCAAAATTCTTCCGTCGACGCCGACGAGCCGTGCGTCGATCCGTAGGCCAGCCCGGTCGCGTCGGATTGCACGATCTCGGGCGCCAATCCGGCGTCCTTCACCGCCTGCTCGGTGGCGTAGGTGGCCAGGATGGCGACGCGGCCCATGGTGCGAACCTGCTTGCGCGTGTAATGACTGATCGGCGCGTCGGCCACCGCCGCCAGCCGTGTGCCCAGTCCGGCGATCTGATCCCACTCCTTCATGGTGACGATGCCATGTCGTCCACTTTTCAGCGCCGCCGTGACCGTCGCCAGATCGTGTCCGATGGGCGACGTCACGCCGATGCCGGTGACGAACACACGCGCAGTGCTCACAGAAGACCTCCGTTTATGCCGATCACCTGACCGGTGATGTATGCCGCATCGTCGCTGGCCAAAAATCGCACCAGCTTGGCCACCTCGATCGCTTGCCCCAGGCGCCGCATGGGAATTTGCTTCACCGCTTCGTCGCGCGGCAGATCTTTCAGCATCTCGGTGTCGATGAGACCGGGCGCCACGGCGTTGACGGTGACGTGGCGCCTGGCCAGCTCTTGCGCCAGCGACCGCGTGGCCCCGATCAATCCGGCCTTGGCCGCCGAATAATTCACCTGCCCGCGGTTACCCGTCTGCCCCGAGATCGACGAGATGTTGATGATCCGTCCCCAGCGCCGGCGCACGAGCGGCATCACCAGCGGCCGCGTGACGTTGAAAAAACCGTCCAGGGTGGTGCGCGTGACCAGCTCCCAATCGCCAGGCGGCATGACCGGGAACGAGTTGTCGCGCGCGATGCCGGCGTTGTTGACGATGATGTCGATGGTTCGCTCGCCGTCGGTGAAGGGGGTCAGCGCGGCGTCGACGGCGGCGCGATCGGCGACGTCGAACGGCAACAGTGATGCGGTGCCGCCGGCGGCGACGATGCGGGCCTGGACCGTCTCCGCTTCGGCTTTTTGGGTGCGGTAATTCACCAGCACCGCGCAGCCGGCGGCGGCCAGTTCCTGGGCGATGGCGGCGCCGATGCCGCGGCTGGCGCCGGTGACCAGGGCCAGGTGCTTCACGCCACGTCCTCGGGCAGTGGGCCCTGATAGACGTTCAGCGTTCCCGACGCCACCGTCTCGCCGCCGCGCTGGACGCGGCAGACGAAATTTCCCAGGTCGCTGTCGCCCCAGGCGCGACGCGCTTCCACCAGCAGGGCGTCGCCGACCAGGAACGCGTCGACGGCCAGGGTCAGCTCGCGACAGCCGAGCAGGAACCCGATGCGCGGCGGCTTGCCCCCGGCGTGCGCGGACAGACCGGCGAAGGTGGCCACACATTGCGCCATGTACTCGATGCCTATCACGGCGGGGACGCGTCCATTTTCGACGAACGGCGAGTCGGCCGCAATTACGACTTCGCACGTCACGCTGTCGGCGTCGTGCGCCACCACCCGATCCAAAAGCAGCATCGGCGGCTTGTGCGGGACCAGGTCGCGAATCGGGGGGAACGTCATCGGCGCGGTCACGGCGGCAGCGGTCCCGGTTGGACGGTCACCGACCAGCCCGGCATTCCCGGCGGGGCCAACAAAATTGGTCCGGCGCGCCGTTCGCGGATGGCGGCGGCCAGCGGCAGCACCGCCGCCACGGGCGCGTCGACCTCGACGGGACGGAAGGCGGCGGGCGTTGTCGCGGTGGAGACGGGCGCGGTCAGCGACGTCAAGCGTGTCAGCGGCGTCCGCGATGAACCCGGCGCCGCCAGGACCAGCGCCCCGGCGATCGGTTCGCCGCCGGCGGCGGCGCCCAGGACCACCGGCAGCGGTTCGTCGGCGACGATCAGCAAGACCGGGTCGCCGTCGCCGTCGCGCTCGCGGACGATCATCATCGCTTCCAGCAAGGCCATCGCCACGGTGTCGTTGCCCGCCGCCAGCGAGATCGCCGCGGCCCTGTTTTCGTGGGCGATCGACAGCGCGCCGGCCGCGCTGTTGTGCACGCTGTTGTGAAAACGCGTCGGCGACAGCCCGCCGCCGTCGGTCAGCTCGCCCAGCATCTCGACGGTGGTGCCGAGCTCCCCAAACGCCGAGCCGACCACCACGCGCACCCGTCCGAGCGACGCGCCCGCTTGCGCCGCGGCCTGCGCGGCGACGTCCGCCACCATCTGGGTCAGCAAGCTGCTGCGCCGCCGCGCCCGCCCTCCCGCCGGGCGACTGGCCGCCGGTGCCGCTGCCGTGGTCGACCCAGGAGTCCACACCGCCAGGCCCAGCACGTCCACCACCGGCGCGATCATGCCGCCCGCCCGAAGATCACGCTGACGTTGTTGCCCCCGAAGGCGAACGAATTACTCAGCACGGCCCGACAGCACCGTTCCATTCGCCGCGTCGGCACGTTCAAACCCAGCGCCGCGTCGACCGGGTCGGCGCCCATGCTGGCCGGGATCCAGCCTTGCTCGACGGCGACCATGGCGAAGATGGCCTCGGTGACGCCGCCCGCGCCCAGCAGATGGCCGGTGTAGCCCTTCGTCGACGCCACCGGCACCTCGCCGCCGAACAGCGAGGTGATGGCCTTGCCTTCCGACAGATCGTTTTGCCGCGTGCCCGGGCTGTGCGCGTTGATGTGGTCGATCTCCGTCGGGTGCAGGCCCGCTTGCGCCAGCGCGCCGGCCATCGCTGCGCGCGCGCCCTGGCCCTCCGGGTGCGGCGCCGTCATGTGGTAGGCGTCCGACGATTCGCCGCTGCCCAGCAGCGCCGTCGCCGCGTCGCCGTCGCGCTCCAGCAGCAGGTACGCCGCGCCTTCGCCCAGGTTGATGCCTTTGCGGGCGGTGCTGAACGGCCGGCAGGCTTCGTCGCTGAGAATGTCCAGGCTGTGGAACCCGCGCAGGGTGATCTGGCAAAGCCCGTCGACGCCGCCGACGATCACTGCGTCCGCGACGTCGTTGTCCAGCAAGCGCTGGGCGCTGGCGATGGCCTTGGCGCTGGCCGAACACGCCGTTGAGACCACATACGCCGGCCCGCCGATGCCCGCTGTCACCCGCACCGCTTCGATCAAGCTGCCGAACGAGTGCTGGCGGTGAACGTCGTAGTCCACCGGCAACGCGCCGGTGCGCCGAAAAACGCCGTACGCCTGCTCGGTGCGGCCCAGACCCGCGGTGGTGGTGCCGACCACCAGCGCGACCCGGCCGGCCCCCCGACCAGCGACGGCGCGCGCGATCGCCGGCAAGATTTCCGCCAGGCCAGCCACCGCCAGTCGCGCCGTTCGGCTGTCATGCGCCGCCAGCCGCGCCGGCAGGGCCGGCAACGGATCAGCCACGGCACCCGTCGGGGCGGTGAACGGAACCTCCAGCGGGCAGGCCCGCACCCCCGAGCGGCCGGCGCCGAGCGCGGCGATCACCTGACGCGTGGACGTTCCCAGGGCGTTCACCGCCGCATAGGCCGTCACCGCGTACGCACGCGTCGGCCGCCGATCGCTGTCGCCCCCGGTCATTGGTTCCACCTAGCGGATTCCCGTCGCTGCGGCAAGCGGGCGATTCTGGGCGAGGAAGAGTGCGGCTTTCAACGAGCTACATCAACGCCGCGAACGAGACGGGACGGATTTATTGCGGCGGACAGGATGCCGCTTGAGCGGTAGCGATGACTCAAAGACCGAGCGCGACCAACTGCGCACACACGAGATTGTCTTCTTGAATGCCTTGAAAACGTGAGCCGGGGCGCCTGTACTCTTCCTGCCAGAGTACCCTTCCGCCGCGCTGCTGAGGATCAACGGGACAGCTCCCGATCCGGAGAAGGTGCGTGAATCCGCTTCGGATCAAGTCCGAAGCGTCGTCGTGGTCGACCACCGTCGTCCGGGCCTCCAGGTAGTAGACGTTCCTCGCTCCGAATACCGCCAGCTTCGCCTCCGGACCTAACCTTCGGTTGGCCTCCTCGTAGGCTCCATAGTTCCAGGACATCCGTCGCAGGAATGTGGAGCGGCTCTCGAGACCGGACGCCGCCCGCGCTGAGCCCCTGGCCTGAATAAACGCAGTACCAAGACCGACGCCCAGACAGACCGACAGTGTGACAATTGCCGCTATCCGGGTTGCTCGCCCCGAAACAAAAGCCACTTCCAGTCCAACTGTGGCAAGTCCCGCGGCCATCGGGAGGATCGCGAGCAGGAAGCGTGTGTGCGGACAAGAATAGAACCAGAACACCCAGTACGCAGCGATCGACAATACCAACGTCGTGCGCACCCTGGAGCGCTGTCTCCCCAGGAAGGCCAGGGGGATCACCGCCAGATAGGCGGGACCAATAGCCCAGCCCGAATCGAATGAATCTCCCCGCCAGATCAGATCGAATGGCGATGTGAGGAGGTGGCGGAAGTCACTACCTAACCCGTAGGTCCACTCAAAAAAAGGTACGGCCGGAATCCCGAACCAAGAATTGGCCATCGGATAAATCGGATTCCCGGTCAATAAGAAATTCCTCACGAACCACGGCGACGCGATCGCCGCCGCGCCGATCCCCACCACGACGAAACGCTGCAAGGCTGATCGCCTGTCCGGCCACGCGGCGACGGATGCCATGATTCCGGTCAGGACGGCGGTGAAGCATCCGTGGAACTTGGTGCCGGCTGCCAGTCCCGCGAACAGAGTGGCCATGATCAACGAGGAGGGGCCAACCTCGGGGCGGCTGGCCCACAAGATCCCCAGAGCCGCAAAAGTGGTAAATCCCAGATCCACAAACGACGAGGTGGCGTCCCAAATGACCAGCGGAGTTAAGCCGAAGATCACAATCGCGATCAGGCCATATCGAGCTCCGAGTCGCTTGGCCCATGCTCCCGCCGTCAACGCCGCCGCCACTCCCAAGAGCCAGTGGATGAGTGCGGCGAGGACGTCGTCGTGAAGGCTCATCCCCGCGGCAAACAACATCTCGCCATAGAGCGGGGCGAACATGTGGACGTTGTCTTTTAGAGGCGCGATTCGTCCTTCGCGTAAGAACTCGTGCGGGATGCGAAGGTGGTAGACAGTCGCGTCGGATGAACTGGGGGGCGCCAGCGTTGTCACGAGAGTGGCCACTCCGGCAATGGCAAGAGCTGCAGTCAGGAGCACTTTCCATGCGGGCCACACGTTGGGCACGCCACCGCATGCGCGGACGCGCGCGCGGATGTCCCTGGCGCTGGATAGTCCCAAGACCGACCAAGCCAAATGAATGGCCAGCACTACGGGGAACTTGAGCACACCGAGCGCGGCGGCGAGCGTCAGCGCCATCGCTGTCAATCCGGCCCCAAATGCCAAGGAAGTTGCCGCCACCAAAAGGAGCTCCTCCACCCGCAGACGGCGGGGCAGCACTCGGTAGCCGCCCATCGTCCAGGCCAGTGCGATCCACACCAGCATCCCGACGCGAATCAGCAGTTCGCCCATCGTTCAACGAAACAGGAGCAACCACAAACGCTTCGTGATGCCAAGCAAAAACCCCAGAACCATAACCAGCATCCACATGGCCGCAAGCGCTGCCCAGCCTGGGCTGAGCGGCTTGGTGTCGGATGGCCTGTCGATGCTGTTGTCGTTCAAGTTGGGCATCCTATAGCGGCATGAATCAGGCCGCAATCGTAGGACAGTCAGTCGACGTCCCGTCGCTGCGGTAAGCGGGCGATTCTGGACGCCGGTGGGATTCACTGCAGGGAAAACAGCTTGGCGAAGTGTGGGTCCAGCGTGATGGTCAGCGAGCCCCGCACCATCTGCGAGGCGCCGGTCCACAGATCTTGCGCTTGATAGTCGACCGTGGCGTCCAGACCGGCGCGCCCGAGGTCGATGGTCGTCGTCGCCGCTGCGTCGGTGAAATTGAAGACGGCCAGGTCGTGCTGTCCGCTGTCGTGCAGGACGAACAGGCTGGCGGGCGCGGTGCCGGTGTTGCCTTCGACGGGTTGAAACGTCCGGCCGCGCCGGGCCACGGCGTTCACGCGCGGGTTGGTCAGGTAGGTGCGCGCCAGCGCTTGCCCGGCGGCGCCGGTCAAGTCGTCGCCGTCCAGGAACACGGTCCCCGCGATCACCGCCGAAAAAAGCCGGGTCATGTTGTCGGCGGCGGTGAAGCCTTCGAAGACCATCTCGTCGGGATCGTTGAAGGCGTAAAGGCGCCCGCTCATCCAGAAGCCGTAGGTGACGGAGTTCAGTTCATACGCCGCGCTCATGTCGCCGACGGCGGCGCCGTAGGTGTCGCAGGCGATGCGCCGGGCGTGGGCGTACTGATAGGGAAACAACGGGCCGATGGCGGTGCTGACGAACATCGCGTCCCCGATGCGATCGCGCAGGTACTGCATGCCGCGGTTGAAGGCGGCCATGCCGGTGGTGACGGCGGGATCGGCGCGGGTGCGGCTCTCCAGCGCGCCGTGACTGAGAAAATCGAGTTTGACGTACGAAAAGCCCAGGTTCTTGAAGCGATCGATGAAGGTGTCGATGCGGCGCTGGGTGGCGGCGTGCGTGGGGTCGACCGCGTACGCGCCATCCAGCGCGATCGGGTTGTTGCCGCCGTCGCGCAGCCAGATCTGGTCATAGGTGACCGACGTGCCCTCGACGATGCGGCTGGCGGACTTGCCCCAGTCGACGAACGGCGCCCAGTAGATGCCCGCCTTCTGGCCATTGGCGTGACAGTGCGCGACGAAATCGCCCAGCTGGGCGTCGGTCAGGTTGTCCCAGTACGAATCCAGGTTCACGTAAACCGCGCCGTCGCTGTCGCTGCTGCCGCCGAAGCCGGCGCCCTGCAGGTTGGTCTTGATGAAGTCCGAGACCGCCACCGCCTTGTCGTAGCTGATCTGGGTTTGAATCTTGCCCCAGCTGTTCCACCCGAACGGCACGCCGCCCGGCGGAGCCGGACGCGGTGGCTGCACGGCCGCGTTGGCGTCGGCGTACGCCTCCAGCAAGTGCCGCCAGTCGTCGCCCGCGCCCACGAAGACCAGCGGCGAAGCGACGCTGGCGCCGCTGACCGCGCCGTGCGGAAGCACGTCGTGGGTCAGCGTCGCGTCGGTGGCGCCGCCAAAGACCGTCAGCGCCGTCAGCTTGCCGGCCGCACCCGCGAACGACACGCCGGTCTTCCACAGATCGTGCGTCACCGAGCCCACCACCAACCCGTGCCGGCTGTCGTTGTCGTAAAACGCCGCCACCTCGAACGAGGTTCCCGAGGCCGCCGCGATCGGCGCCGCGTCATAGGAGACCCAGGCGTCGTTGTCGAAGGGCACGCGCAGCACGCGCGCGTCGCTGGCCGCGCCAAAGTCGATCGTGCCGGCGCCGTCGACGACCAGGGGCGCGATCCAGTTGGTCGACAGAGCGCCGCCTTCGATCGTGGCGCGGACCAGAAATCCGTCGGGCGCGCCGACGACGAACGTCTGGCGCAGCGTGGGCAACCCGTCGGCGACGCTGACCACCGTGGCCTGGTTGCGGTCGACGACGCAGGTGCGCTGCCCGTACATCTTGCTGGTGACCATCGCCGGCGCCCCCAGCTTCACCGCCGCGTAGGCGCCGCCGATGACCTTGCTGCCGTCACGGAAAAAGGAGGTGGTCCCGGCGCTGATGTCGTAGTCGACGCGCACGGCGCCGCTCTGCCACGACGCCACGCCAGCGACGACGGCGCATGGTAACGGACCGCCGGCGTCGGTGGTGGTCGGGGCGTCGCGGCCGGTCGCCGACGCGTCGGCACCGCTCACGCCGCCGCTCGCGCCGCCTGATCCGTCGGGCCGTGAACCGGGACCGGCGCCACCCTGACCCGCGCGGTCCGCGCCGGCGTCCACCCCGGGCGCTTGACTGTCGCCGATCTCGCCCGCCTGGCACGCTGTCAGCGTCGTCAGACAGACCACCGCTATCGTGTCGGGCCAATGAAAGCAGCGCCGCGCCACAGCCGGGCTATTAAATCAGCGATCGGAAATTCTGTCTCTCACTGTCAGCGCGCATCAGCGACTTAATTGCCGGCCGGCACACTGTGGATCGATAGACGGTAGCCGTAGCGATCGTTGGCCACCACGATGTCGGCCGCGACGCCGGGCGAGATTTGTCCGGTGTAGGTGATGGTGACCGCGGCCGGCGGCCGCGCCAGGGTGCGGTTGAAGGTCCGCTGGACCAGCCTCCCGCCTTGCCAGCGTTCGCTGATCTGTTCGGCACCGACGGTGCCGCTGCGGTCGCCGTCGGTGGGCGGCGGTCCGTCCAGCCAGACATCGAACACGCGATGGATGTCCAGCAGCATGAACGTCGGCGGAAACGGCAGCTCGCGCGGGATGTACGAGGTGAACGTCACCTGATGTCCGCGCTGCTCCAGCAAGAACGCCCGCGTGCCGAACGGCGTCAGGCCCAGCACGCGCAGCAGATCGGGCCGTTTTTGCAGGATGGTCTCGAAGCTGCCGCCGCCCTTGGCCGACTGGGCGGTCAATTTTTGGCGCAGGGTCAGGTCGCCCGGGATGCGATCGGGCAGGGGAAGATCAGCGGCAGTGGGGGGCGGCTCGCCGGTGGTCAACGGGGGCGGCGGCCGATGGTGCGCGCAACCGCTGGCCGCCGCCGCGACGACGATCAGCGCGCCAATCCGGAGCGCCCGCGCCATCACCGCAAGTCCTCCGCTCGCGTGCGCGTCGCGCCGGTCACCGCCAGGGACAGCGGCGCCAGCACCAAGCTCAGCAAGACGCCGACGCCGGTGACCAAGCCGATGGCCCGCAAGGCCGGCGTGCCCGACAGGGCCAGCAAGCCGAACGACAGCACGGTGGTCAGGCAGCAGGCCAAAAGGCTCATCAGCGTGGCGTCCGAGGAAACATCCGCCGCCGTTGATTCGACCAGGAACACGCCGTAGTCAACCCCCATGCTCAGCACCAGCAGCAGCGACAGCACGTGCAAGAGGTTGGTCGGCACACCCGTGAGGCCCAGCAGGCCCAGCGTCGCCGCCGCCGCCAGCACCGCCGGCGCCAGCGCCGCCACGCTGGGCCGCCAGCGGCGATAGCGTCCAAACAGCACCGCGAAGATAAGAGCGATGCCCACCAGCACCGCTTGCAGCGTCTGCACGCGAAAATGCCTGTAGGTCTCGTCGAGAAACGCCGCCTGATCGAAATAGTGAGCGCCCGGCAGATCGGCGATGGCCCCGTTCACCCGATCGGCCTGGCGCACGCCGCGCAGGAAGGTCAGGATACCGGTGTCGTCGCCCAGCTTGACCACGAACGATCGCACCAGCGGGGCCAGGGGCGACGATTCCAGATCGCCCAGCGTCAGCGGCGGCAGCGTGGCCGGCGCCGACATCGCGCGCGCCGTGGTCTCGAACGCTTTGAAGGCGTCGGCGTGAAATCCTTCCTGGCGCAGCGCCGCCATCACCCGCGCATCCAGATTCGGCACCGCCGCCACCGCCGCGCGATTTCGGTTCTGCAGCGCCGCCGACCACAAGAACGCGTGCAGCGACGTCAGACCATCCAGCGCGCCGGCATCGCGCGCCGACTCCAAGCGCGTGAAGACCTCGTCGTTCAGACGCAGCGCCTGTTCGAGATCCGGCGCCGCCGCCACCACGAAGCGGCCTTCGTCCATGGCCGACACCCGCCCGCGCACCCGATCCAGTTCGGCTTTCAGGCGCGGGCTGCCGGGATCAAGGGCGCGCAGGCCGTCCTGCCACTGCAAGCGCGGCAGCCCCAGGGCGCAGACCAGCACCACCGCGGCGGCGATCGCCAGCCGCACCGTCCGCTGTCGCTGCAGCCAGCGCAGCGCTTGCCCCAGCGCCGTCGCGCCGCGCGCCAACAACCGGGCCGGCCGTGGCCGCCGGCGCAATAGCGGCGGCAACACGTACCGGGTGGCCAGCAGCGCGGCGATGATGCCCACCGACGACGTCACCGCCATCTCGCGCACGCCGGGGAACGACGTCCAGCCCAGCGCCGCGAAGCCCGCCGCGGTGGTCACGCCGCCCAGCAAGATGCCGATCCAGATCTTGCGCAGCACCACCTCGGGCGCGGCGTCGGGATTGAGCACCCGATGGGTCAAAAGCAAGATCGGATAATCCAGGGCCACGCCGATCAACGTCGAGCCGATGGCCAACGTCATCCCGTGCAGCTGGCCGAACAGGATGAGACCGACGGTGGTGGCCGCCAGCGCGCCGCCCACGATGGGCAGCAAAGCCAGCAACACGGCGCGGATCGAGCCGAAAAACAGCCAGAACAACAGCACCACGCCCACCATCGAGGCGAGGGAGATGCGCGTGAGATCCTGGCTGATGTGGTGTTCAGCGTCGACGGCGATCGGGGCCACGCCACCCATTTCCAGCTTCAGGCCGCCGCCCGCCGCCTGATTGACGGCGGCAAAGCGCGCACCGATCGCCGCCAGCAACGGCGCCTGCGCCTTGCTGTCGAACGGCGAGTGGTTGGTGCCGATGAAGATGATCGCCCAGCGCCGGATGGGATCGCGTGGGTCACGCGTCTCGGCGGTGACGAACTGGTCGCCGTCGAGCTCCAGCGTGCCGGCCTGCGCCTTTTCGAAGCGTCGCAAGATCCCCGGGAACCACTGCAGCGGATCGGCCCCGGCCAACCGGCTGAGCAGCGGCGACAGAGGCAACGACAGCTGGCGCTTCAGCGCGCGCGCTGCCTGGTCGAGACCCTGGTCCGACAGCGCGGCGGGAATTTCCGTCTCCGGGTGATCGGAAATGAAGTACGCCGTGCGCGGTGCGTACAGCTTGAAGACCGCCTCCGGCAGCTTGTCGGTGGGGCCGCGCTGAAGCCAGGCGATCTCTTTCTGGTCCCGCAGGCCGTCGGCCAGCGCGACGGCGGCGGCGTGCACGGCGTCGGTCGACGGACCGCCGATGCTGACGATCAGCGTGCGGGTCAGCGACGAATCGGCCAGCCGGCGTGACAGCGTGGCCAGGCGATGGTCGGCGCCGGCGGGCAGAAAATGCGTGATATCGGTGGTGATCTTCAAGCGCAGGGCGCAGAACGTCGCCGCGCCCACCGCCAGCGCCGCGGCGATGTAAAGCGGTGCGCGCGACGGCAACGGACCGCGAAGGTTCATGGCCGCGTCGGTTGCCGGGCGTTCATTTGGCCGCGGCCGGCAACCGGAAGACTCGCGCCTGTTCGTCGGCGCTGTAGCGATGGTTGACGTCGACGTCGGTGAAGGAGGTGCGCGACCAGTCGCCGCTGCTCTCGCGCACGTCCATATCGTGCAAGGCCAGGCCAGCGCCGCCCAGCGTGATCTCCTTGATGACCTTGTCCATCGGGGCCACCCGCGGGGTCAGCAACAGCCGCCAGCCGCCGCCGGGCAGTGAAGTCAGGTTCATGTTGAACACGCGTTCCAGGCCCTTGCGATCGCCGGCCAGGATCATCACGAAGCTGTCGACGAACAGCTTGGCCACCGGGTTGGTCCCGAGCTCCATGCTTTGCTTGCCGCCATCGGCGTCGCCGAACTGCAACCGCCCGCCGTCGATGAGCAGCGTCGAGGCGATCGGTTTCAGAGTGTGGCGGGCGAAACGGCCAGGCGGCATGAAGTGGATGGTGCCTTCATTGACTAGCGGCGCGTCCAGCAGGGCCAGGTGTTTCTCCTCGCGAAAATGCGCGGACAAACCCGGGGCGCGCGCGAATTGATTCAGCAGCGCCTCGATGGTGACGGGCGCGGATTTTTCGACGGCGTCGCCGGCCGGTGCGCCGAGCGCCCCACAAAAAACGCCGGCCCACAGCGCGGCCGCGCCGGCCCTCATGGGAAATCCGCCGCGCCGATCGGCAGCGCGTCGTCGCGGTAAAGCTGCAAGAGGCGCGCGATGTCGCCGTCCTGTCGCCGGTCGGCTTCGTTGCGCGGCACCACCGCGCGCACTGCCTGGTGCAGGGTCCTGGCGCGGACGTGGCAGCCATCGCCGTCGCGCAGGTCGACGGCCTGGCAGACCGCCAAAAGTTCGATGATCGCCACCGTCTCTGTCAGATCCAGGACGCGCTGGCAATCGCGGGCGGCGATCGAGCCCATGCTGACCTTGTCCTGATTGTGCGATTCGGTGCTGCGCGAAAACGCGCTGGCCGGCATGGTCAGCTTCAACGCCTCGGCGGTCAGCGCCGACGTGCTGATCTGCATGGCCTTGAAGCCGTGGTGGGTGACCTTGTCGCCGGTTTGCCGCCACACCAGATCGGCGGGCAGCCCGGCGTTGACCATCGGGTTGCACAGGTGGGCCATCTGGCGATCCAGAAGATCGGCGACATTGGCCGCCGCCGTCTTCAGGCCGTCCATGGCAAAGGCGATGTGTCCGCCGTAGAAATTTCCGCCGTGCAAGATCTCGTCGCTGTCGGCGTCGACGATGGGGTTGTCGTTGACGCTGTTGATCTCGGTCTCGATGACGCCGCGGAAGGCGGCGAGGGCGTCCAGCAGCACGCCGATGACGTGCGGGGCGCAGCGGATCGAATAACGATCTTGAATCCGCGCCTGCGGCCGCGGCACGCCGGGCTGGTATTCGATGTCGTCGCGGATCCAGCGCGCGCAGGCCGCCTGGCCGGGGTGCGGCTTGAGATCGAAGATGCGCTGATCGAAATGGCTGGGATTGCCGCGCAGGACGTCGCTGGCCCCGGCGGTCAGCGCCGCCGCCAGCCGGCCCAGGCGCCGGGCGCGTGCGAAGGCCAGACAGGCCAGACCCGTCATCATGCTGGTGCCGTTCATCAGCGCCAGACTCTCCTTCGGCTGCAGGACCAGCGGCCGCAGACCGCAAGCTTCGAGAGCCGTCTTCGCCGAGACGATCTGGCCGCGAAAAGATACCTCGCGTTCGCCGATCAGCGTCGCCGCCACGTATGACAGCGGGGTGAGATCACCGCTGGCCCCCACCGAGCCCTCCGACGGGATCTGCGGCAAGATTCGATGCGCCAGCAGATCCACCAGGCGTTCCAGCACCACCGGCCGCACGCCGGAGTGCCCGCGCGACAGCGACGCCAGGCGCACCGCCACCACCGCCGCCGATTCCTCGTCGGACAGCGCGGCGCCCGTGCCGCAGCCGTGAAAGCGCAGCAGGTTCAAGGCCAGCGTCTCGGCCAGCGGGACCGGCACGTCGGTCTCGCACGATTCGCCGACGCCGGTGGTGACGCCGTAGATGGTGCGGCCGGCGCGCAGCTGCCGCTCCAGGCTCCGGCAGCTGGCATCGAGGCGCGCCCGAAATTCCGGATCGGCATCCAGGACCGCGCGCCGGCCACCACGGGCGACGGCGCAGACGTCGTCGATAGACAGCGGTTCGCGTCCGATGATCAGCGGGGCGGCATCGCCGGCGCGGGGAGAATGCGAAGACGGCTTCATGCGGGCTGTTTCCACACGTCGTAAAAGTTGAACCAGTTGTCCGGGGCCAGCCGGCAATAATGTTCCAGGCGATCGGCGAAGCGTTGGGCGTAGGCGCGGGCGTCGGCCTCGCGCGCGCCGCGCGCCAGCGTCACGCGCTCGGCGAACGGTTCGCAGTAAAGGTCATAGCGGTTTGGTTCGTGGTAAAGGCCAAACGTCAGGTACACCGGACAGCCGAGCATCGCCGCCAGCATATAAGGTCCGGTGGGCAAGAGGGCCTTTCCACCGAGAAAATCGACCTCCACCGCCCGGTCGGTCAATCCGGCTCGGTCGCCCAGGAGGGCCAAAAGCTCGCCGGCGTCGATGCGTTCTTTCAAGCGCAGGACAAAATCGACGCCCGGCTCGATCGGAATCACCCGCACCGCCAGGGCCGGGTTGAACCGCGCCAGAAGCCCGTTGATGAGGCGCGCGTTCTTGAAATAGCCGACCACGTTCAGCGGATGCGTGCTTTGCAGCGCCATCGCCCGCAGCGCTTCAAAGCTGCCAAGGTGCGCGCCCAGCAGGATCGCCCCGCGCCCCTCGCGCCGGGCGCTGTCCAGCAGCGCCGAGCCGGTGCGGGTGATCTGAAACCTTCCGGTCTGCCCCAGCGTCCAGAACACGCGATCTAATGTGCACTGGGCGAACCGCAGGCAATGCCGATAAACGTCGCCAAGGGCCGACGGCAGTCCCATGCGCCGCAGGTAGGTCCGCGACGATCGGCGCGCCACCGCTGACGTGGCGACGAAGTAAAAGACGATCGGCGCCAACATCAGCCGCGCCACCCCGCGCCCGAGCAAGCGGCAGATCGCCAGCATCAACCACAGGCCGGCGGCGCTGCCTTTCTCCGCCACCTGCAGCCAGGTGGTGCCGGCGGTGGCGCTCATGGCAGCAGCTTTCGCCTTTGCCACAGCCGGGTCAGGCGCCAGCGCAGCGAGCCCAGAACCAAGCGGGTGTGCATCAGCGTGATGGCGACATTATCGCCCACCGGTCGAAAGTGGGAGACGCCGCCCGCCGCCGCTGGCAAATAGCGCACGCGCGTCGGCACATTGATGATGGGCACGCCGGCCCACACCAGGCGCACGGCGATCTCGATGTCGAACTCCATGTGGTCGCCGCGGGCGCGCGCGGCCAGCGCGGCGTGCAGCGGGTACACTCGAAAACCGCACTGCGGATCGACGACGGCCGGCCCGCCGGTCTCCACGCGGGTCCAGAAGTTGGTGAGCCCGTGCGCCGCCCGCCGCCCGCGCGGCATCGAATCGTCGAAGATCGGATGGCCCAGCACCGCCGCCGCGGGACGTGCGGCCGCCAGGCGCAGCAGCGTCGGGATGTCCGCCGGGTCGTGCTGGCCGTCGGCGTCGATCTGTAACGCGTGGGTGAACCCGGCGTCGCGCGCCGCTTGAAAGCCGGTCTTCACCGCCGCGCCCTTGCCGCCGTTGCGCGGTCGCCGGGTCACGCGGGCGGCGCCACTTTTGGCCAGCGCGTCCACGGCGGCCCGCCCGTCGTCGCCGCTGCCATCGTCGACGATCAGCACGTCGCCGACGTGGCGGCGGGCGTCGGCCACCACGGCGGCGATGGTGAGCGGGTTGTTGTAGGTGGGGATCAGCACGCACGGATGAAAGGCGGGCGACGGCACGACGGCGGCCCTAGTCCGCGGCCTTCTCGAACACCAGCACGCCCCCGCTGACCGGCCCGCGCGGCCCGCGGATGGCGAACGACACCTTGAGATCTTCGCGCCGCAACTCGATGGCCAAGGTTTCGCCGGGGCGGATCGGTCGGCGAAATTTCAGGCGCTGGACCTTGCGCAGGTGACGCAGCTGCGGCCAGCGCGCCACCAATGGCCGCAGGACCAGCTGGTGCAACTGCACCACGCCCGGCACCAGCGGGAAGTCGGCAAAGTGTCCCTGGAAATAAGGCGCGTCGACGGGAATGGTTTCGGTCAGTGTCACTTCATCAACGGCGTCCTCGGCGCCGATGGACGCGGGCGCGGCGAACAGCGCTTCGATCGTGGCGCGCGGCAGCTTGCCGTTTTCTTCGCGCGGCAGCGCCGCGACCAGGCGGAAGCGGCGCGGGATGGCGATCGGATCCAGCCAGCGGCCCAGCGCCGCGCGCAAGATCGGCACCGACAGACCGGCGCCGGCCACTGCGGCCCACATCTCGTGCTGGTGCAGGCCGGCCACCGCGACGCCGATCACCGCGGCGTCGCGCACGCCGGCGATCTCGCGCAGGCGCCGCTCGACTTCGGTGGTGGCGATGCGCTGGCCGCCGATCTTCAGGATCGCGTCGGCGCGGCCCAGCAAACGAAACCGCCCGTCGCCGAGGAGCGCCACGCGATCCGCGCCGCGCGCGCCGTCGGCGCGGTCGCCACCGTCGGCGAACGGCGAGCGCACGCGCATGATCCCGTCGTCGTCGGCGGTCACGCGCACCCCGGGCAGTGCTTGCCAGGCGTCGCTTTCGGCCGTGTCGCCGGCTCGCTCCGCCGGGGCGGCGCCCGATTGCCGCCAGGCCATGCCGCCCGTCTCGGTCGAGCCGAAGATCTCCGTCACCGCCGTTCGACAGACTGCGATCACCGCCGCGGCGGTGGTGGCTGGCAGCGGCGCGCCCGACGAGACGATCTGTTTGATGGCCGGCAAGGCGCCCGGCGCCAGCGCACCAATCCCTTGCAGGTGGGCCGGCACACTGCACAGGACGTTGGCCCCGAAGGCCGTCGCCTGCGCCGCGATGGTCTCCGCGTGATGAGGGGTGCTGCGCAGGAAGGCTCCGCCGCCCCACAGCGGCACCAGCACGCCAAACAACAGCCCGTAAATGTGATGCGGCGGCACGGTGGCCAGCACACGCGCTTCCGGCCCCAGGGCGAACAGATCGATCAGCACCAGCGCCTCACCCAGAATTTGCCCGGCGGTTTTGTCGCACGCGACGGACGCGCCGCTGGAACCCGAGGTGTGCACCCGCACCAGCGGCCGGGCAGCGCCGAATCGAAGCGTCTGCGCGAACGCTGCCGCTGCCGCTGCCGTCTCGTCGCCGCTGCCGCCGCCGTCGGTCAGCAGCGCACGCACGTCCATTCCGCCGCTGCCGCCACCGTCGTGCAACACCAGCGGGATATCCTCGGCCGCGCAAAGCGCGTCGATGGTCTCGGGGCGGCCGTTGGGCGGCAGCGCGGCCATCCGGCCCACGCGCCACACGGCCAGCAAGGCCGCCGCGAAATGGTAGCGATCGGTGCACGCCACCATCAACGCCGGCTCCGCGCCCGCGCCGTCTCCGCCGGGCAACCGCCGCCCGATGGCCGCCGCGTCCGCCAGCAGGTCGCCCCAGGTTCGCGGCGTCTCTCCCAGCGCGCACGGCGCGCCCGGCGGGCGGGACCGCGGCCCAAGACCGATCGCCTCGATCACCGCGCGCCTTTCAATGATGGGCGGGGCCGGGCCTCACCCGGGACCATTGTGCGGGCCTTGGGTGGGCGCCTGGGCAAGGTGGGCTTCGATCATCGTCACCACGTCGTCGACGGTGCGCACCTGGCGCAAGCTATCTTCCGGCACGCGGCGCCCGGTCCATTCCTGCAGCTTCACCACCAGGTCGATGGCGTCGATGCTGTCCAGGTCCAGATCCTGAAACAGGGTGGCCGTCGGCAGGATGCGGGCCGGATCGAGCTCGAAGGTCTCGGCCAGGATGGACTGCACCCGGGCTAGAATCTCGTCGCGGGTCATCATCATCCAGCCTTTGCGTCCTGAGCCGACTCGGCCTGGATGAAAGCGGCCAAGGATTTCAACGACTGGAACACCTCGCGGTTGCGTTCGTCGTCGGCCTTGATGCGCACACCGTATTTGCGGCTGATGGCCAGGGCCAGCTCCAAGGCGTCGATTGAATCCAGGCCCAGACCGTCGACGAACAAGGGGGCGTCGCGATCGATCTGTTCCGGGGTGATGTCTTCCAGCATCAGGGTGTCGATGATCAAACGTTTCAGCTCGGCTTCTAATTCAGTCATGTTCCAACGTTCTTGAGGGGAGCGGGGGTAGCCACCGCGGCTTGCGACCGAGACGGCTCGATGGGACGCAAGTCCAGCAGGCGGCGATACATCGCCTCGCAGTGGGCGGCCATGCGGCTGGCGTCTCGGTCAAAGTCACGGGGGTTCATGGGGGGAAGCGGCGTCGCGGTCAGAAACGCCGTGGATGACGGAATATCATACCAAGGCCGGCCTTTGCCCAGCGCCGGCGGATCGCAGCGAATCAGGATGGGCAAAAGCGGCACGTCGGCCCGGCAGGCAATCTCGAAGGCGCCACGTTTGAAGGGGTGAAGGCCGAAAAGCGGTGAGCGCGTGCCTTCGGGAAAGACCAGCACCGGGATGTCGTCGGCCAGCCGTTGCAGGGCCTGATTCACCACCGACGCGCCCGAAAAGGCCCCGCCGTTGCCACCGTCCAGATACGCGCAGCCGCGCAGGATCGATCCCACGACCGGCGTGCGGAAGAGGATGGACTTGGCGGCACAGGCCACCCGGCCGTAAACGGCGGTCAGGGCGGCGACATCGACCAGCGTCGGGTGGTTCGCCACCATCACGAACCGCGGCCCCGGGGTCGATGGGTCGGCGGTGCGTGGTTGAAAGTGCAAAAGCCCGCACCAGCGCATGTAATCGTGGAGGAGGGTGAAGGCCCGCTGCACCCAGCGCTGGCAGGCGGCGGCACGCTGGCGGGGGTTCGCGCCCGGGTGGCGCAGGCGGCTGGCCGGGAAGGCGAGCAACACCAGCAACGCGCCGCCCACCCAGAAGCCCAGGAAGGCCAGCCCCGCTAGACCCACTCGAATCAACAACCAAAGGCGCCTCACCACCTACCCGCTTCTTCGTGTCTTTTTGGCCTGCGTTTCGGCTGTCGCCGTCGGCCGGAACCACGCGGCGGCTGTCGCTTGCAAAGTGAGGAAGACGTTATCATGGGCGTACGAGGGCGATAAAGCCGACAGTTTTTTGCTGACGGCACCCGCCCGTCGTCGCCAGCCGGCCACTGCCGCCGCCGAATCGCCGTTTTGACCGCAACTGGCCGCCGATCCGTTGCTTTCATCCTGCCCCATGGGGAAATGTGGAAGGCCGGTCTTTTTTTTACCAATGAAGCAATTCGCATCCCACCAACGTGAGTGGTGAAGGCATTTATTGTTCAATTGCCACTAAAAATAGGCCGTTGTGGCATCATCACCGTCACACCCTGTGTTAGCAGGGGTTCGACGTCCGTCCCCCACCTGCTTTTCCGGAGGTCGCCATGCGTTCCATTGTCGTCGTTTTGACGGGATCGATTGTGGTCGTTTGCGGCGCCGTGGCTGGCTGCAACACCGCGGGCATCAAATCAGGCACGGGTGGCGTCGGCGGTGGGGGCAATGTTGGGTCGGGCAGCGGTGGAACTGCCGGCGCGACGACCGGAACCGGTGGCAACACCACGTCGGTTCCGCCTGTCGGCACGCCGTGCGACAACCTCTCGTGCCTGCAATCGACCTGCACCAAGGGCGGTTGCAAGGTCTCGGCGTGTGCCGGCGGCGCGCGCACCACCGTCAGCGGTCAGGTCTTTGATCCCGCGGGCAAGGTGCCTCTTTACAACATCGAGGTTTACGTCCCCAACAAGGACCTCACGCCAATCAGTGACGGTCCCAGCTGCGATCCGTGCGATCCCAGCACGGGAGCGTCTTTTTTGTCTGGGCAGCCGATCGTGGTGACGAAGACCGACGTGGCCGGCAAGTTCGTTCTGGGCGATCTGAACTCGAAGGGCGGCGATGCGCCGGCCGGCGACAACATCCCGCTGGTCATCCAGGTCGGCAAGTGGCAGCGGCGGGTGATCGTCCCTCACATCGACGCGTGCAAGGACAATCCGCTGACCGACATGAACATGACCCGCTTGCCGCGCACGCAGGCTGAAGGCCACATCCCGAAGTTCGCGCTGACCACCGGGCAAGCCGACGCCATGGAGTGCCTCCTGCGCAAGGTCGGCATCGACGACAGCGAGTTCACGCCCGAGACCGGCATGGGCCGCATCAACCTGTACGCCGGCGGCGGCGGGGCGGCTTCATACGACACCGCCAATGTCAACGCCGGCGCCGCCTTCACCCCGGTCCACCCGTGGTGGGACAGTCTGGATAACCTGAAGAAGTACGACATCATCATGCACGCCTGCGAAGGCGGGCAGGGCACGTACACCAACAACAACCCGCCACCGTCTGACAAGAGCCCGGCGGCCATGCAAGCGCTGCAGGACTTTGCCGACATGGGTGGCCGGGTTTTCGCGTCGCACTGGCACACCTACTGGTTCGCCAAGGGCACGCCGGCCTTTCAATCGATCGGCACGTTCAACCAGAATCCGGGCCTGCCGACGATGTACGACGCCACCATCGAGACCGGGTTCGTCACCGGGATGGCGCTCAGCCAGTGGATGGTGAACGTGGGCGGTTCGACGACGCCGGGAATCGTCTCGCTGAACCAGAACGCGAACAAACGGTTGGTCGACGCGGCGGCGGGCGGCAACATTTCACAGCGCTGGATCTACGCTTCGACGTTGAACCCGCAATCCGTGCAGTTCATCAGCGCCACCACGCCCATCCCGGGTGGAAGCTGCGGGCGTGTGGTGCTCAGCGATCTGCACGTCAGCTCGGGCGTCGGCGCCAACACCGACACACCAGGGCTGCCGTTTCCCACCGGCTGCCTGACCACCGATCTGACACCGCAGGAGAAGGTGCTGGAGTTCATGCTGTTCGACATCGCCGGCTGCGTGCAGAAGATCATCCAGTAGGCGCGCGCGGCGTTCGGGGAGGCTTCAGGCTTCGTGATCGAAAAAGCTGACCACGCCGGTGGAGAGATCCAGCTCCGCGCCCACCACCAAGAGACCACCGTCGTCGGCCAGACGTTCGATCACGTCAGAGCCATGGCGCAGATGATTGACGGACGCCCGCACGTTGGCGCGCATGGCCTCGCGCCGCAAGCGCGCCGGATCGCGCGCCAGCTCGGTCGAGACCAACGCCCTGATGCCGGGGAGCACGCGGTCCACGATTGACCGCAGGTTGGGCGAGACCGGCCCCTTCTCGCCGGTCACCGCTTCGATGGCCGCGTCGATGGCGCCGCACTGGCTGTGGCCCATCACCACCACCAAGCGGGTGCCGAACCGGTCGGCGGCGAATTCCACGCTGCCGACCTGAGACGGGGCGACGATGTTGCCGGCCACGCGGATGACGAACAGATCACCCAATCCTTGATCGAAGACGATCTCCGCCGGCGCCCGCGAATCGCTGCAGCCAAGAATGATCGCCACCGGCGACTGCAACGTCATGTCGCCGCGCTGGCTGTGGCTGATCATCGAATCGACGCTACGAACGTTTTGCACATAGCGCTGGTTTCCCGCCCGCAGATGAGCCAAGGCATCTAGTGCCGAGATTGACGTACGATCGCTGGACATGGGGCCTGGTATACCCTAGGGGCGCTCACCGCCGGCAGAAGAGATTGTTCAGCCGGTGCGGCAGCGGCGCGGCCGAACAAAAAAAGGGAGGCCGAAGCCTCCCATTGGTCTGCGCGCTGAGCGGGCGCTTCACGCCTTGACCTTGTTTGGCTCGGCAGGTTTGCCGACGGCGATCTTGCGCGGCTGCGCTTCTGGTTTTTTCGGGATCTGCACCGAAAGCACGCCATGCTTCAGATCAGCGCTGATTCCCTCTGCATCGACATTGTCGGGCAGCGCGAAGCTGCGCGTGAACGTGCCATGGCTGCGCTCGAGGGCGAAGTATTGCTCGCCTTCATTGCGGTGTTCCTCCTCGCGCTTCCCGGAAACCGTCAGCAAATTTCCATTCAGCGAGACCTCGACGGCATCTTCTTTCACACCCGGAACGTCGGCGCGCAAGAGGTACGCGTCCTTGGTTTCCTTGACGTCGAACCGTACGGCGAACTCACCGCCACTGGGCAGCAAGCTATTCTCGGCGCGGAACGGATCAAAGCGCAAAAGCGCGTCCACCACGCGGAACGGATCCCAACGATATTCGGAACCTTGATTGTAAGGGTTATACGAAACTCCTCGATTGTCTCTGCGGATCAGATTGGCCATTTTGTTTGCCTCCCTCGACTTTATTTTTAAGCACCGAGCCAGGCGTGACAAGTCTGCGTCCAATTGCGCTCAATTCGGCGGCGAAAAGAGCGGGCAGAAGTCAGTGGCCTGTTGTCTGGTCGCTTGACAGCTGCGCGCGCCGGGCCCTAGCGTCGAAGAAATGGACAACGGCAGCAGGACAGTTTCGTTGGCCTTCGTTTCAACACTGGCAGCCTGGGCAATCTTCGCCGCGATGCTGGCCAGCGTCGGTTGTGCCAGCAGCGCCGGGTCCGGTGCACCTTCGAATAACCCGGACAGCGGCGCGACCGGCAGCGGAGGCAAAGTCGGTGGCACCGGCGGCGCGGGCAGCGGCGGCAGCAGCGCCGGCACGGGTGGCGCCGGTAGCGGTGGCGATAGCGCTGGCGGCGGCGGCAGCGTGGTCAGTCCGGAAGATGCAAGCGACGGAACGCCGGTCAGCTCTGGCTCGGGCGGCGGCGCCGGCCCTGACGGTGGCAAGCCGCCAGCGACGTTGGGTCCAGCTGGTGGCGCCTGCCCCGGCGGCGCGTCCGGCAATCCGCTGCCGGCCAGCCCGAACGCCACGTTGGTCAAGGGCGGTTTCGGTGGCGAGCTTGAAGGACCGGTGTGGGTCGACGCCCAGAAGGCGCTTTACTTCGCGCAAATGGGAAGCAGCTCGACCAACGGACAGATCAACAAGTACACGCCGGCGGACGGCATGTTCACCGTGTTCGTGAAGAACGTCGGCGTGGGCGGCCTGGCGGTCGATCAAGACGGCATGCTGGTGGCGGCGTCATACGATTCGCGCACGCTGACCCGTTTTGATCCGGCCACCGCCAAGCGCACCGACGTTCCTGGCGGCGGCAGCTTTAACGGTCAGAAGTTCAACGAGGTGAATGACGTGGTCGTGCGCGGCGACGGCAACATGTACTTTTCGGATCCGAACTTCAACGATGCCAACGCCGCGCAAGGTTTCTATCGTCTGTCGCCGGCTCCCGAATCGAAGGTCTCGCTGGTGTTCTCGGCCCGCAATGCCAATGGCATCGCCCTTTCGCCGGACGGCCTGTGGCTTTACGTGGCCACCACTGAAAACGGCGGGCCGCCGCTGCGGCGGATGGCGTTGGCGGCCGACGGCAGTGTGAACGGGCAGGGGACCGCCTGGAAGGACGCCACCAGCGATGGCATGGCAGTGGATTGCGGCGGCAACTTGTACCTCAGCATTGCGGGCAACACGAACATGATAAAGGTGATCTCCCCGGACGATCAGCCGCTGGGCAATATCGTGGGGTTGGGCGGCGGCTACGTCACCAACAGCGCGTTCGGCGACCCTGATCGCAAGACGCTGTACATCACCACCAGCGAGGCGATTTACAAGATCCAGCTGAACGTTCCCGGTTTTCCGAATTAAGATTGGTTAGACTCGCCACCGTCCGTCAGGGTTTTGACAGCCGCTGACGGCCTGCGTCTTGTGGTCGACCTCCTAGTTTTCGGCAACTAATTTGGCCGATCTGGAAAAAAGTACCGCCAGCGGTGACTCAATTCCCGTCTAACCGGGCACTGTAGTTAAGAGCCGGGCATCGACGCTCGGTCCGCTGTCCCCCCACCCTGCTGCAAGAGGCACATGCGACAAAACTTCGCGCTTCGTATCCGAGGTTTGGGTTCTTGCGCCGTCCTGATGGCCGCCTCGCTAGCGGGAGCGCTGGTCGGATGTAACGGCGACATCGGGGATGGCCAGCATCCCGCCGCCAATCCGGCAGACGGTGGCACGGGCGCGCCACCCGTGGGTGCGCCGGGCGAGATCGCTGGCGAGGGTGGATCGGGTGGCACCATGAACACCGGGGGCACTGGCGCCGGCGGTAACGTCGAGCCAACGGGAACCGGTGGCAAGGCCACAGCCGACGCCGGGGCAGGTGGCAACGGGGCAGGCGGCATGGGCGGACCCGCCGCGAGCGATCTGGTGCACGGCTTGGCCATCAGCGATGTGGCCATCTATCAAGCGGTCAAGGTCAGCCTGGTGAACATGGGCCAAGCGGTGACGATGACCGGCACCCCGTTGGTCAGAAACCGTCAGGCCCTGATTCGCGTATTCGTCACGCCGGCCGCCAACTGGACCCCGCGTCCGGTGGTGGCGCGCCTGCAGTGGGGCACGGGCGCCGGCGCCTCGCGCGATGCGATGGCATCGATCGCCGGTGCGTCCGCCGACGCCACCATCGGGACCACTTTCAATTTCAATCTCAGCGCCGCCGATCTGGTGACGCCCCAGGTGCAGTGGTCGCTGTCGCTGCTGGAAGCGCCGGGTGGAACCGGCGCCGGCGACACCACCGGCGCCCGCATCCCCGCCGACGGCACCCAGGTCAGCTTGCCCACCACCGACCCAGGCGCGGCGCTGCGGATCGCCTTCATTCCCATTCGCAACGCCAATACGCTGCCCGACACCAGCGACGCGCAGATCAAGTTCTTCACCGACGCGATGATGGCGACCTATCCGGTGGCGAAGATCGAGGCCACCGTGCGCGATCCGATCGATTTCACCAGCACCATCGCCGCACAGGGCACGGGCTGGGATGCCGCCTTGAACCAGGTGTGCATGACCCGGCAGACCGACAATCCCGATCGCAACGTCTTCTATTTCGGCCTGGTGACGCCAGGGGCGTTCCAGACATACTGCGCCCGCGGCTGCGTCGAAGGCATCGCCGTGCTGGCCACAAACCCCAACCAGGACTTCATGCGCTGTTCGATGGGGGTCGGGTACACGAACATGGGCAGCGGGGTTTTCCTGCAGGAAGTGGCGCACAGCATGGGCCGGTCGCACGCGCCCTGCGGGAACCCGGCCCAGCCCGACAAGAACTATCCCTACGCCGGCGGCAAGATCGGGGTGTGGGGCTATGACAACATTCACCAGAAGCTGATCGATCCCACGCGCACGGTGGACTTCATGAGCTATTGCTCGCCGACCTGGATCAGCGACTACACCTTCGCCCATCTTTTGCCCTGGATTCAGTCGGTGAATTTGCTGGGGCCGCAGATGGACGTGACGTCGTCTGCGACCACGCCCGAACTGGCGTCAGGCGCCTTCCCGTCGGAGACCGCTGCGGGCGCCCTGCCGATCGTGGCGCCGTCGACCTTGCACTACCCGGCGGCGCGCTGGCGCGTGGCCACCGTCGAGTGGGACGGCGGCGTTCTGTGGGGCCCGGTGATGGGCTTCGGCGCGCTGGCCGATGGCATCGCTCACGCGGTGGTGCTGCGCGACGCGGCCGGCAAGCAGGTGACGGTGAACGGCGTGCTGTTCCCGCACTCGAACACCGGTGGCGGCATGCTGCTGTTGCCCGAGAGTGCGCCGGCCCAGGTCAGCGCGCTGCAGTTTGGCGGCAGCGGCTTCCGCAGCGTTCGCGCTCAGTAACGCCGGTTAGTGGTGTGGGGCGCGCCGGCTTCGCTTTGCACACGCCACAAAATCAACGCGCTTCACAAAATCTAGGGACGGCCCGCGGCGTGTTTCTTCGTTGCGACAGCCGCCGGCCCCTTGGCGAACGAGATCTGATCGCGCAGCCTGCTGGCGGCGTCGCGCGCGTGATCACGAAAGCCGCCGTACGCCGGCAGCCCGATCTCGGCGCAGGTGATCTGCAGATCAACCGACACGGTGGCGGTGCGGCCACCGATGGTCGTCTTGCGGCTCACCGAAAAGCACGGATCATCCACCGCAAAATCCGCCGGCGTGTGCACGAAGCGATAGCCTCCCGGCAACGTCATCGCCACCGTCTCATTCGTTGTCGACGGCACGCCGAGATCGATGGGCGTCTCGCGTCGGTCCAGGGCGGCGGTGCTGTCCAGGTTCATCATGTCGGGCAAGGCGAAACGGAAGTGGTCGTCCTCGGCGTGAATGGCCCGTGCGCCGTCCAGCTTCAGCTTGATGCTCACCGGTTTGCCGGTGTTTTCCTCGCTGGGCCAATCCGACGAGGTCAGCGTCGCACCCGGCACCATCCGGCTGGCCATCCCTTGCATGGCTTTCTCGGCCGCCGAACGATTGCGCAACAGGTGCCGTAAACCCATGGCCACACCGCCGCGGGCGTTGAAGGTGGCATCGATCGGCGCGTCCGTCGGTGACTTCACGTCGATGGCCAGCTGCACGCGGGTGTACGTGAGCTTGGGCGATTGAAAGGGAATGGGAATCATCTCCCAGGCGCCGTTGTCCGGATCCAGGACCAGGCTGGTGGTGCCTTGATCCGACGGGCCGAGGTTGCCCATGTCCAACCCTTCGGCGGTGGGATCGAGGAAGAACGCTTCGTTGATTCCGCTTTGCGCCGGGACGTAGACGATGGCGTGGTTGAACTGCTGATTGGGGACGTCCGCGATCATCTTGCCGGCCGACGTCGTGCGCAGGATGGCGAACTTCAGCTTGATGCCGGCCAGCTTGCCCAGCTGGATGAGCAGCACCGCCTTGTCCTTGCAGTCGCCGTAGCCACGCTCCAGCACCACCGGGCAAGCATGCGGGCGCACGCCGGCGATGGTGGTCTCGTAATCCTGCTGGTAGCGAATCTCGTTGGTCACGTAGGCGAACAGGCGATCCAGCTTGTCGCGCGGCGTGCTGGCGCCGGCGGTCAGGCGGGCGGTCAGCGCTTCCAGTTTGGGGCTGGTGCGGAAAGCGTCGGCCAGCAGGGCGCGTTCCCAGCGCACGTAGTCGTCCCAGTCGGGGACGGTGCTGACGCTGACCCGCCACAGTAGATCGCCTGTGGGCGGGGCGCTCGGCTCGTGCACCAGCGGCGGCGCTTCGTCGGCGGTGTAGGTGATCACCCGCCGGTCGCCGATCACCGTTTCGTGCGACGACACCGGGCCGTCGATGTGCTGCCGCAGCGGACGATCCTTGCCCAGGATCAGCACCCAGCGCGGGTGTTCGCTTTGCGCGCTGGGCGTGCGGAAGTACCAGGTGGTGACGAAGTGGTTTTCCAAAAAGTGCGCCGCTGGCGCGTAGTGCACGTACTGCAGCACCACGCGCGAGCCCACCTCCAAGCTGCGAAAGCGCACCTCGCCGCCCCGGATCGACGAGGCTTCCTGCCGCTCGCCGGTCTTGGACAGTGAGTAGGCGGAAAGGATCTTCACCGTGCCGCCCACCGGGATCTCGTGGGCGATCAGCTGGTCGCGGCCGTGCTCGTTCAGGGCCTGGCTTATCTGGGTGACCACGCGCTTGGCGCTGCCGTCGGCGTTGACGTCGGTGATCTCGTCGTCCATCAGCATGGCCACCTGGGCGCCCGGGTTGGGTGTGAACTTCTGGCGCAGGGCCTGATCAATGGCGTCGGCCTTGGGCATGAAATCCTCGACGAAGCCCAGGCGAGTCGGCTCGTGAAATTCGATCCGCTGCGACAGCACGGCGTTGTTCGGATCGCGATCGCGGGCCAGCTTCCATTCGGCCAGCGCCTCGGCCTTGCGGCCCTGCTCCCAGAACAGATCGCCCAGCCGTTCATAGCCGCGCGGCCACACTGGGTTCATGGCGATGGCACGCCGAAACTCGGTCTCGGCCAGCGCCGGCAGACCTTCCCGCCGCGCCAGATCAGCCGACAGGATGGCGAAGCCCGGCGCGATGGGCGCGTGTTCGGTCAGGATGGCCAACCAGGCGTGGGCGTCGGGGAAGCGCGACTCCTCGATCGCGCGATCGAACAGCCGCTCGGCGGCGACGCTGCTGCCCGGCTCCAGCGCGGCGGCCCGACGCAAGGTTTCTTCCCCGCGTGCGATGTAGCCGAGGCTGATCTGGCAGCTCCCGAGATCGCGCACCAGGCCGGCCAGGTCGGGCCACTGCTGCACGCTGCTTTCCAGCTGGCGACAGCGGTCAACGCGCCAGCCGCGCTGGCCGAACAGATCGCCGAGGTCGCGCTCGGCGGAACGGCTGCGCGGCGACAGCGTCAGGTGTTGCGTCAGATCGCCCTGCGCCTTGTCGTAAAGCCGCCGCTGCAGGTAATAGCGGGCGCGCAGCCGCAAGAACATCGGCGCGTCCTTGCCGCTCTGCTCGACGCCTTGGTTCAACAGATCGATGGCCTTGCCGGCTTCATCGTTCGACCAGTACGCCAAACCGAGATACGCCACCGCCAGCAGGTTGCCAGGCGCGCGTTCGAGAAACGATTGCAGCGGCGCTTCCTGGCGCGGCAGGTGGCCGTCGCGGGTCAACCAGCGCGCGGTGAGAAAATTGCGGCGGTTCTCCGGCTGAACCTGCGCCAGCGCCGCCGGCGTCAGTTGCAAGTCAGCGTCGCTGTCGGGCCGGGCCTTGAACGGCTGGGGTTGGGCCGACGCCCGCAAATTCGGGATCGCTTGCCCGCGCCCGTCGGTGAAACGCGCCCGCAGCCACCAGTCGCCGCCTTTCTGCGCCGACTTGATCAAAAGCTGGTTCCACCCGCGCGCCAGATGCACAGGCACGATCAGGTTGTCGATGTCGCCGGCGGTGACCTTCTCCTCGGACAAGATCTGGCCGCCGTTCAGCCAGGCGCGGGCGGCGTCGCCGGTCGAGACGCGCAGCTGGCCGTCGATGTCGGCGTCGACGTGCACCCAGGTGGCCAGATAGGCCAGCGCGCCGTCCAGCGGCCACACGGCGTTGGCGAACACCACCGCGCCTAGATCAGTCGGGCGCGGCGCCGGCCGCCAGCGCAGCGGCACCAGCGGCCCGTCAACCGGATGGGCAAAATCGATCTTCTGTTCGGGCGCCAGCACGGTGAGAAATCCTTTGCCCGCCTCGTTGTCAAAAGAGCCGATCAAGGCCCAATCTTCGATGAAGCCAATCTCGGGCAACAGCGCCTCGGCCTGCGCCAGGCGACCCAGTCGTTTCAGCGCGCGCGCCTGCCACAAAGCGGCCGCGGCGCGCGTGGCCGGATCGGGGTGTTGCGCGCGCAAGGCGTCCAGCAGCGGCAGGTTGGCATCCAGATCGGCGCGCGACGGATCGGCGAAGAGCTCCCAGAGGTAAAGGGCGGTGGCGGGGGCGTCCAGATCTTGCGCCGCCAGCCAGAAGTGCAGCCACGCCTCGTGGGGATCGTCGGCCAGCGAGGCCAGATACGCCGCCACCTCGTGCGCCGCGCCGGAGGTTGGCGACTCGGCCAGCGCCGCCTGGGTCAGCGCACGGATCTCGGCGGGAGCGAACGAATGTTCATAAAAAGCCTGCAGCAGCTTTTCCACCGCCGGCCCGTGCGCGCCGTGCACCAGCCGCACCGGCCCCACCCGTGGATCGGGGGTCGCCGCCACCGGATGAAAAGCGGTCCGGCAGCCGAGGGCGGCGATCAAAACCAAACCCAAACAAGCGAGGCGCATCGACTGAGATTGCCACAACCAACGCCACGCGCCCGCCGGCAAATCGCCAGCGGCCGCGCCGATGGGCACTATGGACTGGGAGCGGCGCGGGCCGCGAAGCCGCGTTCTTCCAGCCAGCGCTGGGCGATGAGCGCGTGCCCTGCCTCGTTCCAGTGGATGTCGCCGCCGATAAAATAGGCCTGGATCGTCGCCTCGGGATCGGCACGGGGTTTGATGAAGTCGGGGAAAAAGTTGGTGAAGCCAAGGTCATGCGCGCGGGCGAAGTCGCGCCACATGAACACCTGCTTTGATTCCAGATCGTGGGCGCGGATCTGTTCGGGCCAAGGATAGACCGCCAGACGCAACGTCATGCCGTGGTCGCGGCAGAGGTCGGCCAGGCGGGCGATGTTTTCCTGGGCCAGGGTCATGCCGCGGGCGAATCGTTTCCACGCGTCGTCGTCGGTGGTCCACGCTCCGCGCTTGACCATGGCGTCGGCGCCGAAGGTTCGAAAGACCGAATCGCTCCAGCTGTGGCGCAGGCGATCAAGGACGGTGCGGGCCAGCAGCGAATGCTTGGTCAGCCAGTCGCTGGTGCGGCGCACGAAGTAATCGCGTGTGTAACCGGGCACGAACGGCTCGTAGAGGAGCTCGTCCTGCAGGTCGGAGATGTCGATGAAAAATTCGATCTCGTCGACCTTCAAGCCAATGTTCTCGACCAGGTACTTGAGCTTCAGGTAGCCAAGCTTGGGCGAGTAGCTTTGTACGCCGGCGTTCAGCACCTCGATCCGGCGCGGCGCCAGGGCGGCGGCGATGAGTCCGACGAAGGTCTGGTCATAGGCGACGCCCAGCCCTTCGGTGAAGGAATCGCCGATGAACAGGATGCGGCGCTGCTCGCCGACCAGCGGCACCGCGCGCTTTGTGCTGTCGCGAAAGCCAAGCGAGTTGGTGATCCGCCGCGGTGTGCGTCCGCCCCAGGGCAGCGGCTCGTCGACGTTGGGCTGAAGGCCGTGGTGATAATGCGGATCGCGCACCGCCCCCAGCGGCGAGGTGTTGGTCAGGGTGCCGAGGGCGAGATCGCACGGGACCAGCAGGACAACAGTGAGGATCAACATGGCCAGGCGCGGGTGTCTCCCGAACCAGCCGCCCGGCGGCGCCGCGGGGTCCTTTGCGTTGTCAGTCAAGCTCGAACCTGGCGTTGTAGTCGAGGCGCAGCTTGGGATCTTGATCTTCTTTGCGCAGATAACAGTTGCCCACCGCCAAGGATTCGATCTCGGTGCCCATGAAGCAGCGGAAGGCGTCGGTCGGGGTGCAGACGATCGGTTCGCCGCGCACGTTGAAGCTGGTGTTGACCAGCACCGGACAGCCGGTGCGGCGTTTGAAATTGGACAGCAGCTGGTGAAAGCGCGGGTTGGTGTCGGCGTGCACGGTCTGCACGCGCGCCGAGTAGTCGACGTGCGTGACAGCCGGAATGTCCGAGCGCGGAACATTCAGCTTCTCGATCCCGAACAGGACTTCTTCTTCGGCGGACATCGGCCGGCGGCGGCGCGCCGCCACGTCGGCCACCAGCAACATGTACGGGCTGTCGGCGTCCATCTCGAACCAGTCGGCGAGATCGTTGCGCAGGACCACCGGGGCGAAGGGCCGGAACGATTCGCGGTATTTCACCTTCAAATTGAGCACCGACTGCATGCGCGGCGAGCGGGCGTCGGCCAGGATCGATCGGTTGCCCAGGGCGCGCGGCCCGAACTCCATCCGTCCCTGAAACCAACCGAGGGCCCGCTCCCTGGCCAGATCGGCCGCGGCGGCGTCGACGAGCTGGTCTTCGGGCAGCACGATAAATTTGCCGCCAGCGGCGGTCAGCGCGGCTTCGATGTCGGCCGGCGCGAACGACGGGCCCAGATATGCGCCGGACATTCCGTCGCGGATGCCGTCTGATCCACTCACCGCTCGCGGTTTGCCCGCGTAAAGGTGATAGCCGCTGAGCGCGGCGCCCACCGCGCCGCCGGCGTCCCCGGCCGCCGGCTGGATCCAGAGGCGTTTGAACCGGCCGTCGCGCAGCACCTTGCCGTTGGCCACGCAGTTCAAGGCCACGCCGCCCGCCAGGCACAGGTTGGAAAGCCCGGTCTCGGCGGCGATCGATCGGGTCAAACGCAGGACGATCTCCTCGGTGACCGCCTGGATCGACGCCGCCAGATCCATGTGTGTCTGGGTCAACAACTGCTCGCCGGTGCGCGCCGGGCCGCCGAACAGATCGGCGAACGCCTGATTGGTCATGCGCAGCCCGGTGCAAAAATCGAAGTACGCCATGTTCAGGAAGAACGACCCGTCTTCCTTGACGTCGATCAGATTTTCGAAGATGCGCTGGGCGAAGCGCGGCCGCCCGTACGGCGCCAGGCCCATCACCTTGTACTCGCCCGAGTTGACCTTGAAGCCGGTGTAATAGGTGAACGCCGAATACAGCAGGCCCAGCGAGTGCGGAAAGCGCAGCTCTTTCAGGATGCGGATGTCTTTGCCCTGGCCCACCGCCAGCGAGGTGGTGGTCCATTCGCCGACGCCGTCCATGGTCAGGATGGCCGCCTCTTCGAAGGGCGAAGGAAAGAACGCGCTGGCCGCGTGGCTTAAATGGTGCTCGCCGAACAGCAGCTTGCGGTCAAGGCCGTGGGCGTCGGGGGCCAGTCGGCGCAGCTCTTTCAACACCAGATCTTTTTGAAACAACTTTTCGCGCAGCCACAGCGGCATCGCCAGGCGAAACGATCGGAAGCCGCGCGGTGCGAAGGCCAGGTAGGTCTCCAGCAGGCGTTCGAACTTCAGGAACGGTTTGTCGTAAAAGGCGATGTGGTCGATGTCCTGCATCGGGACGCCCGCCACGTCCAGGCAATAGCGAATGGCGTGGGCGGGAAAGCCAGCGTCGTGCTTCTTGCGCGTGAATCGTTCTTCCTGGGCGGCGGCCACCAGCCTTCCGTCGACCACCAGCGCCGCGGCGCTGTCATGGTAAAGCGCCGATATGCCCAGGATCCGCACGCCGCTTTTTAAAACAACGTGTAGATGAAGGGCGCGATGGCCGAGCCCTGGGCGAACACCAGCAGGGCGCCCAGGAGCAACATCACCACCGCCAGCGGCACGATCCACATCTTCTTGCGGCTGCGCAGGAAAGAGAAAAAGTCGCGAACGAAGGACAGCATCGATGCCTTTAGAATTGCCGGTTCATCGCGGCCCCCGGGTTTTCGCCCGGCGGCCGAGGGATCCAGTAGCTCTGGGCGTCCGGCGGCCGGCGCAGGCCCAGCAGATTTTTCCCGGCCGCGCGCATCACCCAACCAAGCGGCGTGAACACGGCATAGAACATCACGCCCAAGGTGATGGGCGTGACGATGCGGCCCATGAGCAGGCCTAGACGCAACCAAACCACGTTCAGCGGCCGCAGCACCCGTGGCGCTGCCAGAGCCAGCAGCAAGAATCCGCCCGCGCTCCCCGCCGCCCACCAGCGCACCGGGTGGTGGTGGCGCAGCGGCGCCAGCGCCAGCGCCGCCAGCACCGCCGCGAACAGCAGGCCGAACGATCGATTGGACGAGCCTTCCACTGCTTGGTGGCGCCGCAAATCCTCGGGCAGGTTCAGGCGAGCGGAGGCTTTGGCCATGGGTTGCGGTGCAGATGGTGCACGCTGTCGCTCGGCAACCATATCGCTCGCGGGCGACCAACACAAGACGCGCGCGCCACGACCGCTTGGCCCGCTTCGAAAATGCGATCAGTGTCGGTTGATCGCGCCGACCCAGAAGTGGACGGTGAAGCTAGCCAGGTCGACGGCTCCTAGCAGCAACGGAACCAACCCGGTCTTGGTGGCCACCGTCGGCGCGATCGGGACCGAGACCGTGTGACCCAGCTGGGCCTTCACCATCGCCGGCGTATCGGTGATGGCGGCGCCCGGATCGTCCAACTCGATGGCCACCACCTCCAGCGACGAGGGGGCGCCCTGGGCGCCGTGCAAGGAAACCTGCGCCGTGACGGTCGCCCCGGGGGCGGCGTTCAAGGCGTGGATATCGACGGGGGTGCCGGTGCCGATATCCAGCGGGGCCTTGTCGGGCAGGCTGGCCTGGGCGTTGAAATAGATCTCGCCGGCGGGCACCGGCACGCACGGGCCCCTGCCGGCGTGGGCGCTTTTGTTCGACCAGATCCGCTGCACCGGAAATCCCACGTCCGACGGATTGAGCAGGCTGGGCATTTCGTTTTCGCACAGATCGCCGACTTCCGCTCCGGTCAGCGCCTCGGCCCACAGCGCGTGGTCGCTGTCGATGGCCAGAAACGCCGGGTCGGTGTGCACAAAAGGATCGGTGGCCGCTTCGATCAGCTCGTGGCTCAGCGACGGCGTGATGATGTTGACGCCGGCCAGGTTCGGATCGGCGTCGGAGACTTTGCACGATGGCAGCACCGCCACCGGCAGCTTGACGTTGTTCATCAGCCATTCGTCGTGATAGCCCGAGGGGTGGCTGGTGCCGCACAAGGTGGTGCCCATGATCGACAGCACGGTGTCTGGGCCGAAGAACAGCGCATAGATCGTGTCGGTGCGCGCGGCCGCGCCGGTCGCCGCCTGCAGCGCCTGCAACGCCTGAGCAAGCAGATTCTGGGCGTCGGTGTCGGTGATCATCGCTGGCACCGTCACGGTCGGAACGAATCCCGGCAACACGCTCAGCGTGCCCACGCCGTATTCGGCGCCGACGGTCTGCCAGTAGCTGGCGGTCTGCAGGTGGGCCAGGAAGTTGTCGATCTCCTGACCGTAGGGAAAACCTGCGAAATAGATCGGCTGCACCCGCGGCGACGACAACACCGCGCCGCCCACCGACAACGCCGTCGGCAGATCGAAATTCGGTTCGCCGTCCAGCGCCGAGCTGCCGCAACCGGCTGTCAGGGCCAGGGCGCCCAAGGCCAGGAAGGAACGTCGCCTCACGCCGCTATCATAGTCGACGGCACGCGAGCGCGGTGATGTCGTCGATCGCCGGCCAAAGGTGACAGGTCAGGAGTTCAGGCCGTCTTTTGGGATGGGATTGTTAGCAGTCGATCTTTAGCGCTCGAGGCTGGGGTGGGAGCTGGTGACCGGCGGCGTCGGCGCTGACTTCCGCCGCCCTCCCGGCAGGCACCGACAGTATTGACCCGCGTGCACGGTTCTGCTGAGACCCCCCTGGGCCGTGCAGCTTTGGCGATTGGTTTCCTCGTCCACGGCGCGGAGAGTATGTCGGTCGGCCAGGTAGCGGCAGCGAAGCCGAGCGCTCTACGCTTCTTCGACCCGGATGGCCACGACAGTGATGTTGTCCAGGCCGCCGTTCTTGTTGGCCATGGAGATCAGCCGTTCGCACAGCACGTCTAGGTCGCGCTCTTCCGCCAGGATGTGGGCCATCTGCGGGTCGGTGATCATCCCTGACAGGCCGTCCGAGCAAAGCAGATAGACGTCGCCCAGGCGCGGGCTGTCGACGTGCACATCGACCTGCACGGTGTCCTTCATCCCCAGGGCCCGCACGATGACGTTCTTGTGCGGGAAGGCGGCGATCTCCTCGGGCGACAGGTGCTTCATCTTGATGTAGTCGTTCAGCAGCGAGTGATCTTCGGTGATCTGTTCGAACGATCCTTCGCGCCGCCGGTAAAGCCGACTGTCACCGACGTGCCCGACCACGATGGCGCCGTCGAGAAACAGCGTCGACACCACCGTGGTGCCCATGCCGTGGCAGCGCGGATCTTTCTGCGCCTGCTCGTGGATCTTCAGATTGGCCAACTTGATCGCCGTGACCATCCGGTTGACGTCATAGCGGTGGCCGCGATCCACCTTGAACGGCCAGGTCATCTGCTGCTCATCCTGGGTGGCCTTGAAGAAACCGGAGATGGTCTCCACCGCCATCCGGCTGGCCACCTCGCCCGAGGCGTGTCCGCCCATGCCATCGGCGACGATGGCCAGGCGCTCGCTTTCGGGCAAATAGAACGAATCTTCGTTGTGGGCGCGCTTCATCCCGACATTGGTATCGCCGGCGAAACGGACCCGCATCCCATCAAGAGGGAACGACGTGCTCATGGCAGCTTGATCATGGTATCGCTGGCGGCCGGCGCGAGCAAACGCCGTCGTTCAGGCTTGATGAATTCGATCGCCGGACCTACCGCGACGTGGATGGGGGCTGATGTGTGGTAAAGGTCGCCGTCTATCGTGTACGTCATCTGGAGTGCCTCGCTGCTGACGTCCAAGGTGGTGGCGGTGGTGGCGTAGGCGCGTTCGGGAGGGATGCCGCGGCCGGCGTGGACGGCTGGCATATCAGGCAAAAGCGCCAGGGGACCGGCGTGAATGGCCAGCACGCCAAATCGATCGGGATCATCGTCGGCCCGGTTGTAGAGCTTGAATCCCAGCCCCACCTCGCGCACGGTGGCGGCGCCGATGGAGACAAAGCGCGGCCACGACAGCGGCTGGCCATCGACCACAACCCGGCCCTCAAAACGCCGGAACAGCCGGCGCGAAAACCGTCCCACCACCACCGCCGAGGCAAAACAACGCAGCAGGATCCAGATCGCCCGCATCGGGCCATAGCCGTTGGGACCGTAATATTCGGTCAGGAAGTTCGCCAGCAGGCCGTTGCCGAAGATAAACCCGTAGCGATCGCCGACCTGCACGCAGCGCTTGCGCAGGGTGTTGAACGGCCGTCCGGCGCGCTGGGCCTCGACCAGCTGGGCCAGCATCACCTCGGGTCGTTCGCGCAGGCCCAGCGACGACGCCACCACGTTCATGGTGCCGCCGCACAGGATGGCCACGGGTGGCAGGGGCGCGCCAGCCCACCCATTGATGAGGGCGCTCAGCGTCTTGTGCAAGGTGCCGTCGCCGCCGTGAATGGCGATCACCGACGGTGACGACGCCCGCAGGCCGGCGGCGATTTGGTCCAGTTCATCCAGCGAGCGTGGGGCCAGCACCTGACCGTCGCCGCCCAGGATGGTCTGGAACTTGGCCGCCAACCGCGGGTCACGCCGGTTCGCGCGGGCGCTGGGGTTGACGAAGACCGCGATCACGGGCGCTTGCGCTCGGCTCAGTCGTCGCTGGGCGCGTCGTCCGACGCTTCGTCTGATGCTCCGTCCGATGCTCCGTCGGCGGACTCGCCGCCTGGCTCGGCGCCACCGGTGGCGGCCACCATCTTCGGGTACCAGCCTTCAAACACCCCGGCGATCTGGCGCGCTTGTTTTTCGCTGGAGATATTGAAGGAGGATTGCTTGCGGTAGCTGCCCTTTGATTTCTTGAAGCGTACGATGGCCATCTTGGGAGCGCGGAATTTTCCGCTCGTGCGATCCAGCTCCTGAAACAGGAACATGATCGTCGCCCAGCCGCCCTTGGTCAGGACGACGCGGTCGATCTCCTTGCGCACCAGAACGCCTTCGTCCTCGTAGTTGTAGGTCAGCTCGTCCAAAGTCTCGGCCATGCGGATCGTCGCCTCTCGTGTCGGGGGATGTCTCGGGTGACTGCCTAACTATTGAGCTGCTGTTCCAGGGCGGCGCGGTCGTCGGAAGCGATCTCTACAAACTCGACGCCGAAGCCGCTCGGTTCGTCGCCACTGCCGCGCGAGGTATGAACCACCCGGGCCTGGGCCCTGATGTTGCGGCCGTTCGGCAGGGCGAACTCGACGCACAAAAGTTCGCCCACCTCCAGCAGCAGCTCCGACGGCAGGAAGGCGCCGCCGCTGGAGATCTCCGCCGACTCGAAGCCGATGCCGCCGGCGACGCGCTTGCTGGGGTCGCTGACCCGAACTGGAAGCAGCAGGGTGGCGCGGCGATGGGTGCGGCTGTCGCGCCGGACGTGCGCCATCACGGATGCAGCTCGACGGTCATCGAGGAGCGAACCTCGACCGACAGCCGCGTCGGGATCCCGCGCAGCGCGTTCCGCACTCGGTTGCGGCGCACGACGTCCAGCGACGCCGGCAGGGCCGCCGCGCCGGCCGGCGTGGGCTCGCCGAAAAGGCGGATGACCTGGGCGCGCGGGACGACGATCAAACTTTCCTGCGTGGTGGCCGCCGGCCCCAGCGAGCAGGCCAGGGCCACGGTGGCCCCGAACGGCCGGATCTCCAGCACGGTGCCGGCGCCGCCGACCACGCCGACCGCCAGACCTTCGCTGGTATCGATCTTCATGCCGGGCGTGGTGGCCGCCCCGTTGACAGTGGCGACATGGGCGACCGACGGGACGGCGATCTCTTCGATGGCCAGCTCGGAGTCGGCGGTCAAAAGTTGCACGCGCTCCGGCAGGCCCTCGACGGTCAGCGGGCCGGTTTCCGCCACCACGCCGCCGACCACCGTCGCCATGTCGGGGTAAAGTCGCGGGAACGGACGGACCAGGCTGTTCGTGCTGCCAAGGCCAATGCCGATGCCGCTCATCTCTTGCAGCTCGATCGATCCGCCTCGGGCCAGCAGCGCGCTGGCCGAAAGGTCGACGTCGCGCAGGACGCAATCGTGATCGGGGGCGGCCGCGGCCAGCGGGTCGACAATGCCCAGCACGTCGGCGCGGTCGATGCCTGCGATGGCGGCGCGGAAGGCGAGCACCGAAATGGTGGCCGGCTTTTGCGGGCTGGCGTCGAAGCGCACCGAGACCTCGCCGGTCAGCGCGCTGGGCGGCCTGGCCGCGTCCGGCGGGCGCGGATCAGAATCGCAAGCGGCGCCGCCAGCGACCAGCAACAACAGCAGCCCGCCGGCGCGCGCGCGCAGGTTCGCGCAGACCCATCGCGGGCCTTTCAACGATCGCTGAAGCGAAAAAAGAGAAGACATACTCGGCCGTAGAAGGCCCCACACTATACCGGTCCGCGGGCGTCCTGGCCATATTGTGCAGCCTGACGCTGCCAGGGCGCCCGAGATTTTGCACAAGCCGAAACGTGATAAGTAATGTTTGCCGAAAATGTCACGGATAAAGCCCGAGGAAGTGCGCGAGATCGCGACGTTGGCGCGTTTACGTCTGACCGATCAAGAAGTCGACCGGATGACGGTCGATCTTGACGCCATCCTGGGCTACGTCGCCGCCCTGAAAGAGCTGGACACCGCCGACGTCGAGCCGATGACCCACGCCGTCCCGTTCGACTGCCCGCTGCGGCCGGATGCCACGGCGCCGTCGCTGCCGCTGGAAGAAGCGTTGCGGAACGCCCCGCGCCGCGAAGCCAGCTTCTTCCAGGTCCCGCGCATCATCGCTTCCGGCAGTGGTGGCAGCGGCGAGGATCTGCCGTGATCGATCCGCGCACGTATTCCATCGCCGCCATCGCCGACGGCGTGCGGGCCGGTAAGTTGCGCGCGCGCGACGTGGCGGCGGCCTATCTGGATCGCATCGAACGCTTCAACCACGCGCTCGGCGCCTACCTGCTGGTCGACGGCGAGGGCGCCTTGCGCCAGGCCGCCGCCGTTGACAGCGCCGTCGCCGCCGGCCGCGATCCCGGTCCGCTGGCCGGCGTGCCCCTCGGGGTGAAGGACATCTTCGTCACCCATGGCCTCGAGACCACCTGCGCCTCGAAGATCTTGCGCGGCTTCGTGCCGCCCTTTGAATCGACGGTGACCGACCGCCTGGGCAAGGCCGGCGCGGTCACCCTGGGCAAGGTGAACATGGACGAGTTCGCCATGGGCTCATCGAATGAGAACAGCGCGCGCGGCCTCGTGCGCAATCCCTGGTCGTTGCAGCACATCCCGGGTGGATCGTCGGGCGGCTCGGCGGCGGCGGTGGCGGCGTCGCTATGCGCGGGCGCTCTCGGCACTGACACCGGCGGGTCGATTCGTCAGCCGGCCGCCATGTGCGGCGTGGCCGGGATGAAGCCGACGTACGGCCGGGTGTCGCGCTATGGCGTCGTCGCCTTCGCGTCGTCGCTGGATCATCCGGGACCGTTCGGGCGAACAGTGGAAGACGTCGCCGCGTTGCTTGAAGTGATGGCCGGCGTCGATCCGCTGGACGCCACAAGCATCCCGGCGCCGGTGGGCGCGTATCGAAAGGCGGTGCAGTCGGGCCGCGGCGGCGGCCTCAAGGGCCTGCGCCTGGGCGTCCCCGAAGAATATTTTCAACCCGGCATGGACGCCGAGATCGAAGCGGCCGTGCGCGCTGCGCTGGACGATCTCGGCCGCGCTGGCGCCGAGCTCTTGCCGGTGTCGCTGCCGCACACCAAGTACGCCATCGCCACGTACTATCTGATCTGCACCGCCGAAGCGTCGTCGAACCTGGCTCGCTACGACGGCGTTCGCTATGGCCTGCGCGCCGCCGACGCCAAATCACTGGAAGAGCTGTACGCCCGCACCCGCGGCGAGGGTTTTGGCTGGGAACCCAAGCGCCGCATCATGCTGGGCACTTACGTCCTGCGCGCCGGTTATTACGAGGCGTATTACGGCAAGGCGCTGCGCGTGCGGCGCAAGATCGCCGACGATTTCACGGTGGCGTTCACGAAGTGCGACGCCATCGTCACGCCGACGTCGCCGGTGCCAGCGTTCCGTTTCGGCGAGCGCATGGGCGATCCCTTGCAGATGTACCTGGCCGACATCATGACCGTGGCGCCCAACCTGGCGGGCATCCCGGCGCTGTCGCAAAGCTGCGGTTTCACCAAGGCCGGTCTGCCCATTGGCCTGCAGATCATCGGGCCGGCCCTGGGCGAGGAGATCTGTTTTCGCGTCGGCGGCGCGTACGAAGCGCGCACCGACTGGCACACTCGGCTGCCGCCCGAGCCGGCGACGCAGACGTCTTCGGAGAGAGCGTCATGAGCACGCTGGAGAAACATCTTCAGAAGTACGAGGTGGTGATCGGCCTCGAGATCCACGCGCAATTGGCCACCCAGTCGAAGATCTTCTCCTGGTCGTCGGCGGCGTTCGGCGCCGATCCGAACACCCACACCGATCCGGTTTGCCTGGGCATGCCGGGGACGCTGCCGGTCTTGAACCACGCCGCGGTCGATTCGGCGGTGCGGCTGGGACTGGCCGCCGGTTGCAAGATTCGCCAGCGCTGTCGGTTTTCCCGCAAACATTATTTTTATCCCGACCTGCCGAAGGGATTTCAGATCTCGCAGTTCGACGAGCCGATCTGCGACGGCGGGGCGATCACCTTCCGCCTGCGCGGCGAGGCGCGATCGGTGCGCCTGGTGCGCATTCACCTGGAAGAAGACGCCGGGAAAAATCTGCACGCCGCCGCCGGTGTCAGCTTTGTCGACTACAACCGGGCCGGCGTTCCGCTGTGCGAGATCGTCAGCGAGCCGGACATTCGCAGCGCCGAGGAAGCGGCCGAATACGTGCGCGCGGTGCGGGCGCTGGTTCGTTACCTCGGCATCTGCGACGGCAACATGGAAGAAGGGTCGCTTCGCTGCGACGCCAACGTGTCGCTGCGGCTGCGCGGCGTGCAGGCCTACGGCACCAGGACCGAGCTCAAGAACATGAACTCGTTCAAGAACGTGCGCGACGCCATCGAGCACGAGATCAAACGGCAAGCCGAGCTGCTGGATCGCGGCGAGCGCATCATTCAAGAGACGCGCCTCTGGGACGCGTCGCGAGGGATCACCGCTGCCATGCGCTCGAAAGAGCAGGCGCACGATTATCGTTACTTCCCGGAGCCGGATCTGCCGCCCCTGGTGGTGGACGACGCCGCGCTGGCAGCGGCGCGAAAGTCGTTGCCGGAGCTGCCGGAGGATCGCTTTGCCCGCTATACGATAGCGTCTGGCCTGTCGCCGCAAGACGCCGGCGTGCTGGTGGCCGAAAAAGAGATCGCCGCCTATTTCGACGCCACCGTCGCCGCCGGCGCCGTGCCCAAACGCGCCGCCAACTGGGTGATCAATGAGGTCTTGGCCCGGGTCGACGATCCGCGCCGCCTGGGCGACGCCGACTTGCCCATCGCCCCCGCGGCGCTGGCCGAGCTGGTGGCGCTGGTCGAAAAAGGAATCCTTTCCGGCAAGCTGGGCAAGGACGTCTTCGCCCGCATGTGGACCGAGCGTCGCAAGGCCGGCGACATCATCGCTGCCGAGGGGCTGGCCCAGGTCTCGGACAGCGGCGCGCTGGAAGAGGCGTGCAAGCGGGTGGTCGACGCCAACCCCGACGAGGCGGCGCGCTTCCGCGGCGGCAAGACCCAGCTGATGGGATTTTTCGTCGGTGCGGTGATGAAAGAAACCAGCGGGAAGGCCAACCCGAAGAGCGTGAACGAAATCCTGCGGCGGTTGCTGGGCCAAGGCTGAGCGCGGGGGCGAATCATGGCGGCGATCTCGCTCGGGCCCGGGCAACGACCTGCCGACCATCCGGGCGTGCTGTCGCCGATCTTCTGGCGCGACGATCGGGTGGTGATGCTGGACCAGCGTCGCCTGCCTGATGACGAGATCTGGACCGCCTACGACTCGTGGCAGGACATCGCCCGGGCCATCCGCGACATGGAGGTGCGCGGCGCGCCGGCCATCGGTTGCGCCGCCGCTTTCGGCGTGGCCCTGGCCTGGGGCGAGGATCCGTCGCCCGTCGCTGTGCGCGCCGTGATGAAGGCGCTCGGGTCGACGCGCCCGACGGCGGTGAATCTGGGCGCGGCGTTGCATCGCATGGCCAACGCGCTGACCAGCGAGCGCGATCCCTTCGCCGAAGCGCGCGCCGTGTGGTCGGAGGATCTGGCCGCTTGCCGGGCCATCGGCGCGCACGGCGCGGCGCTGTTACCCGACGACGGCTTCGTGCTGACCCACTGCAACGCCGGCGCGCTGGCCACCGCTGGGTATGGGACAGCGCTGGGCGTGATTCGCGCGGCGGTGGCGGCCGGCAAACGCTTTCGCGTGCTGTGCGACGAGACGAGGCCGTGGTTTCAAGGCGCGCGCTTGACCGCCTGGGAGCTGCGCCAGGACGGCATCGACTGCGCGGTGATCGTCGACGGCGCCGCCGGACATTTCTTGTCCAGCGGCAAAGTCGGCGCGGTGGTGGTGGGCGCCGATCGCATCACCCGGCGCGGCGACGTGGCCAACAAGATCGGCACCGCCGGCGTGGCGGCGTCGTCGTCGGTGTTCGGGGTGCCGTTCGTCGTCGCCGCGCCCCAGACCACCGTCGACGCCAGCACCGATTCGGGCCGCGAAATCGTTATCGAAGAACGCAGCGGCGACGAGGTGGCGCGCGTCGGCGGCCGCACCGTGGTGCCGGCCGGCGTGCCGATTTGCAACCCGGTGTTCGATGTGACGCCGAGCCGCCTGGTGGGGGCCATCGTCACCGAACGCGGGGTTTTTCGCCCGCCGTATGACTTTGCGGAGCGGCGCTGATGGAAAGGAGCGAAGGCATGAGTGAATCAGGAACGTCTGTTCCGTCGTCGTCGCCAGTAATTCCCAGATCGCCCGTTCATGTGGCTATTTTTTGGCTAAGCGTCCTTTGTTGGCTGGGTATGGCGGTTGCAACCTGGCCTCTGAGTCTGAGTTTCGGTGACGAGGTCGGCTACATCGGGCAGACGCGCTTGATGATTCAAGGCCGCGTTCACCCGACCCCGATGGATCCCGGCATCTGGTACGAGCGCCACGACGTGCCCGGATTGATCCCGAAGTATCCGCTGTTTTTCTCGCTGCTGATGGTGCCGTTCCTGGCCTTGTCACCGTCGCTGGTATTCGTGCCGGGTTTATTGGCGGGGATCGCCCTTGCTTGGATCGCAAGCCGAGCACTGGAGTCCTGGGGCCACTCAAGGCTATGGGGCCTCATCGTCTTGATGGATCCGACTGTGGTCCTGTTGTCGCGGACCGTGATGGCGGATGTCGGCTTGGCGTTTTTGGGGTTGGGCACCTGGTACTTCGTTCGTCGGGGCGCGGTTTGGCAAACCGTGCTCTTCGCGGCCCTCACCATGGCGATTAAAACCTACGGCGTGGTCACCGTCGGAGCGATACTGGCCGGACAGTCGTTGGTCTTGCTGCGGGAAGGCCGGCGTCCTTTGCCGGTGCTGCGATTGATGGCGCCGCTGATGATTGGAATGGCCATTGGCGCCGGGATTACCGTGGCGCTGAACCTGATGTCGCACGGAACCGTGCACTCTAGTTACAATGTGTCGGCCAGCCAGGCGTTCGGTTTACGATTTCTGAACACCTCGGGCCGTGCGTACTGGAAATCATTGGTGCTTTGTCCGCCATTGTTGATCGCGGGCGTGGTGCCGTTCTGGCGCCGCCGCGATTTTGGCGCGCTGTTCGCCATTGGTGCTTCCATCGCGATGTTCAGCATCTACTTTTTTGTCGACTGGGGTGTTGGCTTTCTCGACTCGGTGGTGTTGTCGCGTCGGTTGATCTTGCCGGTGGTGGCGTTTCTGCTGGTCGGCTATGCCGAGCTCTTGGCCCAGTTTTTCGGGCGTCTGCCGTTGGCCCGGGTGGCGCGCGTCGCGGTGGTGGTAATGCCGGCGCTGTTGGCTTTGGGTTTGGGGCTTAAGCATCGACAGTGGCAAGAACCGTCGTACCGCGCCTTGAACCGCGCCGAGGCCTGGACCCAAAAGATTGGTGATCAGGAATTGGGCATCACGCCTTCGGCATTCAAGATCGGTCTGCTTTATCCTGGACGAACTGTTTTCGTCACCGGGGAAGGCGACCGAGCCACGCCGAACTTGGTGTTGTGCCACGGTGACGCCGGCTCGTATCGGATGGGGGGCGTTCGCTACTCGTGCGAGATCCCCGGCTACCGGGTGGCCGAGGCGATGATCGACGATGGCTACTACATCTTGGAGCGCGGGACCAAGGCGAACTAAGATCGACCGAGGCACCGCCCGTTCGTCGGGCTGGCAGTCGCGCCTCTTTACGTCGCTGAGGACCGCCCCTAAGATGCGCGCGTGTCAGCGGACCGCCAGCGGCTAAGCATCATCATCCCGGCCTACAACGAGCACGAGTACATCAACGAGATTCTTGCGCGCGTGCGCGCCGTCCCGCTGCCCGACCTGGAAAAAGAAATCATCGTGGTCGACGACTACTCGACTGATGGGACGCGCGAGATTCTGACCAACCAGGCGGTAGCCGGTGAACGGGTACTGTTTCACGACAAAAATCATGGCAAAGGCGCCGCCATCCGGACCGGCCTGGCCGAGGCCACGGGTGATATCATCCTGATCCAGGACGCCGATCTGGAATACGATCCATCCGACTATCCGAATCTGCTCAAGCCGATCCTCGACGGCGACGCCGATGTGGTCTACGGCAGCCGATTCAAAGGCGGTGCGGGCGCGCAACGGGTGCTTTACTACTGGCACAGCATTGGCAACAACATGCTCACTGCTTTCTCGAACATGTTGTCCGGGTTGAACATGAGCGACATGGAAACCTGCTACAAGGTTTTCCGCGCCGAGGTGATCAAGCCAACCACGCTCCGTTCGAATCGCTTCGGCTTTGAGCCGGAGATCACCATGAAGATCGCGCGCGGCAAGCAATGGCGCATCTACGAGGTGCCGATCTCATACCGCGGCCGCACCTACGAGCAGGGGAAGAAGATCGGTTTCAAGGACGCCGTCAGCGCCCTCTATGTCATGTTGCGGGCGCGGTTCATCGACCCGATCTAGGCCATGTCGGAGAGTTTCGCATTCGAACTCGGTCCGATGGCCGAGGCACGCAACTACTATCAATGGCTGTGCGGATCGTTCGCGCCGTTGTTGCACGGGACGGTGGTCGAACATGGTGCGGGCACCGGCCTGCTGTCCGATCGCTTGCGGGAGCATAGCGACAATCTGGTGCTGGTCGAACCCGACGACGGCTTTTACGACTTGCTGGCCCAGCGGTTCCAAAGGCCTCCGGAAAGCGAGGTCTTCCATGGCACCGTCGAGGAACTGAACTCCGCTCGTGGTGATGAAACAGCGGACGCAGTGGTCTCCGCCAACGTGCTTGAGCATGTGCCCGACGATCGCGGCTGCTTGCGGTCGATCGCCCGCCTGTTGAAAAAAGGCGGCTACTTGTGCTTGTACGTTCCGGCGCGCCCCGAGCTCTTCGGCACGCTGGATGAACGGTTCGAGCACTGCCGGCGCTATGACCGCAAAGAGCTGGAACAAAAGATCCGCGATGCTGGGCTCAGGGTGGTGTCAGCCCAGTATCGCAACCTGGTCGGCGCTCTCGCCTGGTGGCTTTCCGGAAGGGTGTTGAAACGAACTAGCTTGGCCCCAAACCAGGTCCGGTTTTATGACCGATTCGTGTTTCCTGTGACCAGTCGGCTGGAATCCGTGCTGGCGCCGCCTTACGGGCAGAACCTGCTGGTCATCGCCAGAAAGTGAGGAACGGCCGGCGCGCGATCCGTCCTTGACAATCCGGTGCGGTTCACTAAAGTTCCCCGCTCGTTTGGAGGCCTTTTTCTGATGTACGCCGTTATCGAGTCAGGTGGCAAGCAATACCGCGTCAGCGAGGGTGAAACCGTGCGCGTGGAGAAGCTGACCGGGCCGGAGGGGACCAAGATCTCTTTCGGGCCGCTGCTCTTCGCCGACGACGGCGGCAACGTGTCGGTCGGCCAGCCCACCGTGGCCGGCATGACCGTCGAAGCGGAGATCATCGAGCAAGGGCTCGGCAAGAAGATCATCCTCTTCAAGTACAAACGTCGCAAAAGCTATCGCCGCAAAGGCGGCCATCGCCAGCCGTTCACCGCCCTCAAGATCACCTCCATCCGCCCGGGCGCCTGAGCCGGACGCCAGCACAGGAAGAACGCCATGGCACACAAGAAGGGTCAGGGAAGCTCTCGCAACGGCCGCGATTCAAACGGCCAGCGACGCGGCGTCAAACGCTACGGCGGCGAGTCGGTTCTGGCGGGCAACATTCTGGTTCGCCAGGTGGGCACGGTGATTCACCCCGGCGTTCACGTCGGCATCGGTCGCGACTTCACGCTGTTCGCGCTCAAGACCGGCGTCGTCAAGTACGCCAGGTCGGGCGTGCGGACCGTTTGCAGCATCGTTCCCGCGGCGAACTGAGGTCGGGCTGGCGACGGTCGGCCCGCGCGCGCGACCTGGTTAGCCCATGCAGTTTGTCGACGAAGTCCGCATTCATGTTCACGCTGGCGACGGCGGCAAGGGTGCCGTGGCCTTCCGGCGCGAGAAGTACGTGCCCAAGGGCGGCCCCTCGGGCGGCGACGGTGGCGATGGCGGCAGCGTCATCCTGGTCGTTGACGGCGGGATGTCGACGCTGCTGGATTTTCGCTATCGCAAGGAATACCTGGCGAAGTCGGGCGTGGCCGGGGCGAACAAAGATCGGTACGGCCGCGCCGGCGATGATCTGATCCTGCGCGTGCCGCCAGGGACGCAAGTCTTCGACGAGGGCACCGGCGAGCAACTGGCCGATCTGCGCGCCGACGGCGAGCGCTTCACCGTGGTGGTCGGCGGCAAGGGCGGGCGCGGGAACATTCACTTCGCCACCTCGACCGATCGGGCCCCCCGTCGCTCCGAGCCTGGGCTTCCTGGGCAGGAACGGTTCATTCGCCTCGAATTAAAGCTTCTGGCCGACATCGGCCTGCTGGGATTTCCGAACGTCGGCAAGTCGTCGTTGATCGCGCGGGTGTCGGCGGCGCGGCCGAAGATCGCTGATTATCCATTCACGACGCTGGTGCCCAATCTGGGGATGGTGCGGTTGTCCGGCGAACGGTCTTTCGTCGTGGCGGACATCCCTGGCTTGATCGAAGGCGCGCACGAGGGTGCCGGGCTGGGCATGCGGTTCTTGCGGCACCTGGAACGGACGCGCGTGCTGGTGCACCTGCTGGACGCCACCGCTGGGCCGGGGCGCACGCCGCTGCGGGACTGGGAGACGCTGAACCGGGAACTGATGCTTTACGATCAGGCGCTGGCCCAGCGCCCGCAGCTGGTGGTGATCAATAAACTCGACCTCCCCGAAGTCCGGCGGGCCCGGGCGCGCCTGTCGGCGCCGTTCGAGCGCCGCGGGATCGACCTGCACTTTATCAGCGCGGTCACCGGCGAAGGGGTGGACGCGGTACTGGAAGCGGCGTGGGCGGTCCTGAAACAAGAACGAACGCGCGCCACCGCTGAAGCGCTTCCGGTTGATCGCGCTGCTCGCTGAGGCAATTGCGTTCGTTCGCGTGCAGTGGCGGCTGCCGGGACTTGTTTTCTTGCGCACCGGACGCACGTTGCGTGCGCTCCACGGCGGCGTCGAATGCTGCCCGAAGGGTGTTGCCGCCACCCGGCCAGCGACGATCGGCTGGCCGGCGAGAATTGACCCGCCTGGTCGGTCCTGATATAGAGAAAATCCTCGGGAGTCCCTTCTTTCGCTCCCACCACGCCCCTCTAACCGCAACCGTAGACGGAGTCACTGATGACATCGCCGCGTAACGCATTTCCGCGTGGGGCTGCCCGTGCGCTGGGCGTGTTTTCTGCTGCCTTGATTCTGGCCACTGGAACGCTGGCGATTGCCCAGACCGCGGCCGCGCCGGCGGTACGAGCCGCTCCCGCCGCCGCACCAGCCGCTGCTGCACCGGCTGGCGCACCGGCCGCCTCAACGCCGGCCACGGAGGCGCCTGCCACCTCGGGCGCACCACCGGTTTCCGCTGCGGCCACCGCGGCGGCGATGGACTCCGGCGGCTACACCGTTCGCCTGCGCTCGCTGGAAAAGAACGTCAACGAGCTAAAGGAACAGATCTTTCGCACCAAGGCGCGCCTCAACCTGCTCAAGGAGACGGTCCTGGGCGGCGTCATCGGCGCCTCACGCGCCATCATCAAACACAAGAACGAGATGGGTAGCTCGTTCCGCCTCATCCAGGCGGTGTATGCCCTCGATGGCGTGCAGATCTTCGCCAAGGCCGACGACAGCGGCCGCCTGGCCGAGATGCAAGAGTTCGATGTCTACAACGGCGCCATCCAACCCGGCCCGCACACCCTCAGCGTGAAGATGCTGTACCAGGGCAACGGCTTCGGCGTGTTCAGCTATCTCAAGGGTTACAAGTTCACCGTTCACTCGAGCCAGACGTTCGTGGCCGGTGAATCGAAGACCACTTCTATTGCGGTGGTTGGCTACGAAAAAGGCAACATCACAACGAACCTGCAAGATCGTCCGGCGATCGACTTCCGAGTGAACGTGATGTCGGCAACCGAGGGTGGAGCAACAGCGGCGGTCAAGAAATAACCAAAGGGTCGATGACACAGCGGAAGGTCACGCTTGCCGGGCTCGTCCTCGGCGCCATGGGTCTTTATAGCCTCGCGGCCCGCGCGGACGAGGTGGACGACTATACGCGCAAGCTGATCGATCTCGATCAGCGCGTGCGCGGCATGGCTCAAGAATTTAAGGATGCTCCACCGCCGTCGGCGGACATCGCCGATCGTCGGGTGCTGGACGCCCAGGTCCTGTTCAGCCTGAAAAACTACGAAGAGGCGGCGACCATTCTCCTCGACGTGGTCGAGAAGTATCCGAACTCGCGCGCCCACGACGACGCCCTGTTCTTGCTGGGCGAAGCGCTGTACCAGGGGCACGACGACTACGCCGCCCGCCACTATTTCGAAAGCTTCATCGGCAAGAACACCGGCTCACGGCGAGAGCAGGACGCCTTACAACGCCTGGTGGAGATCTCGCTGCGCACCGGCGACTACGAGCACATCGAAGACTACCTGGCCCGCCTGCAAAACATCCCGCCCCAGAACCTGCAGCCGTCGGTGCCTTATGTGCGTGGCAAGTACCTTTACTTCCGTAACCGCACCGACGAGGCGCTGGCCGTCTTCAACACCATCCCGCCGTCGAATCCCTACTATTTCCAAGCGCGGTACTTTATCGGCACCATCCAGGTGAAGACCGGCGATCTGGCCACCGCGTCGGTGACCTATGATTCGATCCTCAAGCTGCAGCCGGCCGATGAAGGCGCCAAGGAGATTCAGGATCTCTCCCGGTTGGCCATCGGGCGCATTTTGTACGAACGCTCGCAGTTCGATCGGGCGGTCGACATGTACGGGTCGATCCAGCGGCAATCGCAGTACTTCACGGCGGCGCTGGAGGAACAGGCCTGGACCTACATCAAGGCCAAGGACTGGACCAAGGCTTGGCGCGCGTTGGATCTGTTGCTGCTCAATTATCCCGACGTTCCGGACGCGCCGGACAAGCGGCTTTTGCAGGGCAACCTGCAGCTGCGCATCGGTAACTTCTTTCTGGCCAACGATTCTTTCTTGAAGGTGCGCGACGAGATCGAGCCGGTTCACCGTCAGTTGCAAGCGGCGCTGGTCAAGTCGCAGACCGATCCGGCGTTCTTCGACACCCTGGTCGGCAAGAGCCTGGAGAAGTTCGACATCTCGGTGTTCGTGCCGCCGGCCGCGGCCAAGTGGGTGCGCGCCGAACCGGACGTGGCGCGCATGATCAGCCTGGCCAGCGAGGTGGGCGAAATGCAGCGCAGCCTGCAGGACAGCCAGAAGCTGGTGGTGCGGATCGAAGAGGCGATGCAGGGTCCGTCCCGCGTCGGCATCTTCCCCGATCTGGCGGCCGCGCGGTCCAGGTCCGTCGAGGTGCAGAACGTGCTGGTGGACGTCCGCCAGCGCTTTGTCGGCAAGGTGCGCGCGGTGCTGAATCCCATCCTCTCGCCCGACGAGCGCAAGAGCCTGGACCACATCGCGATCGAACGGGACGCCTTGCTGCGCCAGCTGGCCAACCTGCCCACCACGCAGGAAGGGATCAAGGCGCGCGAGAAGAGCATCGCCGACAGCTTCAAAGCGATGGATCTGCAGGCATCGGATCTGAACGTGGAGATCCAGTCGCTGGAAGCGCAGCTGGTGGCGGTCGAGCAGTATTACCGCAGCTCGCGCGCCGAGCAGAAGATCCGGCCCGAGGACATCCAGGGTCCGGTCGCCGACATGCGGGCCGCGCTGGACCAGCTGCGCGCGCTGCACGACAAGCTGCGCGAGGGGATCGCCGACGCCAGCCGGGAGGCCGCCGCTTCCGGCGCCGCCGGCCAGTCCGAGCGGGCGCAGGCCACCCGGTTAACCGAGCTCCTGCACCAGGAAGAGGACATCCAGAACAAGGCAAAGTACCGGCTGCCCTGGAACGATCAGGAAAAGGTCGACCGCATGAACGGCGTTCTGGCGCGCGCCGACGTCATCGACAAACAGTTGGTGGATTTCGACAAGCGGGTCGACAATCAGGTCGACGTGCGACTGGAGACGGTGAAAACATTCCTGGCCAGCGAGAAGGAAGAGCTGGCGTCGGCCAGCACCAAGCTGGGTGGCGTGGTGAATGAGTCGCAGAACCTGGGCGGGGGCCTTGCCCAGGCGATGTTCAACAAGGTTGCCAATCGCTTTTACGAGCTGGTGGTGCAGTCCGACGTCGGCATCATCGACGTTTCATGGGGCTTGAAGGATCAGAAGACGGTGTCGGTGACCAAGCTGACCAACCAGAAGAATCTTGAGCTCAAGGCGTTGGACGAAGACTTTCGCAAGGTCTTGGAGGAAGACAAGTGAGGCGGCGCCGGCGTGGGTGGATGAGCGGCACGGCGGTGGCGGCGTTATTGGCGTCGTCGCTGGCGATGGGCACCGGCAGCGTCGCGAGGGCCGTGACGGCGTCGGCGGCGTCTTCAACGGCGGCGCCGGTCGATGCGCGCATGCTGGACGAGCTGACCAAGGACGTTCAGCACTTCTCCGAGATGGTCGCCGAGTATCGCGGCACCGCGCGCATGGTTTTGAAGCGCGCCTATGCCGACAAGATCAAGGAGATCAACGCCAAGTACGACGCGCAGATCAACCTAAACGAGAAAGAGGCGCGCGACCGTCGGCGTGACGCCATCGCCGTGTTCGAAGCGTTCTTGCAACGCTACCCGAACGACAAGCGTTGGACGCCGGACGCCATGTTCCGGCTGGCCGAGCTTTATTACGAAAGGTCCGCCGAAGATTTCCTGGACGCGGACGAGATGTACAAGAAGGCCATCGAATCGGCGAACCCGCCCACCACGCCGCCGCCCAAAGTGGACTACACGCCGACCATCAGCCTGTACAAACGCCTGCTGACCGAATTCCCCAGCTATCGCTTTTTGGACGCCACCTATTACTTGCTAGGGTTCTGTCTCGGCGAGATGGGGCAGGAAGCGGAGGCCAAGCAGGCGCTGCTGGCCCTGGTCTGCGAAAACCAATTCAAGCCGCTGGATCCGCCGGCGAACCAAACCAAAGGCGACGAGCAGTCCTACAAGGACTGCACGCCGGTCCGGAAAGGTTCGAAGTTCATCCCCGAGTCCTGGACCCGTATCGGCGAGTTTCACTTCGACAACCCGAACGAGCTGAAGCTGGCGATCGCCGCCTTCAGGAAGGTGCTCGATTTCAAGGATTCGCCGTATTACGACCGCGCGCTTTACAAGCTGGCCTGGTCGTATTATCGCGACAACCGCTTCCCGGAGGCGGTGCGCGAGTTTGACAACCTGGTCAAGTACGCCGACGCGAAAAAGGCGGCCGGTCAAAAGGTGGGGTCGGATCTGCGGCCCGAGGCCATCCAGTACTTGGGCGTCAGCTTCTCCGAGCCTGATTGGGACGGCGATTCGCTGCCCGATCCGATCAACGGCCTGCAACGCGCGCAGGAGTTCTACAAAGGCCGCGAGGACGAGCCGCACGTGCGCGAGGTCTTCCAGCGCCTGGGCGACATCTACTTTGACTCCACCAAGTACTCCGACGCCGTCGCTGTCTACAAGGTCATCCTGCAAAAATGGCCGTACTACACCGACGCGCCCAAGGTGCAGGACAAGATCATCCGCAGCTATGAACGCGACCGCAACCTGTTGCAGGCGGCGAAAGAGCGCGAAGCGCTGGGCCGCAACTACACCAAGGGCAGCGATTGGTACCAGAAGAACCGAGAAAACCCGGAAGCGTTGGCGGCCGCCCAGCAACTGGCGGAAGACGCGCTGCTGACCGCCGCCACCAACGTCCACGCCGGCGCGCAAGCGTGCAAGACCAAGGCGCTGGAGACGCCCAAAGACACGAAGAAGATGGACGAGTGCAAGCTCCTCTACCGCACCGCCGCCGAGCTTTACGAAAAGTATTTGGCTGCCTACCCGAACTCGAAGCGCAGCTATGAGTTCTCGGCGTTCTACGCCGACGCCCTGTTTTATTCGGGTCAGATGCCCCAGGCGATCGTCGCGTACCAGGCGGTCCGCGATTCGCAGCTGGACAACCGGTATCAAGAAGACGCTTCGTTCCGGATGATCAAGGCCTACGAAGAGATCATCGACGAGATGAAGCGGGACAAGAAGATCGAGGACCCGCCCATCCCCGACGAGAAAAACACCAAGCCGCCGGTGAGCCCGCTGCCGATGCCGGAGATTTACACCAAGTACGTCGAGGCCATCGACTGGTACGTCACGTACATCAAGAACGATCGCGTGTCGGATCTGAAGTACGCGGCGGCGGTCATCAACCTGCGCTACCACAACTGGCCCGAGGCCCGGAAGCGCCTGGGCGAGATCACCGAACTTTACTGCGGATCGAAGCCGGAGGTTGGCTTCAAGGCCTACGACGCGATCTTGCAGACCTACTTTATCGACTTCAACGTTCAGGACGAAGAGCAGAAGGATTGCGCGTTGGGCAAGCTGCTCAGCGTCGCCGACCAGTTCAGCGGATCGCCTTGCGGCAAATCGCCCATGGCGGCGCCTTATCTGGAGCGCATCGCCCAGATCAAGGCATCGGTGAAGACCACCATCATCACCAAGCGTCTGCAGCTGTCGATGGAGAACGAAGAGAAGGGAACCAACAAAGAGTTGACGGTCTGCCGCGAAAGCACCGGTGGTATCGCGACGGTCACCGGCATCTCCACTGCGCCGACGAAGCCAGGGGAGGCGCCCAAGCCCAGCAAGATCTCCACCGAACTGGACGTCGGCTTGGCCCTGGACCTCATCGACGTGGTCAACGCCAACCCGAAGGATCCGGGCGCGCCCACGGCCCTGAACAACGCCTGCGTGATCTACGAAAAGCTGTTCCAGTTCGGCGAGGCCACCAAGTGCTACGAGCGCCTGTACTCGTCGTACCCGGATTCGGAGTGGGGCAAGGAAGCGCTGTGGAACTCTTCGCGCAACCACTATCGTTTCTTCGAGTTCGATCAGGCGGTGAAGGGTTATCTGACCGTGGCCCAGGACCCGACGTTCGCCGGGTCCGAACATCGCAAGGAAGCACTGGGGTTGGCGGCTTCGCTGCTGGACAACGATCAGCAGTACCTGCGCGCCGCGGACCTGTACAAGAAATACTCCGAGGCGATCTCCGACAAGCCGCAGGACAGCGCCCAGGCGTACTTCTTCGCCTGCAACGCCTACGAGAAGGCGCACGACAACGTCAAGCAGTCCGCCTGCTTGAAAGACTTCATCAAGAAGTACAGCGCGCAGCCGCCGGCGGGCGAGTTCGTGGTCCAGGCCTACATGAAACAGGCGGTGATCACCGAACAGTCATCGCGCGACAAGAACGCCACGTTGGCTGCGTACAAGCGGGTGCGCGACGAGTTCATCTCTCGCAAGCTGCCGGCCGCGACGCCGGCGGCTGGCTTCGCCGCCAAGGCTGACTTCCTGATCCTCGAGGAGAAATTCAAGGCCTTCCAGAAGAAGGAACTGAAGTTCGGCAGCAAGCCGGAGCAGATCAAGAAGACGTTCGATTCGTTCACCGCGGAATCAAAGGCGCTGAACGACGAGTACCAGAAGATCTGGAATTACAAAGACGCCACCTGGACGTTAGCGGCGTTCCTGCGTAGCGGCGACATCTACTACGAGTTCGCCCAGAAGCTGATCAAGGCGGCCAATAACCCGCCCGATGACGTCAAGAAGCTGGCCAAGATGGCGTGCAAGGCCAACCCCGACGACTGCGGCATGGTCGAGGGTCAATACAAGGACGCTGTCTACCAGTTCGTCACGCCGGTCGAGGACGAGGCGAAGAAGCGCTGGAAGGACACCTTGGCGCGCGCTTCGCAACTGGGCGTGACCAACGAGTACGTCAAGAAGGCGCGCGAGAATTTGTCCAAGTACTTGCCCGACGAGTTCCCCTTCATCAAAGACGAGAAGATCGGATTAGAGTACCCATGACGCGGGTGGGGACGGGAATGGGGAGCCAACGGTTGACCATCACGGGGGGCGCCCTGGTCTTGGCATCGTTGCTGGTACCTCCATCGGCCCTGGCGCAGAAACCAGCGCCACCCGCATCCGCCGCCGCGCCCGCCGCGCCCGCCGCCGCCGCCGCACCCGCGGCCGCCAGCCCGGACGCGCCCCACAAGCGCCGGCAACCGCCGCCGGCGGTGATCCCCACCGCCGAGACTGAGCAAGCCGACCAACTATTGCGCGCCGGTCGCTACGATCAAGCGGTGGCGCAGGCCAAAGCGGCGCTGAACAAGAACGAACGCTACACGCCGGCGATGCTGGTGATGGCCAAGGCCTATTACAAGCTGCACAAGTACGAGTGGACGAAGAAGCTGTGGGAGATGATGCAGGCCAATGGTGCCTCCGACGCGGAGAAGTCGGAGATCTACCAGATGCTGGGATTTCTAGAGGTCGATCAGAAGAACACGCCGGGAGCGATCGAGCTTTTCAAGAAAGCGGCCGAAGCGCGTCCGGACAACGCCATCCTGTGGAGCAACCTCGGCGCCCAATATCTGACCGCCAAGAACTACAAGGACGCGGCGCCCGTGCTCGAGCGGGCGGCGCAGCTTCAGCCCGGCTTTGCCAAGGCTCACCTGAACTTGGGCGACGCCTACCGTGGCAACAAGGAATATGACCGCGCGCTGGTCGAGTACCAAAAAGCCCTCCAGCTCTTTCCCAATTATGCCGACGCGGTGTTCAACCTCGGCATCCTGTACCTGGACGCTGACAAGATGCCCAACATGGATCTACCGGCGAAAGAGAACACCGCGATTCAATATTTTCAGCGCTACCGGCAGATGATGGGCGGGAACATTCCATCGACCGACCCGTCCGACGGCTACATCGTCGAGGCGCAGGACGCGATCAAAAAAGAAGAGAAGCGCATCGAGCGGCAGAAGAAGAACGAGGAGCGTGAACGGCAGCGGGCCGCGCAAAAGGCCGCTACTGATGCCAAGAAAGCTGGCGCTCCCGTCGGCGGCGCACCTGCCCCTGGCGCCCCAGCGGGAACGCCGGCCCCGGCGGGCACCGGCAACGGCATCATGAAGCCGGCTCAGCCGGCCCCACCCCCTGCAGCAGGGAAATAAGGCAAAATCGGGTGGCCATGAACCAATCATTCAAGTGCTTGGCCGTAGGCGTGGCAGCAGTGGCCTGGCTCCTGACGGCGCCCGCCTTCGCTCAGACGCCGTCCCCGAAGAAGATTCCCGCCGCTCCAGCCGCGCCCGGACCAGCGGCGAACGCCGGAGCTGGTGGCGCTGGCGGCAGCGATGCGCCCAAGGTCAAAGTCGAGCGCGGGGCCGGGGGCAAGAAGGTCTACCGCATCACCGAGGAGATCCGCATCGAAGGCAAGATTCAGAAACCCGAGGCGTTCTTTTTCTACCAGAAATCCAGCATCAACTATGACTGGCAGGAACTGAAGCAGGACGTGATCCCCAAGATTCTTGACAGCGTTTCGCGCGCTCCCTTCTAAACCCAAGGACCAATTGCATGGCAAGCCAGGTAGCCCCTCGCAGTCCGCAACAGGCCGGTGCCGCCCCCAAGATCAAGATCCTCCGCATGGGGATCATCCAGGGTGGACGCATTGTTGAGGAGCGTCTGGTCCGCAAGCGCGAGAGCATCACCATCGGTCAGTCGGCCAAGAACATGTTCGTCGTGCCGTCGGACGCATTGCCACGCCACTGGCTGCTGTTCGAGATGACCGGCAATCATTATATCGCGCACTTTTCCGACGGCATGGACGCGCGCATCGCCGTGGGCAACGAGATCATCTCGCTGGCCCAGCTGAAGCAGACCGGCAAGATCCAGAAGCGCGGTCCGGGCTGGGTGCTGCCTCTCGACGAGCGTTCGCGCGGCAAGATCACCGTCGGCGACATGACGATCCTGTTCCAGTTCGTCACGCCCCCACCGCCTCAGCCGCGGCCGCAGCTTCCAGCGTCGGTGCGCGGGTCGCTGACCTCTGACATCGATTGGTTTTTCACCACCATCGCCGTGGCGTCATTCCTGCTGCACCTTTTGCTGGTCATTTATCTTCGCAATGTCGACTGGCCACGTAAGCCCGACATCGAGGCCATCCCCGACCGATTCGTGCAGATGGTTATCAAGAAGGTCGAGAAGCCCCCGGAGAAGCCGGTCGAGAAGAAGGCCGAGGACAAGCCCGAAGAGAAGAAGGCTGAAAAGAAGGTCGCGCAAGAGAAGAAGGCTGCTCCCGCTCCCAAAAAAGAGCTGACGCCCGAAGAAAAGGCCAAATTGGCCGAGGAGAAGGCGCGCGCGGACGCCGAGCGCCGGGCCCGCATCGCCGACCAAGTGAAATCGACCGGCTTGCTGAAGTTGCTGGGCGCCAAGACCGACGCTAGCGGCTCCATCGCCGACGTTCTCGGAAAAGGCGACGTCGATCGCGATCAGGAAAAGGCGTTCCAGGGCGTGACTGGCCTCGGCGTCGCCAGCGGCAACGATCAGCTGCACGGCATCAAGACTGGCGGCAACGGATCGGGGCGGGTGGCCACCGTTGGCGGATTGCGTGGTGGCGGCAGCATCGCCGGCGGCGGAACCGGCGAGGCCGCCACCGAAAAGCGGGTTTCAGGCATCGTGAAGAGTGAGCCACCGGCCGTGGATGGCTCCTTGGATCCCAGCGTGGTGACCAAAGAGGTCAAGCAGCGCCTCGGCGCCATCAAGGCCTGTTATGACCGAGCCCTAAAACGGAACCCTCAACTGAGTGGAAAAGTGGTCCTGCACTGGACCATTACCGCGGCTGGCACCGTCTCAGGTGTGGACATCGAACAAGACACACTGGGTGATGCCGAAGTGTCGAGCTGCATCAAATCGCTGGTGGCGCGCTGGAGGTTCCCGGCGCCTTCCGGTGGTTCGGTGGATGTGTCGTATCCCTTCGCCTTCACAGCTTCTCAGTAGAACGTCTGACGTTGACACATCCGTACCACGTGCCTATAATCCCTGCCAAACCTGTAAGTATTTGATTTCACTCTGTTCCGGCAGCTGAGAAAGGACCCAAAACCGTGGCAAAGATCCCGCCGTTGCTGCTTCCGTTGCTGCTTGTCACCAGCACGGTCTTTGCCCAGGGGCCCGGTACCCCGCCGCCGCCTGCGCCAGTACCCGCTGCCACTCCGGTGGCCACGCCTCCCGCGGCCGGTGGCCAGGTCGACGTTTCCGTGAAGCAGCTGCCGACCTTGACCCCCCAGGAAATGCTGAACCAGGGGCAAGCCTATTTTCAGACCATGAACGACACCCTGAAACGCATTCAGGTGCTCGAAGACACGGCCAAAAATCAGAAGGACATCATCAAGCTCAACTGCGTGAAGGACAAGCTGGTGCAAGGCAAGGTCAACTTGAACCTGGCCGAGCAGTCAATGACCGCCCTTCAGGAGAGCATCGCGCGTGCCGATGAAGGTGCACGTACGCATGAGTTCACCCGGCTCACCATCGTCAACCAGAAGGTCCTGGTTCTAGGGGCGGAGGCGGAGAATTGCATCGGCGAGGATTTGAGCTTTGTCGGAGCGACCCGGGTCGACGTCGAAATCGATCCGAACATTCCGCAAACCGACCCCACTCAGCCGCCGATTCCGGTCACTCCTGTCGATCGGCCTCCGCCGGCCAGCAACTATCAATCCATCTCTCCCTGACTCTAGCCGCTGTGAACGCTCGGCTCTCTAACCGCTCCGATTCTCTAACCTCACCCATCTTCAAATCTTTCTATCCATGACCATTCGCCGACCACTGCAGATCCTCGCTTGCTGTGCCGCGCTTGGCGTGTCGCGTGGTGGTTTCGCGCAGCAGGCGGGCGACGTCTCACTGAGCTACACCAACTTGCCTGCCCGTTCCCCGCTGGGGAAGGGAACGGGCATGCAGCTGAGCGACAGCGCTGTTTTGCACGCCGGTGTTGGTGTCGAGGGAGGCTACGACACCAACGTTTTTTACGGCGACAAGGGAAACGCAGTGGTCGGATCTCCCGTTGTGTTGGTCCTTCCCTATCTTGGGCTGACCAACGCGACCCGCGCCGGCGTGGCTCCGTCGGGCGTGTTCTACAACTTGGAGGCGACCGCCGGATATCGCCACTACCTCTCGAATGCGGAACAACCGGATCAGACCGGCGCCGCGATGGGCAAAAAAGTATCCGATCAGCCAGGATTTCTGCCTACTGCCGATGGTCAATTGGTTTTCAGTTCCCGTCAGGTGCTCAGCCTCGTATTTCGCGACTACTTCGTTCGCGCCCAGGATCCGCCTTATGTTGGCAGCCCAGCGCCATCTGAATCGTTGATTCACTATTCCAATTTCGGCGCCGCTGAACTTCATTGGGCCCCCGGAGGCGGACGCCTCGACGGAATCCTTCGCTATTCGAACATCTATGACGCGTTCAACGCTGCCAGCAGCTACAATTTCGCCGACTCGCTGTTCCAGGAACTGGCTGTTGATGTCAGTTGGAAATGGCTACCCAAGACCGCGCTTTTTGTGCAGGCAGCCCAGGGTTACATCACGTATCTGAACCCCAATGCCAGTGCGCCAACGGCCGGAACAGGCGCCTCGCCGAGTGATTTTGTGAAGCATGATTCATACCCGATGCGAGTGGTCGCTGGGTTGCGTGGCCTTGTTACGCAAAAGACGTCCGTGAACCTCTACGCCGGCTATGCAAATGCCTTTTATGCGGACGGCCCAAATCCAGAAGGAATTGCCGGTCACCTCTCTGCCAATGCCGAAGTGAGCGTCACGCCCACGTTCTTCAGCTCGTTGGGGCTGGGTTACCACCACGATTTCCAGAACTCCATCGTCGGCAATTTCTACAATATCGACGCTGTGACCGCCTGGATTCAGCAGCAGATCGCCGGACGGGTGGTGGCATCGTTGAGCGGTCGATATGAGCGTCGTGCATTTCAATTCACGGCGTCGAGCCGTACCGACAACTTCCTTCAGGTTGGCGCATTGGCGGACTATCACCCGAAGGGCTGGCTTTACTTTGGCGTGGGGTATTCGCTTTTGGATAACCAAGCTGGCTCCAACCCCAACGGCCCGGTGGGCGCAAGCTATCTAAAACAGCAAATCTTCGCTCGCGTTGGCGTAATCTATTAACGTGCGCGTGATGTCTCTGGCGGGGCCTGTGCGTCCTTGGTCTCGGCAATTGCTGCTGGTGTTGTTCGCAATTGCCAGTCTGGGCGGTTGCTCTCATCAGAAGAATCGACAGCAGTCTGCGGCAGGCATTATTGGTCTTCCCCCGCCCGAAGATCGACTCGGATTCGATGACGTCTTCGACGTTCGCGTCTTTGGCGAAACTGAACTGTCGGGATCCTACCGAGTCTCCGCCGAGGGAACGATCGATTTTCCGCTGGCGGGCCGCTTGAAGGTGGCGGGAATGCGGATCAACGAGGTTCAGGCCGCTCTGGTGCAAAAGCTGAAGGCCGGCTATCTCCGGGACCCGCAAGTGTCGGTCATGATCAAAAGCTGGAACAGCCGGAAGATCTCCGTGCTGGGCCAGGTGACCAGGCCCGGCTCCGTGGATTTCTTTCCCAATATGACCATCGTCGACGCCATCGCGCAGGCGGGGGGCTTTACCTCGATCGCCGACAAGAACACTGTGACCTTGCGGCGTGAGGTTTCGGGGAAGGTCGAAACGCGCACCTTCCCCGTCGCCGACATCAGCGAGGGACGGTACCCGAACATTCCCGTGTTGCCGGGGGATGTGGTAGTCGTCGAGGAACGACTTTTCTGAGGCAATCATTCCATCGTCCTCCGTCGCGGAAAGATCGATGGTTAGCGAAACGCACGGGCTCGGGACACCGACGAATGGCGGCCCGTCTCCAGACATGCCCGCCTCCCGATCCGGTCTGACAACGGATTCGGCCAGTCGCCGTCGGCGATCCAACAAGGCCAAGGGCAAAGGTAAACACAGGGGCGCCAACGGCATTGCACGGCTGGGGACATTCTTGGGCTTGGGCCTCCTCGCATTTGTGGTGGCGGCCGCTCCTTTGGCAACGGGCGCCGTTCATCGCTCGACAGCCCTGGGGGCCTTCGCTCTGACCTTGGTGGCGTTAGGGTTGGTGGTCACCAACGAACTCGGCTCCGGTGTGCCGATTCGCTTTTCCTTCACAGCAGCCGTTGCGTGCCTGGTATTCGTTCTGTTGCCGTTCGTGGAGAGCCTTCCGCTCCCCGCTGCGCTGGCGAACCGCCTGGATCCGGCGGCCGCCGATCTGATCGGTGTTTCAAACGCGTTCCGCCCTTTGAGCCTTGATCCTCCCGCTACCTGGTTGTGCCTGGGCCAAGCGGCGGCTGCCATGGCCACCGTGATCATCTCGGCCCACGTGATGTCGGGACGTTCATCCCGCTACCTGTTGCTGCGGGCCATCGTCGTGTCAGGGATCGCCTCGGTGGTGGTCGGGGTGGGTCATCGAATTCTCGGAGAAGATCGCATCTACGGCATCTATCCTGGCAGCCGCGGGATTCTGAACGGCCCTTTCATCAATCCGAACCACACCGCAGAATTCCTGGAGCTGGCGTTCTTCGCTTCGTTGGCCTTGGCGCTCGCCAAATCGAGCGTCATCAATCGCGTCGGCTGGATCGCCGCCGGTGTCTTCGTGGCCGCCGGCGCCGTCGGAACGCTGTCGCGCGGCGGCGTTCTCGGCCTCGGCATCTCCACTGCGTTGTTCGTGGGCTTCTACCCGCGCACCCAACAGGCGGAAGGGGAAATACGGCCCCCTCGCCGCCGCACCTGGCTTTCCTTTGCCCTGGTGGCCGCGGTTTGCGCGCTGGTGGCCTTGAGCCTGGGCGCCAGTCAGATTCTGGCCAAGTTCAGTCAGTCCAGCCTCAGCCAGGAGATGCGATTTCAGTTGTGGCGCGACAGTCTCAAGCTGCTCTTCGCTCACCCCCTGGGGATTGGCCGAGGCGCGTTCGATCGGGCTTACCCGACCGTGCGGACTCTCGAGGTTCCCATCTCTGCGCGGTTCTCTCTCGTCGAAAACGAGCCACTGCAGTTTCTCATCGACACCGGTTGGCTGGGGGAGCTCGCCATCGTTGTCTGTCTTGCGTTGCTGGTGCGCCAGATCTGGAAATTTCGCCGAGCCGACAAGGTCGAACTGGCCCTGGGATGCGGTCTGGTCGCGGCGCTGGTCCACAGCGTGGTCGACTTTGGTCTCGAAACCCTCGGCGTGCTGCTGCCGTTCTCTGTCCTTCTTGGATCACTGTTGGGCCGGACGAAGGAGTGGAGCGGACGAAGGCTGCGAAAACGCCACGCGGTGATCGTGGCCAGCGTGGCTGGGTCCGGCCTGCTGTTCGGCGTGATTGCGTTGGCTCGTCCGGCCAGCGCCGATTTTGACGCCCGGCTACGCGGCACCACGACGCTGGCCGAGCGCCGCGCCGTTATGTTGCACGCAGAGGCCGCGCATCCTTTTGACTACTACTATTTCCTCCAGCAGGGAGCGACCGAACCTCTGATCCAGGCTGATACCCGGCGTTCGCCGCGGATGGCGGTCCTCAATCGGGCGCTGTTGCTTTGCCCCAACTGTCCTGAGGTGCACGCCGAGATCGGCCGTTCACTGTGGTCGCTGGGCAAGCGTCAGCAAGCCCTCAACGAATGGACCACCGCGATGTCCACGCGTCCGGTCCTGACCAGTTTCATCTTGGAGGAAGCCTGGCGATCCGGCGCGCGTCCCGAGGAAATGGCCACCTTGGCCCGAGGCGATTCCGACAGGTTGATCCGAATTGCCAATCTGCTGCTCAGCAAATCCAACCGGAGCGGCGCGCGGAAGGTGTTAGATTTCGTCCCAATGGGACCAGGCACCTCCACGGATGCGTTGCTTTTGCGGGCGGAGCTTGATCTTGAGGATGGTAAGCCGGACCTCGCCAACCAAGACCTGGCCCAGCTTGATCGGGCAGGCGCCAATCAACCTCGCGCATTCTTGCTTCGCGCCGAGCTGGCGCTCCGTGCCGGCGACCTCAACCGCGCGCTGGATATTTTGGATCAGGGGGCCGCCGTCGATCCGTACGATCTGTCGCTCCAAGATCGGCGGGTGCAGGTCATCATGAGCGCTCAGAAGTGGTCGCGTGCCCAGCCGGCCATCGAAGGATTGGAGACCGCGTTGTTTCACGCAGGAGCGTCGACCGCCAGCGTTCACAATGCTCGCGCGCGGCTAGCCGCGGCAATGGGTGAGAGCAAGGCGGCCATCACGGAGTTCCGGGCGGCGATCAATCAAGACAGCCACAACGCCGGTCTGTGGATGAATCTGGCGCAATACTATGAATCGATTTCGCGAAATGACGACGCGTTGAAAGCCATGCAGGAAGCTCAGGATCAAGCCCCCCAAAACTCTGATATCGCGGCAGCGATCAAACGCATGAACGACCACAAGGCGCAGCTGGAAGAAACGGCGCGCAGTCGGATGCTCCTTCTGGGACGTTGACGATGTCTGTACCCGCTGTTTCGCAGCCGCCGATTGTCCTCGGCAACCGCCCGGTGCTCAACAAAGTGGCCGTTCTGACCAAGCAAGGACGGCTGGAGAGGAAAAAATCGCGCTGGTTCGCCCTGCTTTTCTGTTCGATCTGCTTCGAGGGCTTGGGCCGCAAGTATCTGTCGTTCATTCCTGGCGAGGCCTTCTACTTTCTCAAAGACATCGTCCTGATTTATGGCCTGGTCACCTTCCCGATGAATCCCCGGGTCAAGCAGGTGATGAAGGTGCTGTTCCATCCCTTCGACAAGATCCTGGGTCTGGCAATCGCGGTTTCCTTGCTGGAGGCCATCAACACAGGACTTCGAGAGTCGTTTGTCCTGGGAATCCTCGGCCTCCGTGCCTATTGGCTGTGGTGGATCGCCGTGCCTGTGGTGGCTAATGTCGTCTTGACGCCCACGGTTCGGCGTCGCGGGATGGTGGCCATGGCGTGGGTTTCGGCGGTGGTGGCCATCTTCGCGATGGTCCAGTTTGGTTCGCCCGCCACCAGCGCCACGAACACCTATGCCGTCCAGGCCGGAAACGAGGTTGCTGCCTTCGAGGTCGGAAGCACCGGCCGCGCACGCGTGTCCTCGACATTTACGTTTATTACCGGCTTCACCAACTTCGTGGTGTTGGTGCCGCCGCTGCTGCTGTCTTTGGGTCTGGCCGATCCCAACCGCCGCGCGCGCACCATCGCCACCACCACCGCCATGCTGTCGGCGGCGGCGCTGCCGATGTCCGGTTCGCGGGCGCCGTTCGTGGTCGGCTTGGCCCTGCTGGCGCTGGTGGCTCAACAAGCGGGCTTTTTGTTCACGGCGGTGGGGCGCCGCGTGATTATCGGCGGGACCTTGGCCATCATGATGGTGCTCTACATTTTCCCGGACTCTCTCCAGGGGGTCATGGACCGCTTCGATTCGGATGATACCCGCGATCGCTTTGAAGAGATCTATACCCTCTTTCCGCCGTACTCCCTGGCCAAGCTGAATTATCCCGTATTGGGGTTGGGTACCGGGATGCAGCAGAACTTCCGCATTCTGTTTGGCGTCGGCTTTGGTGAGTACGAGAGCGAAATGGAAGTGGGGCGGTATCTCATCGAGCTTGGCGCTGTCGGTTACATCTTGATCTGGTTAGTCCGGTTCGGTCTGTTGGTCGCGCTCCTCCGCGCGGCCAACTTCTTCAGACGGGCCAGGCGCCGGGCGGCCACCGGCGCCGCGCTCGCATACGCGCTGCTGAATTTTTACGGGAACCTTTCGTTTGATCATATCTGGCAGGCACTCTATTTCACCGGCTGCGGATTTATCTTGAGCGAATTGGTCCAGATCTGGCCCTTGTTGCACCCCTCGCCGAGTCGCGTACCGCTAAAGAGCCGCTTGCCGGAGCCGACCAGTAAGGGCGCTTGACGTCCTTTCTGATTAGTCATCCGCACGCGGCAGCGGTGGCCAATGCCACGGCCGTTGCTCTGGATCGACACGGGAAGCTGGGCGTTTACATGACCGGAATCATCGCCGGTCAGTCGACACTACTGGGGCGGGCGCTGCATTTCCTGTCGCCGCTGGGTCCGGTGTGGCGCAATCGGGTGCTGGATATTCACCATGATAGCCTGCGATCGCTGTTTCCCGTCGAGGCTGGCGCGCGCCTGGTGGCCCTGCTCGCAGAATCGATCGGCCTTGACAGCCCAAGCTTATACGATGCGATCTTCGTGGCACACGACGAAGCGGTGGCGCGCGTCTCGTGGTCCAAAGACATCACGGCGATCTATGCATACGAGGACGCCGCCTTGCGAACGTTCCAGCACGCCTCGGCGCGCGCGATTGGCCGAGTGTGGGATTTGCCCATTCCGCACTACCGGGTGGTCGAACAAATGTGGAAGACCGAGCAAAGACAATGGGCCGGCGCCGCAACCACCGGGCCGGTTGTCACGCCGGAATGGAAAAAACACCGCAAAGACTCCGAGCTGGCTTTGGCCACGGTCATCTCAGTGGCCTCCAATCACACTCGCCGTTCTTTGGAAAATGCCGACGTGAGAGTTCCCGTCATCGTCAATCCTTACGGCTTTCCTGTCTTTGATTTTGCGCCCAAGGAGAAGCCAAATCAGGGGCCCTTCACAGTCTTGTCGGTCGGTCTACAAGGGTTGGGAAAAGGGACGCACTACCTTTTGCAAGCCTGGAAGAAAGCTGCCATCAAAGACGCTCGACTACGATTGGTGGGTCCCATGCGACTGTCGCAACGATTTCTGCAAGACTACGCTGGCCTGTTCGAGCACGTGGCGTATGTGCCCAAGCCCAAGCTGGGTGAAGAATACCGGGCCGCCGATGTGCTGGCATTTCCAACACTGGGCGACGGCTTCGGCCTGGTTATTCAAGAAGCCATGTGTTGCGGAACGCCGGTCATTACCACGCCGGCCAGCGGCGGGCCGGAATCCATCACCGACGGCCACGACGGCTGGCTGGTGCCTTCGCGGGACGTGGACGCCCTGGTGGCACGGTTGCGGGCCTGCGCTGCCGACCGCGACCAGTTGTACACCATGGGCAAGTTGGCCCGCGCTCGCGCCGAGCGCTGGACCTGGCGGGAGGCCGGCGACGCGTTGGTGGCCGCACTGACCCGGGAGTTGGCCTGACGCATCCGGCGTTTCACCATCGATCTGTTGCTGGCCCTCTGGTTAATCTTTGCCGGTGCGACAATTCGCCGAAGCCGGCCGCGCCACGCTGGCGCGGCTTACTGGCCTGCGCCGGATACGGTTCGATACTGCTTCATCTTCTAGACCTCGACGACCTGCCGTGGCGCAGAGCGGCTTTGCACCGCGATTGGTTTGGGCTTTGGATGTCTGGCGATGCCTCATCTTCGCGGTGGGGATCGGGGTTTTTTTCTTCAGGCCGGTGATCGCGGTGCTCGTTCTACCAGCCGCGGTGCTGGGCGCCTGGTCGATTCGGTCGGCCCGCCGGAACCGACTGGATTCGACGGGTGGAACCAGCGCCGGTCAGACGTTCGCCACGCGTGCCACCGCCGGCCTGGTCTTGATCCTGCTGGCGGTTTTGGCGGCGGCGAATCTGATCGGGGCGCTGACGCCACCCAACTTTGTCGACGTCCTGGTCCCACTTGTATGTACCGCAACAGTTCCTGCTGGCGCACGCCCTGATCGAACTGCACGGGATCTGGCAGCACTACCAGCTAATGGCGCAGGAGTTGCTTTATTTGGTTTCGCTGGCCTTCGGAAGTTCCAAAGGCGCAGCGGTGTTGTGCGCCGCGACGGGTTTGCTTTCCGCGGCGGCGGCGTTTCTCCTGGCCGCTCGGCTGGCCGGGCCGACCACTGGGTTGCTGGCGGCGGCGATTTTTTACGCCACCCCATGGTAGGTTGGGAGTCGACGTTGTGTTTTATCTGGCCGTCGCCGCGCTGGGAACGGCGGGACTCATCGTCGCCTGCACGCCTAGCAACATTAGGCTGGTCCAGGCGGCGGGATGCCACAAGTTGGTGATGGGTGGATCGTGCGTCGAGAACGCGCCGCCCGATCGACCGCTGGTGGAAAGCGCCGCGGCCGATCCGCGCACGCTGTACGCGGCGTGCAAGCGCGCCGCCTGGCACGTGGCGCACGCCCTGTCCGCCGAGGCCGAGGTCGAGCTGGCCTGGGCGCGGATCTTTCACTTGCACGGCCCGGCGAAGATCGGCGACGGCTTTTGCCCTGGGTGGCCAGCCAGCTGCGCGCGGGCGCGGCGGTCGAACTGACCGACGGACCCAGGTGCGCGATCATCTGCACGTCGCCGAAGTGGCCAGTGGCCTGGTGGCGCTGCTGTCGCCGGGCGCCACGGGGATTTTCAACGTGTGCGCCGGCCAGCCGGCCAGGCTCAGGCAGGTCCTTGAAACCGTGGCCGACATCATGGGGGGGCAGGCCGTTGCTGAAATTCGGGGCGCCGCCGCATCGCCAGAACGAGATCAGGTTCCTGGCCGGCGATTCGACCCGCCTGCGGGGCTGGGCTGGTCGCCACAATTTGGTCTGCGGGACGGCCTTGAAGATGCGCTTCGCGGATATTTTTGAGATATCGTCGCCGCGCCATGAAAATCAGCATAGACACCGAAACGAAGACGCTGACCACCCAGATCGACGGCGAGGTCCGCGAGCTGCCGCTGTATTCGGCGCAAGCGTTTTCCTTGCTGTCGGACGCGTGGATCAAGGTCGGCTGGGGCGTGCGGTACACCTACGGCTTCACCTGGATGGGGGCGGCCGATGATCCAACTGCCCGACGACATGATCCGCATCCAGGAGGTGATCTACCGGCTGCGTCCGGACGTCTTGATCGAAACCGGTGTGGCTCACGGCGGTTCGCTGGTCTTCTACGCCAGTCTGTTCAAGGCGATGGGTCGCGGTCGAGTGGTGGACGTGGACATCGAGATCCGCCCACACAACCGCCAGGCCATCGAAGCGCACGAATTGAAGCCGTTCATCACCCTGATCGAGGGATCGTCAATCGACAGCGGGATCATCGAACAAGTGAAGACGCTGGTAAAGCCCGGCGAGACGGTGCTGGTGGTGCTGGATTCCAACCACACCAAGGCGCACGTGGCCGGCGAGCTTTCGGCCTGTGCGCCGCTGGTGACGGCGGGCTCGTACATCGTTGCTACCGACGGCGTGATGAGCTTGGTCCACGACGCTCCGGGCGGCAAAAAAGAATGGACCGGCGACAACCCCACGGTGGCGGCTTTTGAATTCGCCGACACCCACCCGGAGTTCGTCCTGGAAGAGCCGCCGTTTCCTTTCAAGGAGGGCCAGGTGACCGAGCGCGTGACACACTGGCCGGGCGCGTACTTGCGCAGGCGGTAACATTGGATCACCCAACCATCTTCAGATCAACCCTTCGATGAGCCGGGCTGAGCGAAGCACCCGGGTCGCTGCCAACGCCTGGGCGTCCATGATGAGCAACGTGGCCAGCCTGATGGTGGGGCTGGTGGCCGTGCCGCTAACGCTCCGCGCGCTGGGCACCGAGGGCTATGGCACCTTCCAGGTGCTGACATCGTTGGGCAACATTGCCGCCTTTGCCGACGCTGGCCTGGGCTTGGCGGTCCTCACGCGCGTCGGGCAACTGGCGGGCGCGGGCCAGCATGATCAGATCCGGCAAACGGTGGGCGGGGCGCTGCTGGTGATCGCGGCCGTTGTCGTGGTCGTCGCCGGGCTAGCCGTGGCGGCGCTGCGGATCTGGGACGTGCCGGCGTATCTAAAAGTCCCGTTGTCGCTGCAAGTGCAGGCGCAGCATGGCTGCTTGATCGTCGTCGCCGCCTTCTCGGTTCGCATGCTGCTGTCGGTCTTCTCCAGCGCGCACGCCGGCATGCAGATCACCCATCTGCTGGTGCGATGGAGTGTCGGCAGCGCGCTGGTCACGCAGACGGTGACGGTGGCGGTGGCGACCGCCACGCGTCGGCTGGACCTGGCGTTGGGCGGGCAGGCGATCCTCAGCCTGCTCGGCGCCGCCGGCGCGGCGCGCCTGGGGTGCGCGCTGGCCCCCGCCACGCGGCCGCTCTTCGGTCTGCGTTACGCCGCCGAAGGGTGGCACCTGTTGCGTTCGGGGTTCGTTTATTACCTGCTGCAGATCGAAGTGCTGATCATCGGTAGTATCGACAACGTGGTCATCGCCAAGCTGCTGGGTGTGCAGGCGGTCGCCCTTTACAGCCTCACCTCTCGCGCGATCACTCTGGCCTTCTCGATGGTTTATTCGCTGGGCGTGAGCTTCTGGGGCGGCGTCGCGCAGGCCATTGGCAGCGGCGACATCGAATGGATCCGCACCGAAGCCAGTCGGATGCGGCGTCTTGGCACCTTGTGGATGGCGGTTATCGCCGGCGGATTCGCCGCCGTCGGCGCGCCGGTGATCGCCCTCTGGACCGGCGGGCGGCTCTTGATCGATCCTTGGCTGCCGGTCGCTCTGGGAACCTACTACGCGTTGCTGGGGCACACGATGATCGATGCGTCGATCTTGAACGGTGCCGAGAAGATCCGGCAGCAGGTGGTCACCGTCGGGTTCGACGCGATCCTGAACCTCACCCTCAGCGTGCTGCTGGCGCGCCGGATTGGCTATACGGGGGTTGGTTTGGGAACGCTGGTGGCCTATGCGACCTGCACGTTCTTGCCGCAGCAGATCTTTTCGTGGCGGCTGGTTGTGAAGGGGTCGCGCCCGCCGTTTTGGACGCGATCGCTGACGACGGTCGTGCTCAGCATCGCGTCTGGCGTGGGTATTCACCGACTCTTGACCGGCCCATTGGCTTTACAGCCGCTGGCGGCGACGCTGATCGGCGGCGTGGCGTCGGTGGCAGTCACGCTGGTCTTCGTGCGTGTGGTCGTCGGACGCGAAGGGATCGAAACGCTGGTGCGCACCCTGCGCCGACGCGCGCCGGCCCCGGTCACCACCGAGAGCTTGTCGCCGTGAGCGCGCCGCCCGATTTCGATTGGTTGGAGCGCTGTTTTGCCTGCGGCGCCAGTGGCCTTCAGCCGGTCGGGGCCTATCACTTTCTGCCGTGGCAGGGCGGCTTTGTTCCCGACGCCTGGCTTGCCTGGTGCCACGACACCGCGCTTTTGATTCGTTGCGGGCGCTGCGGCTCGCAAGGGCCTTTTCGCCGCCCGTCGGAAGCGCTGCTGTCATCATGGTATGCCCAGCAAAGCTATGCTGCCGGCGATGTGATCTCGGAAGGCCACCGCCGCGCCACCGAGCGTCTGCGTTCCATTGGCAAGGCAACGCTGGTCGACATCGGATGCGGCGGTGGCACGTTTCTCGATCTGTTGCCGCCCGACATTCAGGGCTTCGGGCTTGAGCCGTCGCTAAAAAGCGCGGCATTCGGGCGGGCGCGCGGCCGGCGCATTTTCGCGCCCGACGCCGAAGGATGGTCGGCCGATCTGCCGGACGCCGTCGATGTGATCGCCCTGTTTGACGTGATCGAGCACCTGCGCACGCCTGGCCCGTTCGTTCGCCGGTTACTGCGGCGGCTGAACCCGGGCGGGCGCCTGGTGATCTTCACCGGCGACGCCGGGTCGGCCTGGTCGCGCCGCTGGGGGATTCGGTGGTGGTATCACGGCTGGGCAGGGCACCTTTCGTGCTTCAGCGCCACCGGCCTTGGCACGTTGCTGCAGGGAATGAATCTTTCGCGTGAGTCTATCGACAGCCTGGTCTACATGCACGACACGCCGACGCTGCGCCGCCGAGTGCGCGAGTTGCCGCTGCGGCTGGCCAATCGCATCGGCGCGCTGCGGCTACTGGACGCCGTCCGGCCTCCGTACGCCTCGTCTCCTTACAGCGTCGACCACATGCTGATGGTGGCACGCGCGCCCGCCTGAATCACGACGGTGTCGTCACCTTCGTCCGCTGCTGTCGCTCCTCGCTATAACCGCCGACACCCTTCTGCTAAATTGCGGCCCCGAATGTGGGACACGCAGACGGTGGCGCTGGTGGCGCACAATCTTCCGCCCGGCCGCGACGGCTACACCATCATGTTGAGCGAGCTGTTCGCCGCGTTGCCCGAAGACCAACTGGCCCTGGTGGGGATTGGCGGTGGGCCGTGGGGAAGCCGCGTGCGGGTGCCATTGCCGTTCCTCCGCCAGCCCAGCCGGCAGTCGGAATCGGTATTGGCGGCATCGGTGATGGCGGCGACGCGCTACCTGGGCCCGTCGGTACTGCGGCGACTGTTCCCCAACATCCGACGCATCTTCGCGACCTTGGATCCCACGATGATCGTCGCCGAGCGCTGGGCGCGAGCCACCGGCGCCGATTTGTGGGTTTACGGCATCGATCTGCACGCGTCGACATTCTGGGGCGCCGGATCGTTTCTGCAAGGCACGTTGGCGCGCTGGCGCCGACAGACCCTTGGTCGGGCATCGCGTTGTTTCGGTCTGTCGCCGCGAATGAACGAGTGGATGCGCGCCGACGGTGCCGCCGGCCAGGTGGAGTTGCTGCCGCCTTTGATCAACATCGATTCCATCGGACCGGTGCCGATCCCGGAAGGCCAACGATCGCTGTTGTTCGTGGGCTGGCTCTATCAGGCGCAAGGCAAGGCGCTGGCCTGGTTGCAGCGCGCGGTGGCAGAGATTACGCCCGACATCGAACTGCGTCTACTCACACACATGAAACCTGCCGACGTGGCAGCCATGGGCCTGGATCCGGCACGCTGGTCGATCAAATCGGTTCCACCTGAGCAAGTGATGGCCGAGGTGGCCAGCGCCACTTGTGTGATCGCCGCGCTCGATCCAGAAGCGCTCAACCGGGCGCCATTGCAGGTGGTGTGGCCGACCAAGTTACGCGAGTACCTGTCGGTGGGCCGCCCGGTGCTGTGCATTGCGCCCCCCGATTATGGCATCGTCGATATCGCCATTCAGGGCGGTTGGGGGTTGGTGGCGAACGACGAGGCGTCGACGCGCGCTGCAGTCGAAAGACTGGCGCGTAGCTCGAACGCTGACCTGCGCGCGTGGTCGCAGGCGGCCTTTGCGTTCGCTGTCAAATACATGAACAATCGCACCACCGGCGCGGAATTTCGCCGAGCGGTGCTGGCGCCCTGATCGGCCGCCCGTTGGTTCGCCGCCGTCGATGAAGAAATCGTCCGGCTCGTTTATGTCAATCCGCGGCCGCGATGCGCAGGCACGCGAGCGGATTGGTCCGGGGGGACACGAGCCCCGAAAACGCTCCGGTCCTGCCCTCAGTCGTTGAGTCCACCAGCCTGGCCAACTCGCCCAGCTGCGGGTTGCGCGCCGTCATGCCGGCCAGGGGCGGCAATCCGAGATCTCCCTGAGATCGGTAGCTTCGAACGGCATCGGCACCAGCGCCTCGGCCCAGTCGAAGTTGGCGCCGAGGCCCCCTGTCACGAGGATCAACATCGCTGTTTCTTCGCACACGGCCTAACAAGCGTCAACGATTGGCTCCCGCCCACGGCCAACTTATTCCGATCGCACGCTGGCGGAGAAAATCGAGCATTGCACGCGTGCGGACCTTCCAAGTCCCGACTTCCAGCAACCGCCGATAGTTTCGTTCCACCTGTTCCTGATATTCGGCGATATGGCCAAGAATCTCTAGAATCTGGCCTGATGGGTCGCTCCAATCGACCGCGATAACAGGGTCATAGCCGAAAAGGTCGTGCAATTCGCGAGGGCATCGTCCGACGATCAATGATCGAGACGCGATTGACTCGAAGTAGCGGTGTGTTGTCGTCTCGCAATCACCCGACCGCGCCGGATGGGTCATCGAACAAGGGAAGCAGATCGAAATTTTGCTATCTCCCAGTCCGCTGACGAAATCAGATTTCAAGGGAAAGACAACCTGTCCGGGCGTCAGCTCGAAGAAATGGACCTTCCCCGCTGCGCTGAGCTTATCCGTGATCTTTTCGTGAAATGAGTCGTGTCGGCGTCCAATTTCGAGCACATCAATCCGTCGTTTGGCGAGAGAGCGCTCTGGGCGATATTCGGTAGGATCTGTGGCTTCGGGCATCCAGACAGATTCAGTTGCGCCCAGTCGGTCGTGGAAATGGGCGGCTGATTGGCGAGATGAGATAAAGAGGACTTTTGGCCGGAGCGCGCGAAGCAACTTTTCCCATTGTGGGTAGGCTGGCGGAAAGCAGTCCATGCAGTACAAGACCGTCTCAAACAGGAACTCGGTAGGAAAGAGGCTTGGAGCTGAGGGGGTCATCAACGCCTTAAAGAAGACTAACGTTTCAAGCCGTCCATAGTTGCGCAATAGTCCGAGTTTGGCCGCTGCCCGCGCGCCCAGGCTATTCGCCCCGAGGCGACGGGCGTTCAGTTGTGCAACACCGGTCTCCGCAAGATTGCGTTCAAGAGCGAGGATGGTGTAGTCCCAGACAGCCGAACTGGTGGTCGTGAGGACCACCAGTTTTCTTTTCAGTCGCGGCCGAGAAGAAGCGTCGGGAAGCCGGCTCGGACGTACGTGTTTCGAAACGCAGACCGCCGCCACTTTCCGTGTCCGTCCGATCGCAACAACCTGCTCGCCCACCCATGGCGGGTGCAACCGACGTTCAATTTCGAATAGAGTTCGATCGGCCGCGCGTGCGGCGACCCGGGGCGCCAGGCTCTGCGCCTTAGAGGGCGCCCCGGATGGAACCGCTGTCGGTACTTGGTCAGAAACATGGTGTCCATCAGCACCGACGGACATGGCTGGCGAACCGCCGTTCGTGGTCGGTCCGTTGAAGCGCAGGCGGCGCATGATCGCAGATCGAAAACCTGCACGCGCCGGAGCGTTGGCGTGGGCACGCAGATACATCAAACGGAGCCCTGCCTGGTTGAAAATCCCACGGAGCGCGGCGGGGGTCATCTGCCAGACATGCTCACCAGGAGCATAAGCAAATCGTCCTGGGATGCCGGACCACTGCAATAACGCACGCGCCGACAAAGAGTTGGGAACTGCCACGGCGATCGCTTCGGCATGTTCGGAAAGAGCGCGGAGTGTCTCCACTGGCTTGGGAAGGTGCTCCAATACGTGCGAAAGAACGATTGTGCCCATGGGCCGGGGGCGGCTTAGGAATGATTCTATGGTTCCGATCTCGACTGGGACGCCAGCGCGACGCCGGCTCAACGCTGCACAGAGCGGACGCATTTCAGTGCCCTCACAGTCCAAGCCGGCACGAGCCAGGACCTCCAAGAGTTCTCCCTCTCCGCACCCGAGATCCAATATAGGTTGTGGAACTTGTTGCTCGACAAGCGCGCGGCCGAACTCCCGAGACCAAGGAGAACCGGCGTCTGCGCTCGGCGACCGCTTGTCGGTCAGATCGTCTGCCTTTTCCTCTGTCTGTTTGGCGGCAGCTTCGCGGTATGGATCTCCGGGACCTGGATCGGTTCTGCCGAGACCGCAACCTAGGCAACGCCTAATTGCAAATTCGGTCCATGGCCCTCTGAGGTCGCCTCTTTGCAACGCATGGGGCGATTCGGTAGCGCAAGCTTCGCAGTACTCGAGTCCGATCGTCTGCAATCCGAGACGCTCATATAGTGCTCCCGACATCCTCGTTCCTTGTTAATTTTTGCAGACGCCTGGAAGGAAAAAATTGCCGCCCAATTTATATGACTTAGTTCATCATTCGGTCAATTTGCGGCATTCATTCAGGGGGGGCCCAGAAGTGAGCTGACCACGAATGAACACGCTGGTTTGTCCGCGCCCCGGGTGGCTGGTGTGGTGAAAGCGAAACAGATCGAACCCGGTGCAGCGAAAAAACCGGCGTGCCGTCGAGACCGCTTTGTCTCGCCAGGCGGCCCGATCGTCCTTGGTCGGAAGCATCCGTTCTGATTAAAGCTGCGACAGCGCGCGCACCAGCGCTTCGCCGGCTTGGCGCCAGGTCCACTGCTCGGCCCGGGCGCGGGCGGCCTGGCCGACGGCAAAGATCTTGTCGCGGTTGGCGGCGGCAAAGCGCAGGTGTTCCACCAGCGCGTCGATGTCGCGCGGGGGCACGATCCAGCCGGTCTCGCCGTGGCGAATGGATTCGGGGCCGCCGCCACAGGGTGTGGTGACCACCGGCGTGGCGCACGACATCGCTTCCTGAATGACCAGACCGTAGCCGTCGCCCAGCGTCGGGAACATCAGCAAATCGGCGGCGCGGTAGATGGCGCCCAGCCCAGCGTTGGCTTCGTAGGGAACGTGCTCGAACAAGCCGGCGTAGCGATCGAGAAAACTGCTCGACAGGTTCAAGCGGCCGATCAGGCGCAGGTGGGCGTTCTTGAGGCCGGCCTTCTTCCAGGCCTCCAGCAGGTACGGCGTTCCCTTGCGCAGATCCTGGGTGCCCACCGCCAGCACTGTGAACGGGCCGTCATTCATGGCGGTCTTCGGCTGGAATGCCTCGACGGGAAAACCGTACGGGGTGACGACGACCGGGATCTTCACGCCCAGGTCTTCCAGCGACGCGCGGGTGTGCGCTGACGCCACCGAAACTGCCGTGGCCAAGCCCAACTCGGCGTCCTTGCGGCGCTTCTTCCAGTCCGGTTCGATCGGCGTGGGCGGATCAGAGCCGTGCGCGCCCGGCCAGCGGGCCATCTCGGCGATCCACATTTTTTCCAGGGTTTGATAGTGCGGCAGCGGTAGATCCCAAACCCGGGCCAGCCCGCGGCGAGCGGCGCGCACGAACGTGCGCAGGGCGGCGTCCTCGTACGCGTAAACCATGTCCGTGCGCCGCGGCCATTCCAAAAGCTCGACCGCCGTGTCGTGCGAGACGAACATGGCGTCGTACAGCGAGCGCGGGCGGTTGGTGCTCCCGAAGGCGCGCGCCACCAGACGCGCCGCCAGCTCGACGGGGGCCAGCGACCGCACCCGCTTCGGGCGCACGCCAGCGATGATGCGATTGCGCACCACCGGCGTGGCGGCGGCGAACTGATTCATCAGCTGCCCGGACAGCGTCGCGCGCGAAGCGACCACGCCGCTGACGTAAAGAGCCAGCTTGCTCCGGCGTTCGAACGCCGCCGCGACGCCGTTGGCGAAGGCCGCTGCGTGCGGATGGCTGACCAGCACAGCCTCCATGCTCTAGACCTCCCCGCCCATTTCGGGCCGAACGATAGCACGCCGTCAGCGCCGGAGCGCGCCAGGCTGAAATCGTCGACGCGCGCGCTCTGTCAACGATTGACAAGCCGCATGAGACAGTCGGTCAGCCGCCGGACGTTGCCATCGCCGAACAGCGTTTCGCGCGCGTTTTCGTATGCCACCGGGGGGACGGTCGGGCCGAGATCGGTGACAGCGTCAAAGGCCGCCTCGAACGCCGTCGCGCTGCCCTCCGCCGACGAGAACAGCACGCCGATGGGATGCGCGCGCAGCACGTCGGCCAGGCTGCTGGCCGCCGGGGCCTGGCCAAATATCGGCCGCTGGCAAAGCAGATAGCTGCTGATCTTGGTGGGCAGGCTGGTGCGGCGAAAAACGTCGGCGCGCCGGTCGAAGGGATACATCGCGTACATGAAATCGCAGTGCCGCAGCCGTTCGACCGCTTGGTCCTCGGGTGTGTCGGCTACCAGCTCCACCATGTTCGAAAACTCTGCCGCCAAGGCGTGGTAACGGTCGGCCAACCCGACCATGGTCATGCGCGGTTTCAATCGTCGCGCACTGGCGTAGGCGCGCAAGGCGGTCAGGAACGCGCGCCATTCGTTTTCGGCGTAGATGGTCCCGATGTGGCCGACGTGCAGCTCGCCGGCGACGGTCTGTCGCGGTTGCGGCGCGCCCAGCGGCGGCAGCCAGCGGTGCACCACCGCGCCGTCGACATCCAGCCGGCTTTTGTAATAGCGGCGCATGCCTTCGCAGATAACGTCGACCGAGGCCGCGCTTTTCATGGTCTCGTCATAGGTGGGCCGGGCCAGCGGCGCCAGCCAGCGATAGCGGTTCGAGCGACCGAAGATCCCGTCGGGCACATCGTCCTGCACCGACAGATGCACGGCCGCCCCGCGCCGCAACAGCGCGCGCGCCACCAGCGTCCCTTCGTTATGGGCCAGGATCCAATAACCGTCCGCCGACTGCGCTAGAAGTAGCTCGGAAATTTCGCGCAAGCGGGCGATCTCCACGCGCGACCACAGCAACAGCGCCCGCGACAGATCATGCGCCGTTGATCCGCCAGCCAGGCCCGGGCCGATCCATTCGGCGCCCGGCAATTCCTGATCGCGATCGGCGGTGTAAAGCCAGGTGACTTGAAAGTCGGCCAGGCGCGGAATCAGGCTGCGCAAGATGGCCCCGCCGCCACCGATGCGCGGCGAGTACGGGCTGAAGATGACGATCGATCGTTTGTCGGGCATCCGCGTTCGGTGCCGCCGGCTAGCCGGCCTGGTGGCGGACTTTCCAGCCGTCGACGATCTCGGTCAGGATCTCGCGCAACGAGACCTCGATCTTCCAGCCCGGGTAGTGCGCCTTCAGCTTGCGGAGGTCGGAGATGTAACAGATGTGATCGCCGCGCCGGGGGACGTCGACGTACTCGGTCTTCAGTTTGCCACCGCCCATCTCGGCCACCAGATCAGCCGCTTCCAGCAACGACACGCTGTTGTCGCGCCCGCCGCCCAGGTTGTAAACCTCGCCCGGCCGCGGCGCCTCATAGAAACGATGGATGGCCCGCAGCACGTCGCGAGCGTGGATGTTGTCGCGTACCTGCTTGCCCTTGTAACCATAGATCCGATAGGTGATGCCAGTCATGGCCGCCTTCACCAGGTAGGACAAAAACCCGTGCAGCTCGACGCCGCTGTGTTGCGGGCCGGTCAAGCAGCCGCCGCGGAAAATGCCCACTTTCAGGCCGAAATAGCGGCCGTATTCCTGGGCCATGACGTCCGCCGCCACCTTCGAAGCGCCGAACAGCGAGTGCAAACAGCGATCGATGCGGCACGATTCTGAAATGCCGGCGAAGTCTTCCGGCCGCGCATACTCCCAGCGCGTCGGGCGTTCCTCCAGCGGCACTTCGTTGGGCGCGTCGCCATAGACCTTGTTGGTGCTCATCATGATGAACACCGCGTCCGGGCGGTGGCGGCGCAGGGCCTCCAGCAAATTCAGTGTGCCCACCGCGTTGACGTCGAAGTCTTCGAACGGCATCTTCGCCGCCAGATCGTGGGACGGCTGCGCGGCGCAGTGGACGATCAGATCGAACGGGCGCTCGGCTAGCAAGGCCAGCACCGCCTCGCGGTTGCGGATGTCCAGCTCGACGTGGTGAAAGCGCGGAGCCTGCGCCTGCAAGCGCTGCTGGTTCCAGCGAGTGTCGCCGTCGGGGCCGAAGAAAACGGCGCGCATGTTGTTGTCGACGCCCGTGACCTCTGCGCCCAGCCTATCGAAGTAACCCACTGCCTCCGAACCGATGAGGCCGTTCGATCCCGTCACTAAAACGCGCATGAGGCCGGCACTATACTCCACCGTCGCGGCACGGTCAGCCGCGCTCGGCCACCAGCGCGCGCAGAAGGTCGTTCCAGCGATCGTTGCCGATGCTCTGGGAAAAATGTCCGCGATAGACCTCCTGGGCGTTTTTTTGCCACGCCGCCAGCGCGGCTGGCGCTTGCAAGAACCCGTGCAGGCGATCGATGGCGGCATCAATCCCGCCGGCCTCCAGGACCAATCCTAGATCGTGCGTGTCGATCCACGAGGCGATCTCCGACTCGGGCGGGCCGGCGTACAGGACCGGGCGGCCCACCGCCAGCGAGGCGAAGAACTTCGACGGCACCACCACGCCCGCCCATTCGGGCCGCAGGCTGAGAAGGTGAATGTCCGCGCTTTGCAGGCGCGCCGGCAAAGCCCCCTCGTCGGTGAACGGCACCAGGGTGACGTTGCTGTCATCGGCGCCCACGGCGGCCCGCAGCTCGGCGTGACGATTGCCCCGACAGGCAAAACACAGGCGAATGGCGTCACCTGACCGTGCCCGGCAGCGGCGCGCCAGTTCCAAAAACAATGCGAAATCGTGCGCGCGCCCCATGGTGCCGGCATACAGCAACGCCAGCTTGGCGTCGCCGAACAGCCGGGCCCGCTCGACCGGATCGGGCGCCGCCACCGCCGGTGGTTCCAGCAGCGCCCACGGCGTGATGGTCTCGCTGCGCCAGCCGCCGCCATAACGCGCGAGCCGCGTCCGCATGCCTGCGCCGATGTCGACGATGGCGTCGCAGCTGCGATACGCCGCGCCCATCAAGGATTCGGCCACCGGGCCCGCCACTTTCACGCCGCGGCCCATCCCTTCGGCGTAGATCGCCTCCGGGTACAGATCGAAACACCAGTGCACGATGGCGGTCTTGGGACGTACCCGCCGCAGCGGCACCGCCAGCAGCGCGGCGAAGGCTGGATCCGATCCGATCACCACCGCGTCGAACTTTTGCAGCGCCAGCGCCTGCGTCAGCCAGCCGGCGATCATCCAAGCGCTGTTGGCCAGCCGCTGCGCCGGGCGCGCCTGATCAAACGGGGGGCGGTAAAGACGATGGATGTCCACGCCAGACCAGGTCTGCCGGGCCGGCAAGCTTTCCGCCGGGGCGTGCCACAGGCGATTGCTGGTCAGGGCGCTGACCCGCCAGCCGCGCCGTTGTTGCTGCGCAGCCAGGTCGCTGAACATCCGGGCGCTGACCACCTGGTCGGGATGGAAGAAGTGATAGCAAACCAGCAGGCGCGGCTCCGCCCCATCGCTGGCGGCGGCGGACGCGCTCACGCGGCCAACTCGGCCCCGGCGACGGGGAAGACCCGGCGATACACCGCGCGTACCCGCTCTGTAAAGACTTCGTAAGTCGAGTGCGCCAGAACCTTTTGTCGGGCGGCGGCGCCGGCGGCGGACAGCCAAACCGGGGTGGTCAGGGCGTCGCCCAGGACGCGGGCAAAGCCGGCTTCGTCACCCTGGTCGATCAGCCGGCCGTCGTCGCCGTCGGACACCAGCTCGTCACTGCCCCCGCAGCGCATGATGATCACAGGAAGGCCGGCCGCCTGGGCTTCGATCACCACGATGCCCAGGCCCTCTTGGCGCGACGTCATCACGTACGCTTCGGCTCCCCGATAGACGGCAGCCAGCGCTTCGCCGCCCAGCGGGCCGGGAAAATGGATGCGCTCGCCCAGGCCCGCTGAGCGCGCCAAGGCGACCACCGCGTTGTCCGCGCGCTCTGCCGGGCCGACGATCACCAGGTGCAGATCGGGAAACCGCGCCGCCACCGGCCCGAACGCCCGCACCAACGCTGCATAGTTCTTGCGATCGTCGTCGACGCGACCGACGGAGATCAGGTAACGGCCGGGCGCCGCCGGCCAGCGCGGACCGTCCGGACGGAAAAGCTGGTGATCGACCGGGCAGCGCAGGATCTCCAGGCGGTTGCGCGAAAGGCCGGTCAGCACTTGCAGGCGGCGCGCGGTGTATTCGGACAGCGCCAGCACCAGCGACGGGAAACGCAGCGACCAGCGCTCCAGGCGCTGGTTGACGGCGCGCAGGCCATGGTTCAGACGCACCGACAGGGTCGGTATCGGCCCTTGGCGCCGGCTGGCCACTTCATCAAGAAACGGCGTGGCCACCCACGACACGAACGGCACGCCGGCCAGGATCGGCATCAGGCTATTGGAGTGCATGCCGCTCACCACCTGGATGATCGGGAACTGGCGAATCTGCGCGCGCATCGCCAGGGCCGGCACCAGGTAGTTCAGATACTCCACCGACGGCCAGTAGCCGCTGGACAGGGTGGGGTGGCCTTCGAACTGGCCGCTGCGCACGCCCGGGTGCCAGCGGCTGCGGCGATCGTGGCGAGCGAAACCAAGCGTGACGTCCAGCCCCAGACGCCGGTGCGCCAGGCGCATCACCCGCTGCATGGTTCCCACGCCGCCGCCCATGGCGGGATCCAGGGTCAGGATCAGCGAGCGCATGCGTCGCGGGTCAGCTTGATTTAAGCGCCGCCGCCCACCGCGGCGCCGAACAACGCGCGGTTGGCGTCCACCCAGCGGTAAAGCAGCTCGACGCCTTCGTGGCTGCCGGTGCGCGGCGCCCAGCCAAGTTCTGTCTTGGCCTTGGCGATGTCGCAGATGAACACGCGCTGGTCGCCGGGGCGCCAGTCGGCGAAGCTGACCGCCAGCTTGCGTCCGGTCAGCGAATCCAGGCGCGCCACCAGCTCGAGCAGCGACATTTGATTCTGCGGGCCGCCGCCGATGTTGTAGATGCGGCCAGCGCTGACGTCGATGCGCTCGATGGCCGCGGTGAAAGCGTCGACCAGATCGTCGATGAACAGCACGTCGCGCACCTGGCGGCCGTCGCCGAAGATGGTCACCGGCGCGCCGAACGCCGCGCGAATGGTGAACCAGGCCACCCAGCCCTGATCCTCCACGCCGAATTGCCGGTAGCCGTAGATGCACGATTGCCGGAACACCACCGTGCGCAGACCGTAGATGCGGGCGTAATCGCGCACGTACTGATCGGCGGCGCCCTTCGAGCAGCCGTAGGGCGAATGAAAATCCAGCGGCCGGCGTTCGTCGCAGCCACGCGCCAGGTCATCGTACTGATAGCGCCCATCGCGCAGGACCACGCCGATGTCTTCCATGCCGCCGTAGACTTTGTTGGTCGATGTGTAAAGGACGATGGCCCCCGGCGCGCGACGGCGCACGGCCTCCAGCATGTTCAGGGTGCCCAGGGCGTTGTCCTCAAAGTCGCGCCGTGGGTCGGTGACCGAGGTGGTGACGGCCACTTGACCCGCGCAGTGCAGGACCACGTCAGGCGCGAGGCGGCCGATCACGGCGTCGATCGGTTCGGCGTCGCGCAGGTCCAGGCGCGTGACGGGGATGGAGAGCTCGTCGGTCAACCAGCGGGCGTTGGCGTTGCTGCCCACGCGCGAGAGGTTGTCGACCACGGTGACGTCATGGTTGGCCCGCTTGAATCGGGCGGCCGCGTTGCAGCCGATGAACCCGGCTCCGCCAGTGATAACGATACGCAAAATAGGTCTCCTCGGCTCTCGCGCGCCCGTGGGATCGCCGGGCTGGCGCCGTGTCGCTAGTGAAGCGCGGCGTTGACCGCTCCGTCAACCGCCACACGCACTTCGTCCGTCGATGTCGACAACCGATCCTCGCGCCGGCGGCGAAGCGCGCCCAGCGGCGCCTCGTTATGGACGGGCGGCTGGCGCGGATCGGTCAGCCGGCGTCCGGTGTCCGAAAGGAAGGCGGGGCGGCGCAGGCCCATGCGGGCGAACCGACATTCCAATGCTGCCTGCATCACGCCGATGCCGTATTCCATGCTGCGCAGAAAGCCGATCGACGACGCCTCTTCGAAGTACGCCGTCGGGCAGGTGATCTCGGCGATGCGAAATCCGAAGTAGATTGCCTGCACCAACATTTGGTTGTCGAACACGAAGCCGTCTTCATTCTCGTTGAGCGGCAAGGTCAACAGCAGACGGCGCGAAAAAGCCCGGTAGCCGGTGTGATACTCGGACAGCTTCTCGCGGACCAAAAGATTCTCGGCGGCGGTCAGCAGCCGATTGGCGACATACTTGTACCGCGGCATTCCGCCGGCGATGCTGCGCCCGCCCAGGATGCGCGAGCCCAGGGCCACGTCGTAAAGGCCGCTGGTGATGCAGTGGGCCAGGGCCGGCACCAGCTTGGGGGTGTACTGATAATCGGGGTGCACCATCACCACGATGTCGGCGCCGGCGCGCAGGGCTTCTGCGTAGCAGGTCTTCTGGTTGCCGCCGTAGCCGCGGTTCTGCGGGTGCACTAGTGTCCGCAAGCCCAGCTCGCGGGCAAGCTCCACTGTGCGATCGTTCGACCGATCGTCAACCAAGATCACCTCGTCAACCGAGCTCGGGATCTCCGCCACCGTCTTTTCCAGGGTCCGCTCCGCGTTGTACGCGGGCATCACCACCACGACCTTTTTCCCGTTGATCATTCAATTTCCGATCTGCAAAGGGCTTCTGACGCAGAGCGAGCATCCGCCGGACAAGCGACTACTTTAGATCCGCGCCGGGGGACACACAAGACGTGCCGCCCAATCTGGCCCGGGCGGCGCCGGCCCTTTTGACCGGCCCGGGCAGACATGCCTATGTTGCAGCCGAAATATGGGCATGCCCGGCAGGCAGGTCGCCACCTGATGACGAAGATGGCTGGTGCGCCGCCACAGACATTGTCGGTGATCGTCCCGACCTTCCAGCGTCCCGATTGGATCGGGCGCGCGGTGCGATCGCTGGCCGTCCAGACCCGCCCGCCCGACGAGGTGATCGCCGTGACCCGCGACACCGACACGCCAACCCATCAGGCGATCGCCGCCTTGCAGGCCGAAGGCTTGCCGTTCCGGCTGCTGCGTGAACTGGTCAACGATCCCGGATTCATGCCCCCGGTGAAGGCCGGCGTGGCGGTGGCCTCGGGCGATGTGGTGGCCATCATGGACGACGACGCCGAGGCCGAGACGGGCTGGGCGCGGCGGCTGCTGGAAGATTACGCCGACCCGACGGCGGGCGCGGTCGGCGGCCGCATCATCAACATGCAGGGCGATGTGCCGACGCCGGTCAGCAAGACCCGTCGGGTCGGCTATGTCACCGCCTTCGGCCGTTTTGTCGGCAACATGTACCGCGAGCCCGACTTCGCCGAGCCGGTCGAAGTGGATTTTCTGATGGGCGGCAACATGAGCTTTCGACGCGAGGTGGTCGGCCGCCTGGAGTTCGACCTCGAGCTCAATCGCAACGTCGCCCAAGGTTACGAGGTTGATCTCGGGTTGCAGGTCAAGCGGATGGGCTGGAAGGTGATCTTCGATCCGCAGCTCGGCATCCGGCACTACTCGGCGCCGCGGCAGACGGTGGGGATGCGGCCGGCGGCGGACGGCGATGCGGTCCACTGGTATTCGTACAATCACGCGCGCGTGGCCCTGCGCCGCTTGCCGCTGTTTCACAGCGCGCTGGCCTTCTCGTACCTGCTCACCATCGGTGAGCGTCGAGCGCCGGGCCTGGTGCCGATGTTGCTGGCGCCGGTCGCGCGCCGCGCTGGCTTTGAATTGGAGGCGGCGCCGGCGGCGTTGCGCGGCCGCTTGCTGGCCGCCCGACGGGTGTTCGGCGTCGAGTGACCCTACGGCTTGTCCTTGCCGCCGCCACCGATACCAATGCCGAAGAACGCGGCGATGCGCGTGCGCAGCTCTTTCTTCGGCACGGCCTCGGTGCCCGGCAAGGTGTGCGAAGACGCGCCCAAGGTCAACTGACGTTGCGAGAGGATGTCGCTGATGATGCCGGCCAGCTCGGGCTGCGTGTCCAGGATCTCCTGGAACGCTTCCTTGTCGACGATGTAGCACTCGACGTCTGACTTGGCGACGACGGTGGCGGCGCGCGATTCACCGGTCATCAGCGACATCTCGCCGAAAAATTGCCCGGCGGACAGTGTGGCCACTTCGCGCTGCTGGCCGTGCACGTCGATGCGCACGGCCACCTGCCCCGACTGCACGACGTACAGCGAATCGCCCGGATCGCCCTGGCGCAGGACGGTCTCGCTGGGGCCGAAGATCACCCGGCGCAGGCGGCGCGCCAGCCGATCGATCTTTTGGGCGTCCAGTGCTCGAAACACGTCCACGCGCGAAAGGGCGTCCACCCGCCGCGCGTAGTCCTCGTCCAGCTTTCGGCGCACGCGGTCCTCGTTCATCTCGGTCATGTTCACGTTCAGCGACGGATAAGGCAGCTCCATGCCCTGGCGGTGCAAGGCGTACCAGATGGTGCTGCGGACCTCGCTGTCATGGCCGTCGTCGCGCCGGAAGTCGTCGATCCAGTATCGACAGGCGTAATTGACCGAGTCCTCACGGAACTCCCACAGCAAGCAATCGGGCGCCGGGTCCTTGCGGATGCTGGGCAACCCTGCCACCGCTTCCATCACCAGTTCGCGCACCCGCGCCGGCGGGTAACGAAAGTGGGCGCGAAAGTAAACCCACTGCCGGTGCGAGCTGGTGGGCCGGCTGAAGTTGGTCAGCACCGCGCGCGCCACCACGCCGTTCGGCACCAGCATCAGGTCGCCGTTCTTCGTCACCAGCGTCGTGGCTCGCCAGCGCACCTCGCGGATGCGTCCGGACATCTTGTCGTCCAGGCGAATCCAGTCGCCCACTTCGAAATCGCGCTCTAGCTGCAAGGCCAGGCCGGCCATGATGTTGCCCAAGGTTTCCTGCAGGGCCAAGCCGATCACCGCCGTGGTCAGCACCGACGCCGTGAAGACCTTGGTGACGTCGACATCCGAACGGGTGAGGACGATAGCGGCGACGATCAGATACCCCACGCCGTGGACCAGATCGCGCAGGATGCGCGGCACCTCGCGCTTGCCGAGGACCAGATCGAACACCACCAGGCCCGCCGTGATGACGCCTGAAAACGAGAACAGCAGCATCGACAAGACCCGCAGCCAGTAGTGCTGGTGCGGGGCCAAGCTGCCGGACGGAGCCATCAGGCCAATGGCGAACAGCGACACCAGGTAGGTGCCGGCGAAGAAGATGCCGGCCTTGATACGGCCGCGCTCGATCACCGGCAGCACCAGGCGCAACGCCGCCAGGATCGCCACCAAGAAGACTGCCAGAATCGGCAACGGCCACTGCCCTGACCACTCCTGCCAGAGACGTGCACCCATATCGGTCAGCCAAACAGTATCACTGCCTTGACTAGGCTCGGAACGGAAAGTAGGGTCCCGCGAATGTCGAACTTCAAGATTGCTGACGCCAAGCTTGCCGATGCCGGCCGACTGCGCATCGAATGGGCGGAGAGCCGCATGCCCGTGCTGCTGACCCTGCGCGAAAAAGGCCGCAAGGATCTCCCGCTGCGCGGAATGAAGGTCGCCGGCTGCTTGCACGTCACCAAGGAGACAGCGGTTCTGATCCGCACCATCCGCGCCGCCGGCGCCGAGGTGTCGTGGTCAGGCTGCAACCCGCTGTCCACTCAGGACGACGTCGCCGCCGCGCTGGCCGCCGAAGGCACGTCCATCTACGCCTGGCACGGCCTGACCAAGGACGAGTTTTACTGGTGCATCGACAAGACGCTGGAGATGAAGCCGACCCTGACCCTGGACGACGGCGCCGATCTGATCTTCAGCGTGCACGATCGCCACAAGGCCCTGGCGGCCGGCGTGATCGGCGGAACCGAGGAGACCACGACCGGGGTGCACCGGCTGCGATCGATGGGCAAGGCCGGCAAGCTTTTGTACCCGGTCATCGCCGTCAACGACAGCGAGACCAAGTGGGACTTCGACAACGTCTACGGCACCGGGCAGTCATCGCTGGACGGCATCCTGCGCGCGTCGTCGGTGCTGCTGGCCGGCAAGACCTTCGTGGTCGCCGGCTACGGTCACTGTGGGCGCGGCGTGGCCATCCGCGCACGCGGCATGGGCGCCAACGTCATCGTCACCGAGATCAAGCCGACCGCAGCCCTCAAGGCCACGCTGGACGGCTTTCGGGTGATGAAGATGGACGAGGCCGCCAAGCACGGCGACATCTTCATCACCGCCACCGGCATGAAGGACGTCATCGTCGGCCGGCACTTCGACGTGATGAAAGAAGGCGCGCTGGTGTGCAACACCGGTCACTACGACTGCGAGATCAACCTGGTTGATCTCGAGGCGCGAGCCAAGGGCAAGCGCGAGATCCGCCACGCCAACGAGGAATACGTGCTGAAGGATGGCCGCCGCATTTACGTGCTGGCGCAAGGTCGCCTGGTGAACCTGGCGGCGGCGGAAGGCCACCCGTCGGAGGTCATGGACATGTCCTTCGCCAACCAGTACCTGGCTCTGTGCAAGCTGGCCAAGGACGGCAAGTCGATGAAGCCCGGCGTCTACGAGCTGCCGCCCGAGCAAGATCAGGAGCTAGCGCAGATCAAGCTCGGCACCCAAGGCCTCAGCATCGACTCGCTCACTGCCGAACAGACCAAGTACAACGACGACTACTCCGCCGGAACTTAACCGGGCACGGCGGCGGCGCTACTTCGCTGCGGAGACGATCGTCTCCTCGGTGATCCGCAGGCCGTCGCGCGCGTAGCTGGTCCGCGCGACGCGGGCCAGGTCGCCGCGCTCGAGATCCGCGAAGGCGGCGTTGCTGTCGCTTTCGTGTCGGGTCAGGCGCACCAGCGGCTGGCGCCCAGCCGGGCCGCAGCCAAAGATGCGCAGGCGGCCCTTCTCGGCCAGGGGGGAGCTGACGATGCGGAACAAGGTTGGATCGGTCACCGGCTCGCCCTGGGTTCGCACGGCCAGATAACTGAAGTCAACGCGCGCCGCCGGACCCTTGACGTCGGAGCGCACGGCGGTGTCGTGGCACCAGTCGCGCTCGCGGCCCAGCGCGGGACAGGGGCCGGTCCACAGGCACGGCGCCACCACCACCAAACCGGCGGCCACCAGCTGATCGCGCACAGCCAAAAGCTCGCGCGAGGTTTCGCGCAGCGCGGGCTCGAGAAGGAGCAGCGTTCCGCCGTCGTCCAGCAAACGGTTGCACCACACCTGCGCCTTGCGCGCGCGGGCGGCGACGCGCGTGGCCAGCGGTTCGCGCGCGTGCAATTCGTTCAGGACGTGGGCGGCGACGATGAAGTCGAACCGTCCTTCTAACCGCGGCGGAATGTCGTAGCGCTCGAGATCGGCGGTCAACACGCCGGGCGCCGGCACCTGATCGACCGCCACCACATCGACCTGCCCGAAGTGGGCGCGAAAGGCTTCACTGGCCGCGCCGGTGCCAGCGCCCAGATCCAGCAGTCGCAGGCGCCGTGTCGCCCCCGTGGCCGGCTCGGGCGCCACTTCAGCGAGAATCTTCGCCAGCGCCGCGCGCGTGCGCGGCGCAATGGTGTCGTCATAGGCCCGTCGCAGGCCGGCGTCGCCAAGGTATGGCGTGCCGATCAGCGCACGCTCACCCACCAATCCTCGATGAACCCGCGCCACCGCCTGGCCGCCGACGTCACCACGCGCGGGCGGCCGGCCGCCCCGGCTTTCCCGGGCCACGACCGCGCCGTCCCCTAGCCTTTGCCGAGGACGTCTTTAACGCTGACCAACAACAAGACGCCCAGCAGGAACACCAGCCCGACGGTGTGAACCGTCGCTTCGATGCGCGGGTTCACGCGGCGGCGAATGATCGATTCGATGGCCAAGAACAACGCCCGCCCGCCGTCCAGCGCCGGGAGCGGCAGCAGGTTGAAAAGGCCGAGGTACGTCGACAGCAGGGCGATGATGCCCAGAAACTCGTCGGGGCCGCGCTTGACGGCCTTGGCGATCTGCCTGGTGATGCCGATCGGTCCGGACAGATCGGCGTGCACGCGGCCGCGGATCATGTCGTAAAGGCCGCCCAGGATCCCCAGCGAGGTGTAGTACGGATAGACCACCGCCTCTTTCACGGCGGTACCCACGCCCACCGGCACGCGCTTGTTCACCGGCCCGATCTGGATGCCGATCTGGTAAACGCCCGAGCTCTGTTTTTCCGGCGTCACCGTGAACGACAGCGGCTGTCCGTCGCGCAGCACCTTGATCGTCACCGGCGCGCCGTGGCCTCCATTGATGACGTCGCTGACCGGCGCGTCGGCCGAGATGGGCCGGCCGTTGGCTTGGACCAGCACGTCGCCCGCGGCCATTCCAGCCAGCGCCGCCGGCTTTCCTGCTACCGGCTCGAGGACCTTCTGGGTCTTGGTGTTGGCCAGCGTTCCGAACGTCAGCAGGATGCCCAACATCAACAAAATCGACGTCACGTAGTTCGCCGCCGGGCCGGCCACGATGGTGGCAAAGCGCATCCAGGTCGGCCGGTTCGGATAGACGTAAGGATCGTTAGGGTCGACTTCTTCTTGGGGGTTCATGCCGGTGATCTGCACGAACCCTCCCAAGGGAATCGGCGCGATCTGGAACAGGGTTCCGCCCCGCTTGAACCCAATCAAGGTGGGGCCGAAGCCGATCGAGAACCGCTCGACCTTCATCCCGCACAGGCGGGCAACCAGGAAATGGCCGCCCTCGTGCAGCACGATGAGCAGACCTAGGCCAATGATCGCGACGAGAATCGTCATTGCAGCAAGCCTAGCATGGGCCGTCGGCGGATGGCGGATCCGCGCGGCTAGGCGGCGAGAAAACGCAGGAAGGGACGCAGCAACAGGGGCGTGCGTTGCGGGCGGCTGCCCACCACGTCGATTCCCAGTTCTTCGGCGCGTCGCTCGAAGACCGCCTCGAACAAGATCCCTGGACCGCTGGCCCGCACGATGATCGGCAGCGCCAGGAGGCGGCGCGCGACGATGTAACGGCCGCGCAAGATCACCGCCTCGCGCCCGGCGGCCAGGCGCGAGAGGGCCCAGCCGAGCGGCGCCAGCGAAACCGTCCGGTGCGCTTCGACCAGAACCACCACGTCACCGTGCGCCTCGGCGGCACCGCGCAGGAACGCGCGTCCGGACGAGTTGCGTGTCACCAGCCGCAGCTCGGGAACCTGGGCCGACAGCAGCCGGGCGATAGACAGGCTGTTGTCGCGCGAGCCGTCGTTCACCACCAAAATTTCAAACGAACGGGCCAGCGCACGCAGGTGCGCAGCGACGGCCCGGATCAGATGTCCGACGGTCTCCTCGTTGTCGCGCACGGCGAGAACGACAGAGATTTCAGGCTGGCGCTGGGGGCGAGACAACATCCGCTTGACCTCCTGAGATCCAATCGACCCTACATGGACTACACGCAGCACAATGCGTGCCGGATCGCGGGTCCAGGAAAGTCGCGGGGTTCAGGTAACTCTTCCGGGAACCGCGTAAGGCCTTGCGCGGGTTTTCCCTGGGCGGGTGTGAACTTGGTTACACGGCCGTTACAACGCCAACACAATTTCTTGACAGGGTGCCAATCAGGGCATCGCCGAAGGCCCGGCGATTCTTGGTTTCGATCAGCAGCAGCCGGTTTTTATCGACATCCAGCTCGCGCAGGCCGGGTTCGTCGCTGGCGATCACCGGCAGACCAACGGCGAGAGCTTCCAGCGTGGCCACCGGCAATCCCTCGCGCCGCGCCGATGGCAGTGCCAGCGACGGCTGCGCGTACGCGTCGGCGGCATGCAGCCAGTGCGCCAGGTTTGATCGCGGCACCCAACCAGGCAACGTCAGGCGCACGCCCGCCACGCGCGCCGCCGCAGCCAGCGCCCCGCGTTCAGGGCCGTCGCCGACAATGATCGCCGTCAGAGGCAGGCCTTGCCCGCCGATCGCCGCCGCCTCCGCGCACGCGTCGATCAAACGGTGAAATCCCTTGATCGGAACCAGGCGCCCAACGGCGATCACCGTCGGGCCGGCCAGGCCCAAAGCGGCGCGTGCAGCCTGGCGCGACGCCGGCGTGATGGGCGGAAACAGATCGGCGGGCGCTGCCAGGTGCTGAACGCGACCGATCGCCCGGCCGACCAGCGCCGCAAAGCGCCTGCGCAGATCGTCGGTGACGAAGAGGAGATCCGCGCCCGCGATCCGCGCCGCCAGCGTCCGCGCCAGCGCGTCGCCGGCGGGAAGTCGCTCGAGCAGCGCCACATCGCCGGAGTGGGAGAAGGCGCGCAGCGGTTTTTGTGGCGCCACCGTTGCCGCCACGGCGACGCAAGGCACCAGCCAGTGTGCTTCCAGCGCATCGAGGTGAGGCAGACGCGCGCGCACCGCGGTGGCAAGATCGGTCGAGAAGCGCAGCGCCTGCCACCAGGCGCGCGCACCGCCGCGTTCCAGCGCTTCGGGCCCGCCGTCGCCGTAAAAAAGCGGCTCGCCGCCTTGCGGATCCAAGCCGATGCGCGTGATCGTCAATGCGCCCTCGACGGACCGCGTGGTGGCGCGGGTGTCGGCGGCGGCGAAGACCTCGACCGCGTGACCTTCGGCCAACAACGCCCGCACGCGATCGCCGACGAACGAGCCGGCGTAATCGTCGGCGTGGCGTGGGTAAGACGTGGTCAGGACGCCGACGACCACGGCCGTTCCTCCAGCGCCGCCAGCGCGCGCGGGGCGCGGCGCCAGGCGTGCGCCAGCCGCGCCAGCCCCGAGCGCAAGAGGACGAAGGTGATGGGCAGCATCACCCGCAGCGGACGGATCCCTGAGCGCCAGTTTTCGCCGTACACGGGCCGCACCGGCACATCGACCACCCGCGCGCCCGCCACCCGTAGCCGGCCCAGCAGATCATTGGGATAACCGTAACGTTCGAACATGCGGCGCGGATCGATGGCCAGCAGAGCACGCCGCGACGCCGCCGTGTATCCGCACTGCGAATCAAACATCTTTCCGTACCCGGACGACAATCGCGTCATCAACGACAGCGCCACGTTCCCGAACAGGCGCTGCGGCGGCATCGCTCGCCAATACCCGGGCCACGCAAAGCGATTGCCCTTGGCGTAATCGGCGGCGCCCGTCGCGACGGGCGCCAGCAGGCGCGGCAGATCGGCCGGGTCCATCTGCCCGTCGCCCGCCATCACCGCGGTGACGTCGGCGCCCAGCTCCAACGCGCGGATGTATCCGGACGCGATGGCCGCGCCGACGCCGCGGTTGCGCGGGTGAACGATGACCACCAGCCCGCGGCGCCCGTCGCCGTTGCTGGTTCGCCGCGCCAGCCGCCGGGCGATGCGCGCCGTGCCGTCGGTGCTGGCGTCGTCGACGACGATGACGATGTCGATGAAGCCCGGGATCGAGCGGATGGTCCCGGCCAACTTGTCCGCTTCGTTGAAGGCGGGAACGACGACGGCGACGGTGCGACCGCGAAACACGACCCTAATCAACAAATCAGCCCGCGGTTTGTCAACGGCGATCGGCGGCCGTCGCGTCAATCTTGCTGCCGTCGGGTCGACAAAATGGGTCCCGGGGGTGCAGACTCAGAGGTGACCGTTTCGTTTTTGAAAGGCAAGCCGCAGTGACCATCCCGTTTCCTGTCTCTTCCGACCCGTCGACGATGACCAAGCCGGTCAATCTCACGGTCCCCGAGCGCACCCAGCGGGTCGAATCTCAGGATCTGTTGATCAAGAACCTGGGCCCCTGCCGGCACGAATCGCCGCTGGCGGCGCGCCTGGGCCAGATGCCCCTCTTCGCGCCCGGCAAGGCGGACCGCGTGCTGTTAGACGATCGGTGGTCGCGCCTGGCCCACACCGCGCCCCAAGATTTGCCGACGTTCGAGCTGGCCGGCCCGCGCAGCAAGATCTTCTTTCGCCCGGGCGAGCTGCGCGCCGGCATCGTCACCTGTGGCGGCCTGTGCCCGGGCATCAACAATGTCGTGCGCGGGCTGGTCCTCGAGCTGACGCACGCCTATGGCGTCGACGAGATCTATGGTTTCCGCTATGGCTTCGAAGGGCTGGTCTCGCGTTACGGCCACCCGCCGTTGCGCTTGCGTCCCGATATGGTGGCCACCATTCATCACCAGGGCGGCACCGTGCTGGGCTCGTCGCGCGGCGGGCAAGACCCGGGCGAGATGGTCGACACGCTGGCCCGCATGGGCATCGGCGCGCTGTTCATCATTGGCGGCGACGGCACCTTGCGCGCCGCGATCAAGATCGTCGCCGAGGCCGAGCGCCGCGGGATCGCTCTGTCGGTCATCGGGATCCCGAAGACCATCGACAACGACATTCACTTCATCGATCAAAGCTTCGGTTTCGAGACGGCGTTCGACGCCGCTGTCGAGGTCATCCGCAGCGCCCACGTGGAAGCGAACGGCGCGCGCAACGGGATCGGCCTGGTGAAATTGATGGGACGCCATTCGGGCTTCATCGCCTGTTACGCGGCGCTGGCCTCCACGGACGCCAATTTTGTGCTGATCCCGGAGGTGCCGCTGCGCCTGGAAGGAGACAACGGATTTTTGCACCACCTCCAGCAACGTCTGGAGCAGCGGTCGCACGCGGTGATCGTCGTGGCGGAAGGCGCCGGGCAGGATCTTTGCATCGATCCCGCCATCACCTCGCCGGGCGATCGCGGGGGAACCGACGCCAGCGGCAACGTGCGGCTGAAGGACATCGGGATGGTGCTGCGCGATCGCATCAGCGATCACTTCCGTCAGCGCGGCGTCGAGATCACCCTCAAGTACATCGATCCCAGCTATCAGATTCGCAGCGTGCCGGCGTCGCCCTCAGACAGCGTGTACTGCTGGAACATGGCCCGCAATGCCGTGCACGCCGCGATGGCGGGCAACACCGAGATGCTGATCGGCCGCTGGCACGGACGGTTCGTGCAGGTTCCGCTGCCACTGGTGACGCGCTTTCGCAAGCAAGTCGACATCAACGCCGACCTGTGGATGTCGGTGCTGGAAGCCACTGGTCAGCCGGTGGCCTTCCGCTAGCGGTCAGAACGGGTTGACCAGCTCGCCGTTTCGAGGCGCGGGTGCGGGCTTGGGCTTGGCGGATGCGGCCGGGCGGTGCCTGGAGGCGGATGATTTCTCGGCCGCTGTCGATGGCGCGCGCTTCGATGACGACGGCGGGCGGCTGGAGGTTTTCTCCGCCTTCTCCGTCGGCTCCGGCTTCGCCACGGGCGCCGGCGGCTTGGGCTTGACGGCCGGCGGTTCGTCACGCGGCGCCGGCGTGGTCTCTTCGGGCCGCAAGTTGATCGACAGCGGCGTGTCGTTAGAAATGATCTGCTCGTACGGTTCGTAGCCCGCCTTCTTGAGGACGATCCGCACCGAACCCGCGCCGTCCAGATCGATGGGCAAGGCCACCGGCGTGGCGGCGATGGGCTTGCCGCCGCGGTTGAGGAAGATGTCGGCGCCGGGCGGATCCGATTTGACGAAGACGTTGAATTTTTGCGCCCCCGCAGCGCGTCCGCCGGCGAAACCGGGGGCGGTGGAGGCGATGTTATTGGTGCTGGTGGCCGCCCAGATGATGCCGCCGCCGATGGCCAGCGCCAGGGCCGCGGCGGCCGGGACCATCCATTTGGTTTTTTTCTTCTCTTCGGGTTCTTGCGAGGCCTGATTCCAGAAGCTGTACGTGTTGCGCGCGCCGCCCGGCACTTGCACCGGCGGCACCGTCGGCGAGCGCGCCGACGACGGCACGCCTGAGCCGGTGACATTGCTGCTGGTGGTCGGGCGGCTGATCACCGCGCCGGTGCCCTCGGTGGGGAACAGCGTGTGCAGTTGCTGCGCCAGGTGGGTGGGTTGAAAACGCGCCGCGTGCACCACGTCGTCCAGCGCATCGGCCATCTCCGACGCGTGGGCAAAACGGTCGTCGCGGTTGCGGGCCAACGCCTTCAGGACGATGGCGTCCAGCTCGGGCGGGCAGAGGGGATTTTGATACGAGGGCGGTGCCACGTCGCCCTTGCGCACGCGCTCGATGGTCTGCATGTCGTTGGCGCCCTTGAACAGGCGGCGCCCGGTCAATACTTCGTGCAGGACGATGCCGCAGGAAAAAATGTCAATGCGGTGGTCGACGTCGTCGCCCTCGGTCTGCTCGGGCGCCATATAGGCGTACTTGCCTTTCATCGTTCCGCTCTTGGTGGTCTCGGGGGCTTCACCCAAGGCCTTGGCGATGCCGAAGTCCAGCAGCTTCACCGCGCCTTCGTAGGACAGCATGATGTTCGACGGCGAGACGTCGCGGTGGATCATGCGCAGCGGACGACCGTTGTCGTCGACCAGATCGTGCGCGTAGGCCAGAGCCCGGCACGCTTCGCGGCCGATGTACGCCACCATCTCGGGCCGCGGTGGCGGCATGGTCTTCCAGATCGCGCGCATGGTCTCGGCCAGGTCGCGGCCGCGCACGTACTCCATCGAGATGAAGTACTCGCCTTCAACGGCGCCCAGCTCGAAGACCTGCACGATGTTCGGGTGCGACAGGCGCGCCGACAGCTTGGCTTCTTCGACGAACATCTTGATGAACGTTGGCTCATCGGACAGATGGGGCAGGATGCGCTTGATGACGAAGACGCGCTCGAACCCCTCCGGGCCTTGGATGCGGCCCTTGTACACGTCGGCCATCCCTCCCCGGCCGATGCGCTCGAAGAGCGTGTATTTCCCGAACTGAATCGGTTGTGGAAGTTGGACGGCCACGCCGATGACTTGTTTGGTGTAAGCCCGAATCCACGGCGCGCAACTGCGCCGGCAGGTCTGGTCCTTCGGGGCGGTCTATGATAGCGGCCCTGTGAATCGCCCGCAAATGGACCCGGAACGACCGGTGCTGGTTATTGCCGTGGCCGGCGTCGACCAAAGCGGCGGCGCCGGCCTGGTGCGCGACGTCCTCACCGGTGCGGCGCTGGGGGCGGGTGTGGCGTGCGTCGGGACGGCCTGGACCGAGCAGGAAGCAAGCAGCGACGGCGTGGGCATTATCGGTTCGACCGGTGTTCTCAGCGTCGAGCCGCGCGCCCCGGCGCAGCTCGGCGCGGCGCTGCGGCGGGCATTGGCGCGCCACCCGAACGCGGCCGTCAAAATCGGAATGGTACCCGACGCCGCGGCCGCCGCCGCCATAGTCGGCGCGCTCGACGCCGCTGGTTTCGCTGGTCCGCTGGTGGTCGATCCAGTGCTGACCGCATCGGCCGGGGGGGCGCTGTGGTCGGGTTCACTTGACGGTTTGTGGCCACTGCTGCGTCGGGCGACGCTGGTGACGCCCAATGCCGGCGAGACCGCGCGCCTGTCCGGAAAACCGGTGGCCGCCCCCGCTGACGCCGAGGCCGCCGGGCGGGCGCTGCTGGCGCGCGGAATCGTCGCCGTCCTGATCAAGGGTGGCCACCTGGGCGAAACGCGGGACACCGTCACCGATCGGTTGGTGGACGAAAGCGGCGTTCGAAAGTTTACCCGCCTCCGCGTTCCTGGTCCGAGCCCGCGCGGCACCGGCTGCGCGCTGTCCACCGCCATCGCCGCCGCGCTGGCCGGGGGAGCGACGTTGCCGGCGGCTGTCGATCGGGCCGGCCGCTGGCTGGCCGGGCGCATTGCCGCCGGCGTCGTGGTTGGCGGTCAGCGCTTCTTGCCTTGAGGCGCCCGTCGTCCCGTGCGCCCGCGGCGCCCTAGGGCGCGACTTCCAGGCGCACCATCGGCGTGCGCCTGGTGGGCAAAAGGCCTAGCTGGTTCTGGGGATCGTTGTTGCGGATGTAGCACTGACCCGACGATACACCGCTCGACCACAGGGTCGGCTCGCCGCCGGCCTTGCGGATGCCCACCCAGACCACGCCCTTGAGCGGCTTGGCGTCCATCAAATCTTCCACCACCCAGCGGCCGTCGTGCCCGTCGGAGAGGTCTTGTTTATCGAGCTGGCGGGTGATGGACACGATGGCGTCGCCCGGTGTTTCCAGGGGCGTGCTGTCGTAGATGGTGATCTCCACGCTGCCGGGGGCTTCTGCTTGCAGGCGCAGGCGCAGCGGGCGGTGTTCCCCGGCGGGCAACTCAAAGCGGGTGATGCTTTCGTAGCCTTGATTGGGAAACGCCACCGTGCCGGTGTCGCGGCTGTCGTCGTAGGCCAGCACCAGCTCGCTGCGCTTGCCGCCGGCCGCCTTCGTGGTTCCGCAGCCCGCCAGCAGGCCAGTACAGACCGCGCCCAATCCGACCAATGCCGCCCCTGCCGTTGATTTGATCCGTCGACCGTTCACCGCGGGCAAAACCATCGACAGATCGGCGCTGTTTCTGTACATGGCGTCCTGGGCGTATTTGCTAGTATCCGCGCGCTCATGTCCAGTATCGGAATCGCCGCCGTCGGAGCGGGAGCCTGGGGCAGCCAGGTGGTGCGGGCACTCCACGCCACGGCGGGCGCGCGGCTGCGCTGGGTGTGCGATCGCAACCCGGCGCACCTGGCGCGGCTGGCAGGGCTGTACCCGGGAGTGCGGCTGACGGCGCATTTTGACGATCTGCTGGCCGACGCCGAGGTCGACGCGCTGGTGGTCGCCGCCGAGCCGCGCAATCACCACCCGCTGGCCCGTCGGGCGCTGCAGGCCGCGCGGCATGTGCTGGTGGAAAAGCCGCTGGCCTTGTCGGCTGATGACGCAGCCGATCTATGCGCGGTGGCCGAACGAACCCAGCGCACGCTGATGGTCGGGCACTTGCTGCTCTACGATCCGGCAGTGGCGCTGGCCCGGCAGGCGATCGACTCGGGCGAGCTGGGCGACGTGCTCACTCTGCACAGCCAACGCACCAACCTGGGCACCGTCCGCCGCGACGAGAACGCCTGGTGGTCGCTGGCCCCGCACGACGTGGCCATCGCGCTTTATTTGCTGGGCGAATCACCGACGGAGATCAGCGCCACGGCCGGCTGTTTCTTGCAGCGCGGTCGCGGGGTGGAAGATCTGGCGTTCGCCACCTTGCGCTTCGGCGGCGGCCGCCTGGCCCACGTCCATGTGTCATGGCTGGATCCGCTGCGGCGGCGCACACTGACCGTGGTGGGCAGCAAGAAGATGCTGACCTTCGAAGAATCGGCCAGCGAGCAACGGATCAAGATCTTCGATCGGCGGGTGGTGCCCGATCGCGAGGGGGCGGTCCTGGGCGACGCGGTGGCGGTGCACAACGGCGACGTTTATGTGCCGGTGCTGCCGCCGGCCGATCCGCTGGGCGCTCAGTGCGCGCACTTCGTCGACTGCGTGCGCACCGGCCAGCGCCCGCGCACCGACGGCGCACAGGGGTTGGCGGTGGTGCGCGTCCTGGAAGCGGGCCAGCACTCGATCCGCGCCGGCGGCGCGCCCACGCCGGTGGCATGACCTTCTGGGCCCACCCGACCAGCGTCGTCGATTCGCCGGCCAGCATCGGAGACGACACCAAGATCTGGCATTTTTCGCACATCATGGCCGGCGCGCGCATCGGCGCCCGGTGTTCGCTGGGCCAGAACGTGTTCGTCAGCGGCGGCGCCGTGGTGGGCGATCGCTGCAAGATCCAGAACAACGTCTCGCTTTACGACGGGGTCTCGCTGGCCGACGATGTGTTCGTGGGACCGTCGGCGGTGTTCACCAACGTCACCACGCCGCGGGCTTTCGTCCAGCGCAAGCATTTGTTCGAACCGACGCGCGTCGATCGCGGGGCCAGCATCGGGGCCAACGCTACCATCCTGTGTGGACACAGCGTGGGCGCCTATGCCTTGGTGGCGGCGGGTGCCGTGGTCACGCGCGACGTGGCGCCGTACGCGCTGGTGGGCGGCGTCCCGGCCCGTCGGGTGGGCTGGATCTGTCACTGCGGCGAGGTGCTGCCGCGCGGGCTGGGGCGCTTGTTGACCTGCGCGGCTTGCGCCGAGCGCTACCGCCGCGTCGGCCGCGGCGCCGGCGAATCGCTCCGGCCCGCCTCCGCCGCGTCCGCAAGTCGCGCTCGTTCAACCAAGCGGTCATCGCCGCGGCCTGTGCCTGCAGCCGCGCCCGCGCGTCGACGAGGGTGACGGACCCAAAGCGAACCGATCGCCCGGCCACAGCTGGGCCGCCTTGGGCAGATCGGCACTGGTGACGTGACCCAGGATCGGATAACCGCCGACGGTCTGCCGATCGGCCATCAGCAAAATGGGTCGTCCGTCGGGCGGCAGCGGCAACGTTCCCGGCGCCAGTGGCTCGGAGATTAGCTCAGCGGCGGGCACCACCGCCGTCACCGGCGCGCCGCTGTCGCTGCACAAACGGAAACCGATGCGATTCGATTGCGGCGTCACGACGAACCAGGTCGCGGCGAACGACGCCAGCAGGGCGCTCGGCGTCGCCGGCGCCGCGATGAAGCCCAAGCGAAGCGGATCAGCGTACGCGCCGGCCGCCTCCGGCAGTGCGCGCGGGTGCGGTGACGGTCGCGCAGCGGCGGATGGACCCAAGGGCAAACGATCGCCCGCGCGCAGCGGCCGACCTTCGAAGCTGGCGCTTGCCGTTGATCAAAGCGCCCAGATCTGCGCCGGCGAGCGCCACCAGGCGCGGCTCCTCCAGCGCGAACGTCGGCGTGCCGCCGGGGCAGGTCACCTCCAGGACGGCGGCGTCGGGCGGGCTGCCGACCAGCGCGTTGGCGTAACTGGGCACGCAGTCGACCAACCAGGCTGGCGCTTCGGCGCGCAGGCGCGTGGCCAGCGCCTGGGCGCGCGTGTTCACCGCTGGATCGATCCGCGTGCCCAGACGAACCAGGAACGCCTGGTCACCGCACGGCTCGACGGTGGCGCCGTCGCCTGCCACCGTCGCCGGCGCCACCGCCGGCGCCGCCATCGCCGTTTCATGCAGCGAAGAAACCGCGCACCGTGGCGCACACCCGATCCACGGCGTCGTCGGGCAGCTCGGGATAGATCGGCAGCGCCAGCACCTCGGCGCAGGCGCGCTCGGCGTGGGGGAATTGTCCGCTTCGATAGCCGAGCGAGGCGAAGCACGGTTGGACGTGCAGAGGTTCGGGATAATAAATGGCGGTGGCGATCTTGGCGGCGTGAAGGTGCCGGGCCAAGGCGTCGCGTCGGCCGCTGCTCACACGGATGACGTACTGGCTCCACACGCAGCCAGCGTCGTCGGGCGGCACGGCGATCATCGGCATGTCGCCCAGCTGCGCGCTGTAACGGGCGGCGATTTGGCGCCGCCGCTCGGTCCACAGGAATAGCCGCGGCAGTTTGACCCGCAACGCGGCGGCCTGGATCTCGTCGAGGCGAAAGTTTCCGCCCACCAGCGGGTGGTGATACTTCGGCGACGCGCCTTGCGCACGCAAGAGGCGCAAGCGTTCGGCCAGCGCGCCGTCATTGGTCAGGACCATGCCGCCGTCGCCCAGCGCGCCCAGATTCTTCGACGGGAAAAACGAAAGCGCTGCGGCCCGTCCGATGGTGCCGACCCGCCGGCCCCACCGACTTCCCTCACCGCAAGCGCCGATGGCCTGGGCGGCGTCTTCGAGGATCGGGACGTGCGCGGCGGCGCAAACTTTTTCCAGCATCGTCGTGCGCGCCACCCGGCCGAACAGGTGCACGGTCAGGACCGCCTTGGTGCGTGGCCCGACGTGCGCGGCGGCGCGGGCGTCGTCCAGGGTCAACGTTTCGCTGTCGATGTCGGCGAAGACCGGCACCGCGCCCAGGCGGGCGATGGCCCCCGCGGCGGCGAAGAACGAAAATGGCGTGGTCACCACCTCGTCTCCGGGGCCCACCACCAGCGCCATCAGCGACGCCAGCAGCGCGTCCGTCCCCGACGACAAGCCGACCGCGTGCATGACTCCCAGCGTGGCGGCTGCTTCGCGTTCGAAGGCGGCCACTTCCGGCCCATTGAGGTAGTGGCCCGAGTGCACCACACGCGCGACGGCGGCGCCCAGTTCGTCTTCAAAAGGCCGGTGCTGGCCAAGCAGGTCCTGAAAAGGGATTTCGCTTTTGTTCGCGGCGGACGACATGGTCGTGGCGGGAATCGTCCATCATACTGCGGGCCGCCGCCGAACCGCGCGGCGGAGACGATTTCCCGGTAATCTACGCCGGTGGCCAACATCGAACACCAGATGTTACGCAGCCTGTTGCTGTGCCTGGCGGACGAAGGCACGGGCGGGGCGCGGCCCGATCTGGAACGGTTCTACGACGACCATCTGGTTCTGGTGGCGCGCGCGCATCGGTTGTCGGCGCTGCTGGGCGCGTTGCGGCCGGCCGGCGTCCCACCGGCGCTGGCCGAACGATTTCGCCGCGACCACGTGGCCACGCTGGCCCGCAACCTGATGCTGCGGCGATCACTGGCGGAGGTGGTGAGCGTGTTTGGCGGGCACGGGATCGGGACCATCGTCCTCAAAGGGATGGAGTACGAAGAGCGCCTGTATGGCCGCCTGGGCGCACGCCCGACCAGCGATCTGGACGTGCTGGTGGAGAATCGCCATCGCCGGTCGGCGTTCGAAACCTTGCGGGCGGCGGGCTGGACGCCGGTGGCTGCCGCGCCCGGATTCGACGAGGCCGACTATCACGAGGTGGAGTGGAAGCGCGACGGCGTCTTTCTGGATCTGCACTTTGCACTGGCGCCGCTGCCTCGCTGCGGGATCGACTACGACGCCGTCTGGCAGGAAAAACAGGCGCTGTCCATCGACGGGGCGTCGGCGTGGCGGCTGGCCGACGCGCACGACGTCGTCTATCACGTACTACACATGGCGATTCACCACTTCGACGTGCCGGGCGTCTACTTGGTGGACCTGACGCGGATGATCAATGACGACGCCCAGCGCGCCGCCGCCGAGGAGCTGGCGACGCGCTGGCGCTTGTTTCGGCCGTGGCGAACCAGCCTGCTCCTGACGGCGGCGTTTCTACCTTGGTGGTCGGCGGCGGCCACCGCGCGGCGATTCCAGCCCGACGGCGTCGCGGCGCGGGTGATCGATCACTTCGGGACCGTGACGGGCGTGCCGCGCGCCGAACAGTTGCGCCGCAAGCTGGAACATTTCGACGCCGCCCCGGACGCCGCTCGCTATTTGCTGGTGCAGGGCCGGCGCCTGGTGCGGGAAGCGGCGTTGAAACGATTCGGGCGCCGCACAGCGGAAGAACGTCTGGGATTCCCGAAGGCCTGAGCGCGGCGCGGGAGCACTTTGGGTTGTCGCCATCGGACTCGTGCGGTTATTTATCCGACCTCGTTGAGAGGGATTTTCTCGCTGGTGGCGGGCGCCGGCCGGTTGCGCGGTCGGCCCCCGTCATATACGGTGAACCCGTGGAAATGACGTCTGACCAGCTGGAATCCGATCAAGCAAACGGGGGCGGTCCGGAGATTGTTGGTGGCGACAACAAGATCGATCTGCGCGTTTACTGGCGCACCATCCGCAAGCGCTGGCCGATCATCGCGCTGGCGGCGGTACTGTCGGCGGGCATCGCCTTCATCTGGACCTATCGACAGCCAAAAATCTACGAAGCCAGCTGCATGTTGGTGATCGAAAGCTTGGCCCCGCAGGTGTTGCAAGGGGTCAAGGACGTGGTCGAACTGGGAACCGGAACGTTCTGGGGTAACAAGGAATTCTTCGAGACGCAGTACCGCATCATTCAATCAACCGCCGTCATGAAGGGCGTGGTGGAACGGCTCGGGTTACAAAACGATCCGGCGTACCGCGGACCCAACGGCAAGGCTGACGTCATGGACATAGCTCGTTTGTTGCTGCCGCAGGTGCAGTTGAAGCCGGTGAAAGAATCGCGCCTGGCCGAGATCGTGGTTTCGGATCGAAAGCCGGAACGCGCGGCGATGATCTCCAACGCGGTGGCTGATGCGTATCTGGAATACAACCTCGACTACAAGTTAGAGGGCGCGCGCACCGCGCAGGCCTGGCTGGGCGAACAAGCAGGTGAGTTGCGCAAGAAGCTGGAAGATTCCGAGCTGGCGCTTTACGAGTACAAGCGCAACCGCAACCTCCTCGCCGTCGGCCTGGACGAGAAGGTCAACATGATCACGGCGAACCTGACGCACGTTAATACGCGTTTGTCGGAGGTCCGCGTGCAGCGAATCGAGCTTGAATCGATGCGCAAGATCATCCTGGCGGCGCGCGGCAACATCGACGAGAAGGCCAGCCTCCCCGAAATACAGAAGAGCGGCAGTATCGTCCGCATCAAGGACACCTATGTAGCGCTCGAGAAAGAGCGCGCCGATCTGGCCAGCCGTTACGGCGTTGAGCACCCGCGCCTCAAGGCGTTGGACGGCGAGCTGGCGGCCGTGCGCAAGCAGTGGGAGCACGAGATCGACGAGATGCTATCGGCGTTCGAGAAAAACTACGAGGCCACCGTCGACACCGAGAAGGCGCTTGAGCGCATGATGGAGGGCGAGAAGAAGGAAGCCATCGAGCTGGCCAAGATCGAGGTCGAGTACAAACCGCTGGGCCGCGCCGCCGAGGAGAACAACAAGGTCTACTCCCTCATCGCCTCTCGTCAGAAGGAGATCGATCTGACCGGCCTCATGAAAGTGAACAACGTGCGCGTGCTGGAGCGGGCGGTGGTTCCTGTCGCGCCCGTGCGCCCCAAGCCAATGCAGAACCTGGGCATCGGTCTTCTGATTGGGCTCGGCGCCGGCATCGCGCTGGCGTTCTTGATCGAGGCGCTGGACAACACCCTGAAGACGCAGGCCAACGTCGAGGCGGCCCTCGGTGTGCCGGTGCTGGGTCTGATTCCCATCATCGGCGGCAAGCAAGAGGACAAGGACGAACCGCAGAAGCTGCGCGAGCGCGATCTCGGCGTCTACTTGGACCCACGATCGCTGGCGGCCGAGTGCTGCCGATCGATCCGCACCAACATCTTGTTCATGTCGCCGGACCGCCCGATCCGCACGCTGGTGGTGACCAGCCCCAGCCCGCGCGAGGGCAAGACCACCACCGCCATCAATCTAGCGGTGACCATGGCCGAGACCGGTGGACGCGTGCTGGTGGTCGACACCGATCTGCGCCGCCCGCGGTTGCACCGCAGCTTCGGCGTGCCGAACCAGATTGGTATCTCGACGGTGATCGTCGGCAAGTCAACCCTGGACGAGGCCATCAAGAGCACCGACGTTCCCAACCTGGACGTCCTTCCGTGCGGCCCCACGCCGCCCAATCCGTCCGAGCTGCTGCACACCGGCCGTTTCGCCAAGGTGCTGGAGGACTGCGCCAGCCGCTATGAACGCGTGATTCTGGATTCGCCGCCGTGCTCGGCGGTCACCGATCCCGCGGTGCTGGGCAACGTCGCTGACGGCGTCATCCTGATCGTGCAAGCCGGCGGCACCACGCGGGAGGCGGCGATGCACGCCCGCCGCCATCTGACGGCGGCGAAGGCGCGCCTTCTCGGCGTCATCCTCAACGAGATCGACTTCTCCAATCCCGCCTACGGCTACCAGTACTACTACTACCAAAACTACTCGCGGTACGGATACGCGTACGGCGCCGACCCGGAAGAACGAAAAGCCTAGCCCGTGCGCCGATCGCGGAGCGCTGATTGGCGTTCCGCGCGCGGGCGGCCCGGCGTAAACTCCGCGCCGTGATTGATATCCGCTTGCTTCGTGAACGTCCGGAGGAGGTTCGGGAAGGCTATCGGCGCCTGGGAACACCGATCGATCTGGACAAGGTGCTGGCCCAGGACGCGCGCGTTCGCGATCTGAAAAATGAATCGCAAACGATGCAAGCCGAGCAGAACCGCATCTCCAAGGAGATCGGCCGCGCCGAGCCGGGCGCGCCGCGCGACCACCTGAAGACGGCCAGCGCGGCGCTGAAGGCGCGCATCGAAGGAATGGCCAACCAGCTGGCCGACGCCGAGGCCGTGCTGGACACGCTGCTGCTGGAGCTGCCCAATCTGCCGCACCCTTCGGTGCCTGACGGCAAGGACGACAGCGAGAACAAGGTCGTGCGGCAAGAAGGCGCCCCGCGCGCCTTTGATTTTGCACCGCAGCCGCACTGGGATCTCGGGACCAAGCTGGGGATCATCGACTTCGAACGGGGCGTGAAGATTTCCGGCTCGCGCTTTTATGTGCTGAAAAGCTGGGGCGCACGGCTGCAGCGCGCGCTCATCACGTACATGCTGGACCTGCACACCACCAAGCACGGCTACGGGGAGATTTACCCGCCGTACATGGTCAAGCGCGAGAGCCTGATAGGCACCGGCAACCTGCCCAAGTTCAGCGAGAACCTTTACCGCGACGCGGAGGAAGATCTGTGGTTCATCCCCACCGCCGAGGTGCCGGTGACCAATCTTTACCGCGACGAGATCTTGGAGGCGGCGTCGCTGCCCATTCGCCACGTCGCCTTCACCGCCTGCTTCCGCCGCGAACAGATGGCCGCCGGCCGCGACACCCGCGGCATCAAGCGCGGCCATCAGTTCGACAAGGTCGAGCTGGTGAAGTTCGTGCGCCCGGAAAACTCGATGGACGAACTGATCACGCTGCTGGCCGATGCCGAGGACGTCCTGAAGGGCCTCGAGCTGCCGTACCGCGTGGTGCAGATGTGCACCGGCGACCTGTCGTTCTCGGCGATGGCCAAGCTGGACTTGGAATTGTGGGCGCCGGGGTGCAACGAATGGCTGGAGGTCAGCTCGTGCTCGAACTTCGGCGATTTTCAGGCCCGGCGGACCCGCATTCGCTTCAAGGAAGGAAAGGACAAGGCCCGCTTCGTTCACACGCTGAACGGATCGGGCCTGGCCCTGCCGCGCACCTTGATCGGCGTCCTCGAGACCTATCAGCGCGCCGATGGGCGCATTGACGTTCCGGCCGCGCTGCGCCCGTATCTGGGCGGTGCCACGGTGCTGGGGTAAAGACCGTGAGGCGGCGCGCGTGATGGAAGGACGCACGCTGGGCCTGGGTGTCGCCGTGGCGGGCCTGGCCAGCATCGCCATCGGCACCGCGCTGCTTTATGCCGGCGGTCCGCCGCCCGCGCCGCCGCGGCCAAAGCCGCCCACGCCCGATCAGGCCGGCGCGGTGATGAAATATTCGGCCACGCTGTACCGCGCGCTGATCGAACAGGACGCCAAGAACTTCGGTCTCGCCGCGCCCAGACCCGACGAGCTGGCGCGCCCGTTTCCGTACTTCAACGAATTGACCACCGAGCGAAAATTGAAGGTTGGCGGCACAGTCCAAACGCCGCACTTGCGGCTGTCGCTGCTGGTCCGCAAGGAAGCCGGCAGCATGGAAGGCCAGGCCTACAGCGCCGATCACCTGGTCCTACGCATCGACAACCTCACCGGTCACACGCTGGCCTACCGGGTGGTCACATCCGTTCCCGACGAGGAACGCTGCGCCGCCAAGGGCGTGATTCCGCAGAACGCCATCGTCCTTGGCCCCAATCAATCGATCAGCCGCACCGAATGTTTTTTCCGAGCCGATCAGCGCATCGACGTCAAGAGCGTGGAGGTCATGGAGGTCCCGCGCCTGTCCGGGTTTTATCTGTCGCGCCTCGCGCCAGGTCTGGTCCTTTACAGCGCGCGCACGTCGGCCGGGCACGCGCCGCCCAAAGGCGGGTTGTGCCCGCAGACGTTTTCCTGGCGCGACATCCGCGACGGCGCCGATCGCGGCGAGTTCGGCTGGCACGACGTGATCGATTTTTATGCCCGCCACAGCTGCGAGGAGTACGCCTTCTTTCCCGCCTACCGCTTTCGCACCGCCGCCAGCGCGCCGCTGCCGGCGCGGCCGCCCGGTCAGGATCTGTGACGGCCGCGGGCGAGCCGACATCGCATTGCGATACTGGCAAAATGTTCGCGCGCTGGCGTAAGGCCCCGTAACTTTTGATTACTTCGTCATTGGTGGATACACTGATTTGGGCCAGATGACCAAAGCGGACTTGATCGATATCGTGGCGGAGCAGCTCAAGGTCCCGCGGGGCCGGGCTGAACTGCTGGTTGGCCACGTCTTCGATTGCATGGTCGACGCCTTGAAGAAGGGCGAAGGGATCGAAATTCGCGGCTTCGGCAGCTTCTCGATCCGCGAGTACCGCGAGTACGAGGGACGGAACCCGCGCACCGGCGAGGCGGTTCACGTCAAACCCAAGCGCCTGGCTTTCTTCAAAGTGGGCAAGGAACTGCGCGAGCGCGTGAACGCCAGCCGGCCCGGTTCCGACGCCGCGCCGGCCCCGGCCGCCGCATCGGGCACCGGCGGCGCCAGTGGTTCCTAGCCGATCCGCCAGCTGGTTCCAGTAGCGGCGTCCATCAGTTCAATGCCGTTTGCGCGCAGGGCCTGCCGGATCTCGTCGGCGCGCGTGAAATCCTTGGCCCCGCGGGCGGAGGCGCGCTCGGCGATGCGCGCCTCGACGGCGGCGGCGTCAATCCCGTGGCGCGCGCACAGGCGCGTGCGGCGGGCCAGGAGAAACTCCGCCGCCGGACGGGTGAAGATGCCCAGCGTTTGACCGCAGGCGCGAAGTTCGCTGCGCAGGCGAGCCAGCGTGCGCCGGCGAACGTCCTTGGCCGCCGCCTTGGGATCGTCCAGCAGCTTGTTGGCCAGCACGAACGATTCGTACAGGTGGCCCAGCGCCGCCGCCGTGTTGAAGTCGTCGTCCATCGCCTCGCGAAACGCCGCCAGCGTATGGTCGGCCGGCGCCAGCACCTCGCCGGCGCCGGTCTCCGTCGCCGGAATGCCGGCTTGGTCGATGCGCTCCAGCGTCCGGTAGAAATATTCAAGGCGCTCCTCGGCCTGGTCGAGATCCGGGTACTGCTGGCGGCCAGCTTCGTCGCGAGCGATCTCGAACGACACCGGGCTACGGTAATGGACCGCCACCAAAAGCAGCCGCAGCGCCTCGAGGTCGTGCGTCTCGGCGACGCGTCGGATGGTGACCACGTTGCCCAGCGACTTGGACATCTTCTCGCCGCCGAAGGTGACCATTCCCGAGTGCAGCCAGTGCCGCGCGAAGGTGCCCACGCCGAACGCGCCTTCTGATTGGGCGATCTCATTTTCGTGGTGCGGGAAGATCAGGTCCGTCCCGCCGCCGTGCAGATCGAACACCTCGCCCAGATACCGGTGGGCCATCGCCGAGCACTCGATGTGCCAGCCGGGCCGCCCGGGGCCCCACGGGCTCTCCCACGCCGGCTCGCCCGGCTTGGCCGCCTTCCATAAGGCGAAATCCAGCGGGCTGCGCTTGTGCTCGCCGATCTCGATGCGCGCGCCCGCCTTCAGATCATCGACGCTTTGCCCACTGAGCTGGCCGTACCGCCCGAACCCGGCCACGGCGTAGTAGACGTCGCCTTCGGCAGGGTAGGCCAGCGATCGAACCTCCAGGCGTTTGATCACGTCGATCACCTCGGCGATGTTCTCCGTGGCCCGCGGCTCGACGTCGGGCGGCAGCACGCCCAGCGACGCCATGTCGGTGGCCATCGCCGCCTCAAACTGCCGCGCCACATCGATGGCCGGGCGGCCCTCGGCTTGGCCGCGCCGGATGATCTTGTCGTCGACGTCGGTGACGTTGCGGACATAGCGAACGGCATAGCCCGAGGCGCGCAGATGCCGAACGATCACGTCGAAGGCGACCTCTTTGCGGGCGTGGCCGACGTGGCAAAGATCGTAGACCGTCACGCCGCAGCTGTAGATCCCCACTTTCCCCGGGGAAAGTGGCTCGAACACCAGCTTGCGCTTCTCGCGCGTGTCGTAGAGGCGCAGGCTCACCGCGAGAGTCCCCGGCGCAGGCCGATCAGGTTGACGGCCCCAAACAGGATCAGCAGGGCGCTGGCGAACACCGTGTGAAAGTGCTCACGCGGGTAGTCCCCCTCGATGAGCAGATAGGCATCGTCCGGGATCTGTACGGAAGCCAGTGTCCTTACCGCGGCCACCGACGCAAGCGGAATGCGCGCCGGCTGATTCTGCGCGCCACGCACTACCAGCGCGTCCCGACCTTCGACGCCCAAGTCGGCCAACCGGACTTTGTATTGATCGCGGGCCTCGCGGATCTCTACGCCGGGATCGCTGTCGCCCAGCGCGCCCAGCGCGGCGTCGCGTTTGTCGGCGGGAAACCTCACGCGGAAGGCGTGGTGGGCGGGCGCTGTCTCGCCGCCCGCTGGCGGGGCAAGCCCGACGATGGTGCCGCCTTGTTTTTCGATGGCGGCGCGGGCGTCGGCTTCGTCGGGAAATTTTGCACGCGGCATGGCGACCCGGATTTCACCCGGGCGCGCGACATCGATGGCCAGCAAATCGGCGGCGCCCAGCTTGACCTCGTCGCCGGCCCGATCGCGCAGGGCCAGACCATCAGACGGCAGGGCGCCGCCACCGCTCAGCGCGGCGGCCAGTTCGGCCGGGGAGAAGAAGTGCGTGGCGCTGACGTGGCTGCCGTAATAGCGGCGGATGGCACTTTCGAACGACAGGTCGCCAAAACGGATCAGCCGCCCTTCAAACACGTCGCGCTCGGCGCGGAACGCCGGCAGCGGGCTTTCGCGGCGGTGCAAGAACAGCCGTCCGTTCGTCTGCAGGACGGCGAAGAACTGGCTGAAGACCCACGAGCCTTTGGTGTCCAGTTCAAGGGCGTTCTGGCGATCCGGCGTTCCACGCAGCACGACCAGCCGATTGCTGGCTGCCGCCAGGCGATCATTCGCGGGCGTAACGAACAACGATTTGGCAGCGCCGAGCTCGATGGGTGTGGACGACGACAGACTGTACGCGACGTCGCGGCGGATGTGAAAGACGATGAAGAAAGCCAGCGCCGCCGCGCCCACTGCCAGCGCCGGGTGGCGGGTGTGTGGCGAAGGAACATGCGCGAACTCGTCCTGAGCGGATACGGTCATGAATTCGCCGATTTGCGCGCAGAGACTACCATACCGGCTTGCTCTCACCCGTTCTTTCCGCTATCTGCGGAGAGTATGCGAGGGCGCGCGTCGACTGCTTGGGCCTTCGTCGCCTGGGCATGGGCCGCGGCGACCCTGGTCGGTTGCGGGTCAAAGGCCAAGACGCCGGACCAAGCCTATCGACGATTCTCCGCGGCGGTTCAGGCCGGCGACGCGGGCGCGCTGTTCGACGCGTTGGATCAGCCGTCGCGCTGGGCCTGGATGACCGTGCAGAAGTGGCACCGTGAGGCCTATGACATCGTGCTCTCCAATTTCCCCGAGGGTCCCGCGCGCGAGCGCGAGCTGCGCCGGTTCCAGGCCGGCGCCACGGCGACCAGCGGTCGCGAATTGTTCCGCGCCGAGATGTCCGGCACCCTGCCGACGTTGACGGCGCTGGCCGTCGCCGACGCCACCATCGCCGTCGATCCGGCGGGCGACACCGCCGCGGCGGTCCTGGTGTCGGGCGTCCGCGTGCCGCTGCGCCGGGGCGAAAACGGCGGCTGGGGATATGCCGGCCTGGCCGAGCAGTCGGAAGAAAGAAAGAACCGCGCCTTTCACGATCTGGAAGGACTGCGGGCCAGTGCCGCCGACTATGAACGTGCGGCCGCCCGGGCGGCCAGCAAATGAGCGCGCGGACCAAGCCCGAGCGCGAAGCCCCTAAGCAGCTGACCCTGGAGGCGCGCCTGGCGATGTTTCCGCCCACCGCGTCCGCGGCGACGATACCCGCGGTGGCGGTGATCCTGCCGGTGCCCGCCGTGTCAGGGCCGGTGGTCGTCGTAGCGCCGGTGCCGCTGCCGGATGCAGTCAGTGAAGGGTCGCTGCCCGCGCCGGTGCCGGCGGCCCCGCGCATCTTCGTGGTCTCCGAGTTGGTGCGCGCCGCCCGCCTGGTGCTGGAGGCGCGTTTTGCCGACGTGCGCGTGGAGGGCGAGATCTCTGGCCTCAAGCGTTCGGGGCCGGGCCACATCTATTTTTGTTTGAAGGACGAAGAGGCCCAGCTTGACTGCGTGATGTTCTCGCGCGAGGCCGGCCGGCTGCGCTTTCGTCCCGATGAAGGGATGGCCGTGCGCGTGCGCGGCCGCCTGACCATCTACGAAGGTCGCGGCAAATTTCAGATGTCGGTCACCGACATCGAACCGACCGGCGCGGGTGCGCTGGCGGTCGCTTTCGAGCAGCTGAAAAAGAAACTGGCCGCCGAAGGTCTGTTCGACGCCACCCGCAAGCGATCGCTGCCGTTTCTGCCGCGGCGGCTGGGCGTGGTGACGTCGTCGTCGGGCGCGGTCCTGCGCGACATCATCCGCGTCGCCCACCGGCGCTTTCCCGTTCCGATCTTGCTGGCGCCGACGCCGGTGCAAGGCGATGGCGCGGCGCTGAGCATCGCCTCGGCGCTGCGGCAGCTGCAGGATGTTCCCGACGTCGACGTCATCATTGTCGCGCGGGGTGGTGGTTCGCTGGAAGATCTGTGGGCCTTCAACGAAGAGCCGGTGGCGCGCGCCATCGCGGCGTGCAAGGTCCCGGTGATCTCAGCGGTCGGGCACGAGACGGATTTCACCATCGCCGATTTCGTGGCCGACGTGCGCGCCCCGACGCCGTCCGCCGCTGCCGCGCTGGCGGTGCCGGTGGCGGACGACCTGCGCGCCGAGCTGACCTTGTTGTCCCGGCGCGGCGCCCGGGGCGTGCAGGCGAACCTGCACCAGGGCCGTCTGATCATGGAGCGGGCGCGGGCGCGGCTCGGGGATCCGCGCCGATTGTTGGGCAGCCGGCGGCAGGTCATCGACGACCTGGTCGAACGCAGCCACCGCGCCTGGCGCCGGCGGCTGATCGGCGATCGCACGGCGCTGCGCACGGTCGAGCTGGCGCTTTATCGCTCGCACCCTCAGCGACGGATCGCGGTCCAGCGCGCGGCGCTGATCGCCCTTAACGAACGGCTGCAAAACCGCATGCGCCTGGAACGCGATCGGCGGCACCGTGTCCTTGAATCGTGCCACGCCAAGCTGGGAGCGTTGTCGCCGCTGCGCGTGCTCGAGCGCGGCTTCAGCTTGACCGTCGGCCCCGACGGTCACCTGGTCACGAACGCCGCCCAGCTCCGTCCCGGCGACGCCGTCCGCGTGCGCCTGAACCAAGGCGAGCTGGACGCCGAGGTGCGCGAGGTGCGGGCCGCCGACGCTGAAAGGAAGCCTTGATCAACGCCGCCGTCCTGGGCGCCGACGTCAGCAAGAGCCGCTCGCCCGTCATTCATCAGGCCGCGTACCGAGCGCTCGGGGTGGAAGGCCGCTATCAAGCGCTGAGCGTCGACGCCGCCGGCTTCGATGCGCTGGTGGCCCGGCTGCGGGCCGGCGGTTTTCGCTATCTCAACGTCACGATTCCGCACAAAGCGGCCGCCGCAGCGTTGGCCACGTCATCGTCGGCGGCGGTGAAGGCGGCAGGCGCGGCCAACACGTTGATCTTCACGTCGGCGAACGCGCGTAGCCGCACCCGCGCGGAGAACACCGACGGGGCGGGCCTGATCGGTGCGCTGGCTGACCTGGATGTCGGCGTGGCGGCCGGCTGCGTGGCGGTGATGGTCGGGGCGGGCGGCGCGGCGGCGGGCGCCGTCGAAGCGCTGACCGCAGCGCGCACGGAGGTGCGTCTTTTGGCCCGGCACCCGGCGGCGGGGCGGCAGATTCGCGCGCGTTTTCCGGCGGGGCGGCGACAGCGCGTGAGCGTGGCGGCGTGGACTGAAAAGGCGTTGGCACGCGCGCTGCGTGAGGCGGACGTCTTGATCTCGGCGGTGCCGCCCGCGGCCTGGGAAGACGAAGTGGCGCGCGCCGGCCTGGCGGCGCTGGGTCGGCAGACGGCGGTGTTGGAAATGGCGTACGGAAAACCGACGCCGCTCGCCGCCGCGGTTCGCGGCCGCAGCGCGCGCTATGCGGACGGCCTGGGCATGCTGGTGCACCAGGCGGCTCACGCCATCACGCTGGCCTTGGGCACGGCGCCGCCGCTGGCGCCGATGTTTCGCGCCGCGCGGACCTAGCGCACGACCAGCGCGCCGGAGATGTCGTCGGCCGCCACCATTCGGTCGCGGCCGGCTCGCTTGGCCTGGTAAAGCGCCCGGTCGGTGCGCAGCAGCCAGCTTGAGACGTCTTCGGTGGTCTGCAGGGTGCCGATGCCGATGGACACCGACAGCCGCACGCGTACGCCTTCGCGTTCGATCTCGGTGGCCCGCGCCGCCTTCAGCAGCCGTTCGCCCAGGGACATCCCGTCCTTCAGCGATGTCTCGCGCAGCACGACCGCGAATTCGTCGCCGCCAAAGCGGGCCACAAAGTCGCTCTTGCGCGGAAACGTCCGGGCCATGGCGTCGGACAATCGACGCAGCACCGTATCGCCTTCCGGATGGCCGAAGGTGTCGTTGATCAGCTTGAAGCCGTCGAGATCGACCAGCAGCAAGCAGACCGGCTGGCCAAAGGCGCGCGACAGCTCGACGCTGCGGTTGACGTACTCGTCGAAGGCGCGCCGGTTGTAAAGGCCGCTCAGCGGATCGACCTCGCGGTCCTTGCGCGCCGAATCCAGCTCGCTGCCCAAGGTGCGCACCTGCTTGCCCAGATCCTCGACGCGCTCTGAATGCTGCTTCTTGCGCTGCTCGACGATCTGGGCCAGCGCCACCACCGTGGCCAACACTTCGCGCTTGAGCTCGCTGGTCGAGCTCGACTGGGCCAGCGTCTCCAGCTTGGCCAGCTGCTCGCCGATGCGGCCGTCGGCTTCCGTGTCCTGGGCGAACGAATGGTTGAGGTTCTGGATGAACACCCAGATCACCTGGCGCAGATCGGTGAGCACCGTCTGGGTGTGGGCGGTGCTGGTCTTGCAGTACTCGCGCACGAACTCGCGTACGCCAGTCCAGTCGCGGCGCGAAGCATCGCTGCTGGCTGCGCCCTTTTGCCCCGGCACGTCCGGTCCCGGCGGGGGCGAAGCCATCGTCACGTGCTGGGCCCACTGCTCCGACAGCCGAGTGAAGACGGCGGCTTCTTGCTGCTCGGTATCAAGCGCGAACTCGCCCAGGATGCGCAGCACGTTGGCCAGGGTATCGAGGGCCATCTCGATCGGGCTGACCGCTGTGGCGGCCTCTGCTTCGGCCTGATTTTTTTTAGACGAGAAGCCCACGCGCGTTGCCGTACATCGGCCAAGTCGGGGGCGGTCTTTAGACCAACTGATCAAGGGCCGATTCGACCGCACCGACGTAGCCACCGCCGAACAGGTTCACGTGCACAAGCAGCGGATAAAGCTGGTAAAGCGGCACGCGTTCGGCGTGTCCGTCGGAAAGTGGCGACGCCTCCGCGTAGGCGTCGAAGGTGCGGGCGTGAAACCCGCCAAAGAGGCGCATCATCGCCAGGTCCACCTCGCGGTGTCCGCCATAGGCCGCCGGATCGATCAGGCACGGCTGGCCGTCGTCGGTGCACATGAGGTTGCCGCCCCACAGATCGCCGTGCAGCCGCCCCGGAGGTTCAGCAGGGCCGACCAGCGAGGGGAGGTGATCGAGCAGCCGTTCGATCCCTTGGCGCATGCGAGGCGAGGCGTACCCGTTGTCGACGGCCAATTTCAGCTGTGGTGCCAGACGGCGGGCACGATAAAACGCCGCCCAGTCGCCAGCATCGGCGTGGCTGCCACGGGCGTCGACCGGCTGATTGGATTGCGGCAGCCGTCCGATGAAGTTGTCATGGTCCAGGCCAAACCGCGGCGCGCCGGCCCGATGCAGGGCCGCCAGACCGCGCCCCAGTGTTTCGTGAAAATCACGCGCCGGCGGACCGGGCTTGAGCAATTCTAAGATCAGATACGCCGGCCCGAGATCGTCGCTGGCTGAGGCGGCGAGGACCAACGGCACCCTCAGCGCACCAGCGTCCGCCAGCCAGCGGAGGCCGCACGCCTCGGCGCCGAACATGCTTCGCGGCGCGCGGGGGTTGGTCTTCAGAAAAACCTGCCGTCCATCGGCCAGCGCGACGGCGAAGGCCTGATTGATGTCGCCGCCGGCCAATGTCCGACTGCCCGTCACCGCGCTTCCCAGCACGCGGCTAACCACCGCCGCCAACGGTGCGGATAGCACGATCAGATCCCGTGTTCGCGCCGTATCTGGGTCAGCAAGCCGGCGCATGCGGCCTGGCAGATGTCGAAGACGTGCTCGAACCCACCGGGGCCGCCATAGTACGGATCGGGCACGTCCGCGGCGGCGGCATGGTCGTCAGGCGCGCCCGGCTCGAAGGCGCGCAACAAGGCGATCTTGGCCCGCGCCTCGTCGTCGGGCGCCATCGCCAGCAGCGCCTTGCGGTTGGCAGCGTCCATGGCCAGGACGTAATCGCAACCGGCGAAGCTGGCGGCGGTGAATTGCCGGGCCACGCCAGACAGAGGGATGCCGCGGGCGCGGCCAGTGGCCTGGCTGCGCTGGTCGCGCGGCTCGCCCAGGTGCCAATCGCCGGTGCCGGCGCTGGTGATGGCGATCTGGGCCGCCAGACCCGCTTGCTTGACCAGGTGACGCATCACCGCCTCGGCGGTCGGCGAGCGACAGATGTTGCCCAGGCAAACGAAGCAGAGACGAACCATCGCCGCTCTTGCCCTTGGGTGTCCGCTTATTCGGTGGGTTTGGGCGGCTCGGGCGGCGGGGGGACCGGCGTCTGCGAGCGGCCGTTGCGCGTTTCGGCGGGCGCGGCTTCGCTGGGCGCGGCTGCGGCGGCTGCCGGTTCGTCGT